>MNEG01000152.1 GCA_001917585.1 Candidatus Rokubacteria bacterium 13_1_40CM_68_15
TAGGAGTCGAGGAAGTCGACCGTCTTCTGGCGCGGCGTGTAGTCGCCCAGCACGACGTGGCAGTGAGAGTCGATCAGCCCGGGAATCACCGTCGTCCCGCGGCAGTCGACGACCACGTCGGCGCTCGCCGCACCGGGGCCGGCACCCGCTCCGATCGCGGCGATCCGGCCGTCACTGACGAAGATCACCTCGGCGTCGCTCCGCGGATCGGCCAGACGACCGGTGACGAGCGCGCCGATGTTGAGGAGGCCGAGCGTGGCCATCAGTACTCGCCGAGACAGCGATCGACCATGGCCTTGGCCTTCGCCCAGTCGTAGGCCCGGAACATCCGCGCGTTCACCACGGGCTGTGCCGCCGAGTAGAACATCTCGTACTGGAGCTGACGGCCCGCGAACTCCGTGCCCACCATGTCCCAGATCAGCTTGAGCAGCTTCACGCGGTCGCGGGCGCTGGCAACGCCGGAACGATAGTAGCGTTCGGTGTCGGCGCACGTCTCGGGCGAGTCGAACGACGCCGACGACGACGGCAGGGCCTGGAACGCGCCGCCGGCCAGCTCGCGCACGGCGCGCATCAGGTCGACGATCAGCCGGCGCTGCAGGCTCATCCCCGCGTAGATGTACTGGGGATGAGGCCGGGCCACGCCTTCGCTCACCAGCGGAAAGCGCTGGGCGGCGTGGACGAGGCCCTCGAAGGCGGCGCACAGCGCGGCGATCTCGCCGCCCAGGTGCGCCTGGGTCGCCGCGTTCCCCTCGTTGCTGTGCAGCTCGACCAGCTTCATGGCCAATCCGGCCAGGAACTCGAGCTTGACGCCGAAGCGCACCAGCGACTGGAAGTTGGCCATCGTGTGCGAGGGCGTCTCGTGGAACTGCGCGTTGACGAGATCGACGCGCCGGTAGATGAACACCTGCTCCCACGGCACGAAGACGTCTTCGAACACGACGGTGACGTCCAGCTCGTCGAAGCGCGACGAGAGCGGATAGTCGTAGACGCTGGTCGCCTGGGCGGCGAAGGGCCGGCGCGGGTAGAGCTTCAAGCCGTCGGCGTTCATGGGCATCACGAGCGAGAGCGCGTAGTCGTCGTCCCCCGGGGCCAGCGGCGTGATGTAGGACAGGAACAGCCAGTCGGCCATCGCGGCCGACGTGGCGATGGCCTGGCAGCCGCGCACGACGATGCCGTCGTCGCGCTCGCGTACGGCGCCGGGGTACAGGAACGGCTCGGGCTGGCGGTGGGCCGGCTGCGAGCGGTCGATCTGGGGCGGCACGATCGCGTAGGAGAGGTAGAGGTCCTCCGCGCGCGCCTTCTCCCAGAACCTCACGATGTTGTCGCCGAACTGGCGGCCGGCGCGATCGAAGAGCTGGCGCCACGACGCGAACGCCGTGATGACGGAGGCGACGTGGTCGGGCGTACGCCCCATGAGGCCGTAGGACGGCTCGGCCCAGAAGCGGTGGACGCGGCGGCGAATCTCGATGTCGTCGGCGCTGCGCGGGATCAGCCACATGGCGCCGAAATGCCGGCCCGTGGCCGGATCCACGACGGTCGTCACGTCGGGAGCGGCGGCCGCCTGATCGTACGTCTCGGCGATCTTGCGGATCGGCTCGACGAACGCGGGGTGCTTGGTGACGTCGTCCACGCGCTCGCCGTCGAGGAAGACAGTACGGCCGTCCCGCAGCGACGCGACGTAGGTGGCGCCCCCACGCATCGGCGTTATTTGAACTGGACCTTCTTGTTCAGATAGAGCTTCCGCATCTCGGGGCGGTACTTCTCCATCATCTCCCGGTTGAGATCGAGCGGCGGCTTGGCATCCGCCGGGAGCAGCGAGAAGTATTTCGTCTCCTTCGTATCGTCCTGGAACTGCGCCCGGGCGCGCTGCACGAGGTCTGGTGACGTCATCAAGTCCAGGACGGACACCGCGAGCACCTTGGCGCCGACCACCATGCCCTTGTGAGCGATCGAGGTGGCCGGCGTGATCGCCGCCGTCCAGTGGTGGTAGTTCACGCCGGGAGCGCTCGACGGGAAGTTCAGGACACCCGTGGGCACGACCCAGGTGATGTCGCCGATGTCGTTGGACGCCGTCGTCTGCGCGCCAGCCCGGAAGGGCCGCACCTCGGTGCTGAGGCCGACGTCGCGAGCGCCGACGGAGCGCTGGAGCTCCCTGGCGCGCCGCACCTCCTCGTCCGTCCACTTCGGCATGCCCACGGCTTCGATGTTCCGCTGGATCGCCTCGCCGATGACCTTGTTGGCGAGCTGCGGCCACGCGGCGCCGAAGGGCTCGACCTCCACCGAGGTGCCGGTCATCAGGGCGGCGCCCCGGCCGACGTTGACCAGCTTGTCGTACGTCTCCTTGGCGGCCGGGCCGGTGGCGTCACGCACGAACCACCAGATCTGCCCCGTGTCGGCGATGATGTTGGGCTGGATGCCGCCCATCGTGATCGTGCGGTGGGCGCGGTACGTCGGCCGCAGGTGCTCGCGCAGCTTGTCGAAGCCGATGTCCATGAGCACGACGGCGTCGACGGCGTCCCGGCCGTCCCACGGATTCACCGAGCCGTGCGCGGTCTTGCCCTTGAAGGTGAACTTGGCGCCGACCAGCGCGTAGTTCTGCAGCCCGAAGCCCGTGCCCAGCGTGTCGCCGATGTGGATGATGATCGCGGCGTCCGCGTTCTTGAAGTAGCCGGCGCGCACGAGATACGGCCGGCTGATGAGCTGCTCCTCGGCCGGTCCGAGCGAGATCGCCACCGTGCCCGGGAGCCGATGACGCTCCATGACCTGCTTCACCGCATGAGCGGCGCCCACCGCGACGGCGCCCATCGTGTTGTGCCCTTCCATGTGGCCGGGCGCTCCCGGCACGAGCGGCTTGCGCTCGATGACGTTCGGGGTCTGCGAGCCTTCGGGCAGCGCGTCGACCTCTGTGGCGATGACGATGAGGGGCTTGCCCGATCCCCACGTCGCCCACACGTTCGTGGGCATGCCGGCCCCGCCGAGCTCGACGGTGAACCCGATGCCCTCGAGCGTCTCCTTGAGGAACTTCGTGCTCTCGAGCTCCTGCATCCCCAGCTCGCCGAAGTAGAAGAGCGAGTCACCGACGAGGGCGATCTGCTCCGCGTTCCGCTCGATGGCCTCGAAGGCCTGCTGCTTCGCCTCGGGCGTCGTCGCCGCGGCGATGAGCTGCGGCAGGAGGGCGCATGCGATCAGTCCGACGGTGAGAGAGCGCGTGCCGAGCCGCATCGAATTCTCCTTCGCCATCACCGGGATGGGGCGGCCAAGATATCACGGGTCGCGTCATGACAAACCCCAGGGCCGATGATAGAGTCACGCAACTCGAATGAGACGGCCTCCGCTCGTCGTCGTCCTCATCGCGGTCATCGTGATGGCGCTTGGCGAGACCGCCGGCGCCGTGATGTCCCAGATGCGCCCCCAGACCGAACGATATACGCGCGCCCGCATCGCCGCCAACCCCGTCGTGCACGGACTCACGGGAAGCGCGGAGTACGACGACGAGGTGCGCGCGCGCGCCGTGTTCGCCGTGGAGGCCGGCCTCTCGTTCTTCCACACGCACGCCGAGGGCCTGGCCCCGGTGATGCTGGTCGCGGCCACGCTCGTGGCGAGCATCGTCGCATCCCGCCGGATCCGCGCCGCCCTCTACGCCGTGATGATGCTCGGCGTGCTCTTTCCCCTCGGCTACCTGGCCTACGCGGCTGCCGTGCTCGAGCTGGGCCGTGACGAGGGCGTCGCCTTCGCCGAGCGCTGGGTGCTCACGCCGCTCGGGACTCTCGCCATCGTCGGCATCCTCGGGTTGCTCGTCGCGCTGGCGACGCGGCGCGCGCTCGTCACATGACGGAGGGAGCACACCCGACGTGGCGCCTGCCTCCCGCCCCTGCCCTCCTCGTCGCTCTCCTCCTCATCGCCTGCGCCGAGATCAGCGGCGCCTCGATGGTGCGCTTCAAGCTCGAGCTGGCACGCTGGGCCCGCGGCACGATGCTGGCGCGTCCCGAGGTGCACGGGCTCGTGGGCGTGCGCGACGTGGACGAGCAGATCATGGACGAGGCGCTGACCCGGTTCGACGGCGGGCTGCGGCTCTTCCACATGCACGCCGAGGGCATGGGAACGATCATCATCCTCACGACGATGGTGGCCGCCACGTGGGCGCCGACGCCGGGCTGGCGGCGGGCGCTCGTAGCGCTGCTGACGGCCGGCGGCGCCGGCTACCCCGTGGGCTATCTCGTGTGGGCCGCGCTCATCCCGTTCCGGGGCGTGGAGGACGGCAAGCGGCTCGCCGAATGGTTGGTGTGGATTCCGTTTGGCGGTGCCACCATCGTCGCCATGTGGCTGCTGGTGGGCGTGCTGGTGATGCGATTGAGGAGCAACGGTTGACTGCGGACACGGAGCCACTTCGCACCTCGAACAGGCCACCCACGGCCTTAACCGTGCTCGCGGCCCTCGCTACGATAATCACGGCGTACGCAGCGCCGGTCTTCGCCCACCACGTCGGCGCCTACACCCCGCGCGACAACGAGATCTCGGCGAACTTCAAGCAGCTCAAGTTCTCGCTGGAGGCGCGGAAGTTCGACGTGGCGCGGCGGCTCTACGACGAGGGCGCGCTGCGCAAGGAGCTCCGCGCTCGTGCCGGCGGCCTGCCCCCGGGACTGGACGACGGCGTTCGGGCCGCCCTCCAGCGCGGCGATGCCCCCGACGCCGAGCGCGGCCTCATGGTGTTCGTCGTGGCGCTCGCGCGGGATCTCGCGCTCGAGGCCGATCGCCAGCTCTCCGCGGCTCCGGCGGATGCGCGGGCCGCGATCGGGAGGAAGTTCCTCGAAGCCATCTGGCGCTACTACAATCTCGTGGACTTCGCGGTGACCCAGCGCAATGCTCGGGCGGCCACGACCGTGCGCCTGGCGTTCGACGAGGCGGAAGGCTACGTCAAGGCGGCAACGCCGGCGCCGGAGCGCCTGCGTGAGCCGCTACGTCGGATCGTGCACGCCCTCACCGGCGTGATCGAAGCGTCTTCGCAATCAGCAAGGAGGGACTCATGATGAGGATCGTGCTCACGGTAATCGTCGCGCTCGCGGTGGTGATGGCCGGCGGCGTTGGCTTCGCCCCGGCCCAGGGACAGAAGGTCGTGAAGATCGGCGACCTCGGCTCGAAGGTCGGGGTGTTCGAGGGGTACGGCAAGTATCAGACGATGGGGATGACGCTGGCCGTCGAGGAGCTGAACGCCAAGGGCGGCGTCCTCGGCCACAAGATCGAGATCGTCTCCGAGGACGACGAGACGAAGCCGGCGCCGGCCGTCCGCAAGGCCGAGAAGCTCATCCTGCAGGACGACGTGAAGCTCCTGGTCGGCGCGGTCTCCTCGGGCGCGACCATGGCCATCATGGACGTCACCAAGAAGCACAAGACCGTGCACTGGAACTCCGTGTCCTGCGCGGAGTTCATGCGGACGACGAAGTTCCACAAGTACTACTTCTCGAACCAGCCGGACTCGCGCATGCAGTCCAACGGCCTGGCCAAGTACATCCTCGACAAGATGGGCAAGAAGGTCTACATCTTCTACACCGACTACGCCATGGGCCAGTCGGACGGGCGCCAGTTCAAGACCGCGCTCGAGAAGCTGGGTGGCGAGGTCGTGGGCGTGGCCGGCGCGCCGCTCGACACCAAGGACTTCAGCCCCTGGTTCGGCGCCATCACCGACTCCAAGCCCGAGGTCCTGTTCCTGGCCTTCGCGGGCACCGACTCCATCCGGCTGATGACGCAGCTCCACTCCTTCGGCATGACGAAGAAGTACAAGCTGGCCGGCATCGACTGCTTCCTCCTGCAACAGGATCTGCCCGCCATCGCCGAGCCGATGGAGGGCTTCGTCCAGCTCAACCACTTCTCCGCCTTCAACCCCGATCCGGCCATGCAGACGTTCAACCAGAAGTTCAAGAAGCGCTGGAACCTCGACGCCAACATCGCGGCTGGCGCCTACGACGCGGTGCTCTTCTGGGCGGCGGCCGTGGAAAAGGCCAAGAGCTTCGATCCCGACAAGGTGGCCGAGGCCCACGAAGGGATGTGCCTGGACAACACCCACATCGGGCGCCAGTGCATTCGCAAGGACGATCACCAGGTCGTGATGGACATGCACCTCTACCAGGTCAAGGGCGGCAAGAACGTTCCCATCGCGCGCATCGCCGGCAGCGACTCGATCGGCGAGCCCATGGTGGGCAAGGATCCGGTGGCCGGCTTCACCTGGGAGATCAAGAAGAAGAACTAGGCGCTGGAGTTCCTGATCGCGCTCGTCGTCGACGGGGCGCTGGCGGGGCGATGTATGCCCCCGTCGCGCTCGCCTTCGTCGTCGTGTACAAGGCGTCGCGCATGATGAACTTCGCCCTCGGCGAATGGCTCATGCTCGGCTCGCGGCTGGTCGCGACGGGGCTCCACGCGCTCGGGCTCGGGCTCGTCGCGGCCGTCGGGTTCAGCGGCGCCGTCATGGCGGGGACGGCGCTCGTCTTCAGCCGGATGGTCCTCCGCCGACTGGTCGGCCATCCCCTGATCTCGCTCATCATGGTCACCATCGGCGTCGGCGCCGCGATGCGCGGCTCGGCGGCGATCGTGTTCGCCGGTATCCCGGGCGGCATCTCGCTGCCCATCCCCGCCGACGCGCTCATCATTCGTGGCGTGCCCGTCGCAGCCGACAAGCTGCTCGCGGCCGCGGTCTCGGCCGTCACGATCGTCGCCGTGAGCGTGTTCTTCCGCGTGAGTCGGACGGGAGTCGCTCTCCGCGCGATTGCCGACGACCAGCGCGCGGCCATGACGGCCGGGATCGACGTCCAGCGCTACTTCGCCGTCACGTGGGCGATGATGGCCATCCTGTCGGTGCTCGCCGGCACGCTGTGGACGGTCGTGTCGGGTGGCGGATTCGGAGTCGTGCTCCTGGGGCTCAAGGTGTTCCCGGTCGTCATCCTCGGCGGCCTCGACAGCATTGCCGGAACCATCGTCGGCGCGATCATCATCGGTGTCCTGGAAAGTGTGGCCGCCGGATACCTCGACCGGATGATGGGTGGCGGATTCAGCAATGTCGCGTCGTATCTGGTGCTGCTCGCCGCGCTCTTCGTGCGCCCGTACGGTCTGTTCGGCCGGCCGGACGTCGAGCGCGTGTAGCGGGTGAGCAGCCGGCCGACGCGCGCTGGCATTCTCGGAGACACGTGGGCCGCGTGATATTCTCGGCGCGGCTTTCGAGGCGACCGCACATCATGGACTACGTCGTCGCGGTCCTGCTGCCGCAGCTCCTGCACGGCCTCGTCTTCGGGGCCGCGCTGGGATTGCTGGCGCTGGGCCTGACGGTGATCTTCGGGCTGCTCGGCGTGATGAACTTTGCTCACGGCGAGCTCTACATGCTGGGCGCATATGCCGGCATCGCCGTGATCGGCGTCACCCACTCGTTCTGGGTGGCGCTCGTCGTCGGCCCGGTCCTGGTGGGCGCCCTCGCCGTCGTGACCGAGGTCGCCACGCTCCGTCCCGTCTACCGGCGCGAGCCGCTGTACGGCCTCATCCTGACATTCGGTCTCGCCCTCGTGTTCCGGGAAGGCGCCCGCCAGATCTGGGGCGGTGACATGCGCCGCATCCTGCCCCCGGTCACGGGCTCGACGCCGCTCCTGGGCATGACCTATCCGAACTACCGCCTGTTTCTGCTCGCGATCTCCTCAGCCCTGCTGCTCGCCATCTGGCTGTTCTTCACCAAGACGCGCGCCGGCATTCTCGTGCGCGCCGCGGTGCAGGACGCCGAGATGCTCGACGGCCTCGGCGTCAACGTCCCGCGCGTCTTCACCCTGACCTTCGCGGGCTCGGCGGCGCTCGCGGCACTGGCGGGGCTATTGCTCGCACCGGTGTTCACGGTGTACCCGCAGATGGGAGTCGAGATGATCCTGCTCGCCTTCATCGTCGTGATCCTGGGCGGGATGGGATCGATCAGCGGCTCGGTCGTGGCCGCCTTCGTGATCGGCATCGCCCAGAGCCTGCTCACGCTCTGGATGAACCCGCAGCGCGTGGCCATCGCCATCTTCGGGATCATGATCGTGGTGCTGATCATGCGACCGCGCGGCTTCTTCGGGCGCGAGGGCGTGCTGGAGTGATGGGATGGCGGGCGCTCGCCGCCGGAGCGCTGCTGGCCGCGCTGCCGCTCTGGCCGTGGATGACCAAGTACTACCTGCTGCTCGCGTTCGACGCGTTGCTCTTCGGCGCCATCGCCATGAGCCTCGACTTACTGATGGGCTACACCGGCCTCGTGTCGTTCGGCCACGCCGCGTTCTACGGGCTCGGCGCCTACGCCACCGCCGTCCTGCTCGAGCGGGGCGTGCTGTCGCTGTGGGCGTGCCTGGGCTTCGCCGTCGTCGTCGTCGGGCTCTACGCGCTCGTCGTGTCCTACTTCGCCACCAGCCGTCGCGGCATCTACTTCGCGCTGCTCACGCTGATCTTCGCCGAGGTCGTCTACACATTCTTCCGTTACACGCAGACGTTCGGCGGCTCGGACGGCATCCAGGGACTGCCCGAGGCGATGCTCGTGCCCGGCCTTCCGATCGACACGCCGCTCAAGAAGTACTACCTGGTCCTCGGCTATCTCGCCTTCGCCTACACCGTCTGTCAGACCGTCGTGCGCTCGCACTTCGGCCGGGTGCTGGTGGCGATCCGCGAGAACGAGGACCGCGCCCGCTTCCTTGGCTACAACGTCCAGCGCTACAAGATGGCGGTCTGCCTCGTCTCCGCGCTCCTCACCGGCCTGGCCGGCGCGATCTATCCGATCCGCGCGGCCTACGCGACGCCCGACCTGATGCTGTGGACGGAGTCGGGCGAGTTCATCATCTCGGTGATGATC
>MNEG01000002.1:0-15043 GCA_001917585.1 Candidatus Rokubacteria bacterium 13_1_40CM_68_15
ACACGGGACCATCTTCTTGTCCGGCATCCAGGCGCTCGTCCGGCTGCCGCTCGAGCAGCATCGAGCCGACGCTCGCCGCGGCCTCAACACGGCGACGCTGATCTCCGGCTACCGCGGATCGCCCCTGGGGGGGCTCGACCTCACGCTGGAGCGCAACCCCGACCTCCTGCGGGATCATCACGTCGTCTTCATCTCCGGGGTCAACGAGGACCTGGGTGCGACGGCGATCTACGGCAGCCAGCTCGCCAACCTGTTCCCGCGCGCGAAGTACGACGGTGTGCTCGGGATGTGGTACGGCAAGGGACCCGGCGTCGATCGCACCGGCGACATCTTCAAGCACGGCAACTATGCCGGTGTCGGGCGCCACGGCGGGGTCCTGGCTCTCGGGGGCGACGATCCGCTGTCCAAGTCGTCGACCTTGCCCACCCACTCGGAGGTGGCGTTCTACGACGCGCTGATGCCCACCCTCTTTCCCGGCAACCTCCAGGAGATCCTCGATCTCGGCCGCCTCGGGTTCGAGCTGTCGCGCTACTCCGGGCTCTGGGTCGCATTCAAGATCGTGACGAACGTCGCCGACGAGGTCGGGACGGCCGAGGTGTCGCCGGATCGCCTGACGATCGTGCCGCCGGATTTCGTCTTCGAGGGGCGCCAGTGGCAGGCGATGCAGCAGCCGATGCTCATGCCGCCCTTCGGGCTGGAGACCGAGCGGCAGATCCACTACGGGAGGCTGGAGGCCGCCAAGGCGTTCGCCGCCGCGAACCGAGTGAACCGCATCACGATCCCGACGCCCGACGCGTGGCTCGGGATCGCCGCCGCCGGCAAGACGTACTACGACCTGCGCGAGGCCCTGCTCGAGCTGGGCCTCGACGACGAGGCGCTTCGCCGGCACGGCGTTCGGCTGCTCAAGATCGGCATGATGTTCCCGATGGAGCCGTCGATCGTCCGCGAGTTCGCCCGTGGCCTGGAGGAGCTGTTCGTCGTCGAGGAGAAGCGCTCGTTCATCGAGCTCTTCATTCGCGACACGCTCTACAACCAGGCCGAGCGCCCGCGCGTCGTCGGCAAGCAGGACGAGCACGGCAAGCCGCTGGTCCCGGCCAACGGCGAGCTCGACGCCGATCGCATCGCGCAACTCGTCGCCTCGCGGCTCGAGCGAAAGCTGCGCCTGGACTCGATCACTGCGCGCGTGGCGTTGCTCGAAGCGTTACGCGAGCGTCCGGCGCCGTTGACGATGGTCCGCCAGCCCTACTTCTGCTCCGGGTGTCCGCACAACCGGTCGACGGTCGTCCCCGAGGGCTCGATGGCCTCGGCCGGCATCGGTTGCCATGGGATGGCGCTCTACATGGACCGCCAGACCTTCGGTCTCACGCACATGGGCGGCGAGGGCGTGCAATGGGTCGGCATGGCGCCGTTCACCGAGACACCGCACATCTTCCAGAACCTGGGTGATGGGACGTTCTTCCACTCGGGCTCGCTGGCGGTCCGCCAGGCCGTGGCCGCCGGGACGAACGTGACCTTCAAGATCCTCTACAACTCCGCGGTCGCCATGACGGGCGGCCAGGACGCGGCCGGCGCGATGCCGGTGGCCGAGCTCACGCGCATGCTCGAGGCCGAGGGCGCCAAGCGCATCGTCGTGATGACCGACGAGCCCGACAAGTACGGCAAGGGCGCGCGATGGGCGACCGGCGTCGAGGTGTGGCACCGTGACCGGCTCGACGAGGCTCAGCGGCTGCTCCGCGGGATCCCCGGCGTGAGCGTGCTGGTGTACGACCAGCGCTGCGCCGCCGAGAAGCGTCGTCTGCGCAAGCGCGGCAAGCTGCCCGACCCGGCGATGCGCGTGTACATCAACGAAGCCGTCTGCGAGGGCTGCGGCGACTGCGGCGTGAAGTCGAACTGCCTGAGCGTCCAGCCGGTGGAGACGGAGTTCGGCCGCAAGACGCAGATCCACCAGTCCTCGTGCAACAAGGACTATTCGTGCCTGCGCGGCGACTGTCCGTCGTTCGTCACCGTGGTCCCCGTGGGCACGGCGAAGAAGAAGGAGCGGAAGACGTTCGTCGTCGACCAGTCGCTGCCGGAGCCGGTGCTGAAGGTGAACCGCGCGGCATCCATCTTCATGACGGGTATTGGTGGCACCGGCGTGGTCACCGTCAACCAGATCCTCGGGACGGCGGCCCTCCTCGACGGCAAGCAGGTGCGCGGTCTCGACCAGACAGGGCTCAGCCAGAAGGGCGGCCCCGTGGTGTCGCACCTGAAGATCTCCGACCGCCCGCTGGACGTCGCCAACAAGGTCTCGGCCGGGGAGGCCGACTGTTATCTCGGCTTCGACGTCCTCGTCGCGACCTCGCCGCAGAACCTCGATCACGCGGGGCCGGACAAGACGATCGCCGTGGTGTCGACGAGCAAGGTGCCGACGGGCGCGATGGTCACCTCGACCGACGTTCAGTTCCCGGAGACGCAGGGCATGCTCGCCTCGATCAATCGCGTCACCCGCAAGGACGACAACGTCTACCTGGACGCGCTGGGGCTGGCCGAGACGCTCTTCGACGACCACATGGCGGCGAACCTCCTGGTGCTCGGCGCCGCCTACCAGGCCGGCGCCATCCCGGTCAGCGCCGCCGCGATCGAAGAGGCCATCGTCCTCAACGGCGTCTCGGTGCAAATGAACACGCAGGCGTTCCGGGCCGGCCGGCTACTCGTCGTGGATCCCCGGTGGGCCGCCGGTCTCCGCAAGCACCGGATCGGCGCGGTGGAGTCGACGTTCGCGCTGACCGCCGAGGCCCGCGCCATCATCGAGAAGTCGGGCGCGACCGGCGAGCTGTGCCGTCTGATCGAGATCCGCGTCCCCGAGCTGATCGCCTACCAGGACGCCCGCTATGCGCGAGACTATGTCGATTTCGTGAAGCGGGTCGCTGCCGCCGAGCAGGCGGCCGTGCCAGGCGAGACACGGCTCGGCGAGGCCGTGGCGCGCTACCTCTTCAAGCTGATGGCGTACAAGGACGAGTACGAGGTCGCGCGTCTGCATCTCAAGAACGACCTCGCCGCCCAGCTGGCCGAGGAGTACCCCGGCGGCGTCCAGGTCCATTACCAGCTCCATCCGCCGCTCCTGCGCGCCATGGGATTCGAGAACAAGCTGAAGCTCCGCAAGCGCTGGTTCGACTCCGCGTTCCGGGCCCTGGTGGCCCTGCGGCGCCTGCGCGGCACCGCGCTCGATCCGTTCGGCAAGGCCAAGGTCCGCCGCGTCGAGCGCGAGCTGATCGGCGAGTACCGCACGCTGATCGAGAAAGCGCTGACCGGACTCTCGTCCGAGAGCTACGAGCGCGCCGTGAAGGTCGCGAACCTGCCCGACGTCATCCGCGGCTACGAGGACATCAAGCTCCGCAACGTGGAGCGATTCCGCCACGAGGTGCGGGGACTCGGGTTCTAGTTCTAGATCCCCGGCCGCCGGCCGCGGCGTCAGGCTTTCTGAATCCCCGAATGGATCGCCCAATCGCCATCGCTCCAGAGCACCTTCTGCGTGATCGACGAGATCCGCCAGCCGACGGCGGATCGGGAGACCTCGAAATCATAAAGGCAATGGGTGTTCAGCACGCGCCCCTCGTCGTCTCGTCGCCAGATCATCATCGACGTGCGGCATCGACCGCGGTCGCCGTCGAGGGTGACCTCATAGTTGCCCGACAGGTGGTGGGTCTGGAGGCGGTCGAGGGCCGTGCGGCGCATCTCGACGAATCGCTGTCTGGCGACGACCCCGGGCGGCGTGCCTCGGAGGTCCGAGTAATCGGTGGCGAGCGACTCGGCCAGGCAGGCCTCGAGCGTATCCCAGGCCTTGAGATCGAAGGAATTCGCAAAGCGCCCGATCAGTCGCCGGATCTCGACCTCGTCGTCGGTCACCGTCTCGCTCCTCTGCTCAGTCCCCCTCGGGGCGGCCGCGCCAGCGCTTGAGGGACGCGCGTCGCTTCTTCCCCTCGAGCCTCCGCTCCTTGGCCGCCGCCGACGGACGCGTGGCCCGACGTACCCGCGGCTCGCGCAGCGCGGCCGTCAGGAGGCGACGCACCTTCTCACGGGCAATCTCGAGATTGCGAGCCTGTTCGCGCGATTCCTGACTCGTGACGACGAGGCGACCGTCGGCGTCGAGTCGATTGACGGCGAGCGCGTGCAAGCGCGCCCGGGCGCGGTCGCTCAGTCCCTCGATGGCGTCCAGATCCACCCGGAGGTCGACCTTCGAGGCCACCTTGTTCACGTTCTGGCCGCCGGGGCCCGAGGATCGAACGGCGCGCATGGTGAGAGCGTGCCCCGGCACGCGCACGGTCTCGGTCACGACGATCGGCTCGCTCACGACACGCATTCTATAATCGAGCGTGTATGAACAGCCGGCAGCGGCAGGCGCTGACCGCGGTGGCGCGTGGCCATGCCCCCGCCGACCTCTACGTGCGCGGCGGCACGCTCCTCAACGTCTACACGGGCGAAGTCTACCCGGCGAACGTCGCCATCAAGGGCGAGCGCGTGGCCTACGTCGGGCTGCGCGACGACATGGTGGGGCCGAGGACGCGAGTCGTCGACGCGAGCGGCGGCGTGCTGTGCCCGGGCTACATCGATCCTCACGTGCATCCGGCGCACCTGATCACGCCGTCGGCCATGGCCCGTCACATCGTGCCGCTGGGCACCACGACGGTCTTCGCCGACACGCTCCAGTTCTGGGAGCTGGGCGGTCTGCGCGCCTTTCGAGTCGCCGCCGACGCGCTGACGGGCTCGCCGCTGCGCTTCTACTGGATGATCCGCCCCCACGCTCAGTCGCGGACGTTGGACGAAGCCCGCCGGTATCCGCTCGGCGATCTCGCCAAAGCGATGACGCACCCGGCCGCGGTGGCCGTGGGCGAGGTGACGCGCTGGCCCGACGCTTGGGCCGGGCGGCCCGAGATGCTGAAGCGTCTCGCGCTGGCCCACGGCCCGGGGCGCCGCGTGGAGGGCCACACGGCCGGCGCCAAGGCTGAGAAGATCGCCGCCATTGCCGCCGCCGGGTTCACGTCGGATCACGAGCCCATCACGGCGCCCCAGGTGCTCGAGCGCGCGCGCCAGGGCATCAGTGTCATGCTCCGTGAGTCCTCACTGCGCCCGGACCTGGCCGGCCTCCTCGACGCGCTCAAGGCGGCGCCGGCGCTCGTCTCGCGCCTGATGCTCACGTGCGATGGCTCGATGCCGGCTTTCATCCTCGCCAATGGCTTCATGGATCACGCCCTCCGCCTCGCGCTCGACCGGGGCGTCCCGCCGATCGACGCCTACCGCATGGCGACGCTGAACGCGGCGACCTACTACGGGCTCGACGCCGACCTCGGTGCGGTGGCGCCCGGCCGGTACGCCGACGTCTGCGTGCTGCGCGATCTCGCGGAGCCGCGACCCGAGATGGTCATCGCGGGCGGACGCGTTGCCGCCGATCGGGGCGAGATGCTGGCGCGCATGCCCGAGGTGCCGTGGCAGCGCGCCTTCACCTCGGCGGAGGCGCGACTGAACGTCCGCTGGCGCGCGCGGGCCGAGGACTTCGCCTTGCCGCCACGCGACCGGTATCCCGTCGTTCGGCTGGTGAGCGCCGTCATCACGCGCCTGGAAGAGCGTCCGCTCGCCGTCGGAGATCTGCACGCGGCGCTGATCGATCGTGGTGGGCGCTGGGTGGCGCCGGCGGTCGTGGCCGGCTTTGGCGACGACCGTCTCGACGGCCTGGCGGCGACGATCACCACCGACTTCAACATCGTCGTGCTCGGGCGCGAGCCGGCTGCGATGGCGAGTGCGGTGAACCGACTGCTCGACCTCCACGGCGGCATCGTCCTGGCCGGTCGCGACCGTATCGCGTTCGAGCTTCCTCTTCCGCTCGGTGGCATCATGACGCGCGGTACGCTCCGCGATGCGGCCCGTTGGGAGCAGGAATTCCGCGAGGCCGTCGTGGCGCGCGGCTATCCTCACCACGAGCCCGTCTTCACGCTCTTCTTCCTGGCCGCGGACTTCTTGCCCGACGTGCGGCTCACGCCGCGCGGCGTGTGGGACGTGAAGCGGAGCCGGGTGCTGCTGCCGGCGCGGCGGCGCCGTGGGCGCTGAGATGCGCCGCCGGTCGCTGATCGCGCTGGCGCTGGTGATCGCCCTTGCCAGTGCCGCCGTGGTCGTGGCCGCGGACAAGAAAGATCCGAGCGAGGCGGCGTTCCAGAAGGGCCGTCTCGGGGAGCGCCTGTACAGGCTCTACGTGCCCCGCGCGCTCGCCTTGCCGGCCGATGCGCCGAAGGCGGAAGGGGCAAAGGTGCCCCTGATCGTCGCGCTGCACGGCTGCTGGCAGACCCCCGAGGACTTCGCGCTCGGCACCCGGCTCAACGAGGTGGCGGAACGGCGAAACCTCTTTATCCTCTATCCGGCCCAGGGACGGCGCGACAACGTCAGTCGCTGCTGGAACTGGTTCGAGTCTGGAGCGGCGGCGGGAAGCGAGACGAACCAGCTCATCACGCTGATCCGGCACGTGGTCCAACAGCAGCGCGCGGCGGAGCGTGTGATCGTGCTGGGCTTCTCGGCCGGCGGCTTCATGGCCGTCAATCTCGCCTGTCACGCTCCGACGCTGGTGCGCGGCGTCGGCGTGAGCGCCGGTGGCCCCTACCGCTGTGGCGTCGGGATCGATGCCGGGCTGCAGTGCATGCTCGGCCAGCATGTGGACGGCGAGAAGTCCGCCATGGCGTGCGGAGGAGCCATGGGCGCCGGCGCTGGCCGCGTCCGTGCCTCGCTCTGGCACGGAACCAACGACGTCGTCGTGAATCCCGTGAATCTCGACGCCCTGGCGCTGATGTTCTCCCGCCTGGCGAACGTCACGGCCAGCGCCGAGGATCGCCGCGAAGGCGCGCTCTACTCGCTCTATCGCGACGCCTCCGGCCGTCCCTGGCTCGAGACATGGCTGATTCCGGGGATGGGTCACGCGTGGAGCGGTGGCGACATCCGCGGCACGCACACGTATCCGCCGGGCCCGAGCGCGACTGAACGCATGCTCGACTTTCTCCTGGAGTAGCGTCGGTGCGACCAAAGAGGCGGCTGGCCCTCGCGGTCCTGCTGGCCGCGGCCGGGCTCGCGATCGTGACCTACCCGTTCCGGGCGACCTGGTGGGGCGGCTGGATCGGCGCGATTGCGGAGGCCGGGGTCGTCGGCGGCCTCGCCGACTGGTTCGCGGTGACCGCGCTGTTCCGGCGTCCCCTCGGACTGCCGATTCCGCACACCGGCCTGATTCCCCGCAACTGGGAGATGCTGGCCACGCGCGTGGGAACGATGGTCGGTGACCGCGTGCTCACGCGCGAGTACCTTGCCCAGGAGCTTTCCAAGCTCGACGTCGCCGCGCTCATCGCGCGGGCCGCGGAGTGGGCGAGCCGACGTGACCTCGAGGAAGTCACGCGCATGCTGCTGGGCTGGGTCGCCCGGGAGCTGCCATCGACCGCGGCCAGCGAGATCGTCACGCGCCTTCAACGGCTGCTGGTGACTCAGCCCCTCGCACCGCTGGTGGCGGCCGGCCTCGACCTCGCCCGGGAGTACGGCTGGGTCGAGCGTGCGAGCGGCGCCCTGGCGCGCGCCCTGGCCGAGGCGCTTGAGCGCCCCGACGCTCAGGACGCCATCGCCGAGATGATCGACGACCTGCTCCAGCGCTATCGCGAGCGCACCGCGTTCTATCCGCGGCTCGCGCTCGGACTGGCCGACCTCCTCGGGTTCATCGACCGCCGGCGGATCGTGGCGGCGCTGCGCTCCGGTCTCGCCGAGGCTGGCCGCGATCCGGACCACCCGCTTCGCCGGCAGGTGGTCGAGAGCGTGGCCGACCTCGTCGTCCGTCTGCGCACCGACCCCGCGCTCATCGCGCGGGTAGAGGGAGTGAAGGCCGAGCTGCTCCGGAGCAGCCTGGTGGCCGAGCTGGCGGAAGAGGCGGCGACCGCCGTGCGGCAGAACCTGCTGCGCGACCTGGCCCGGCCCAAGTCGGAGGCGGTGACCTGGCTCGCCGACCGCCTCGAGCAGTGGCGCGAGGCGCTCGTCGAGGATGCGGCGCTCAGGGTCGACATCGATCAGTGGGTCAAGGCGCGCGCGCTCGAGCTGCTCGACCGCCACCACAGCCGGATCGCGGCACTGATCGAGCAGGGCGTGCGCGCGCTCGGGCCCGAGGGCGCGGTCCGCCTCATCGAGGAGCACGCCGGCGACGACCTCCAGTACATCCGCGTCAACGGCACCGTGGTCGGCGGTCTGGCGGGCGGCGCGCTCTACGCCATGCACCTCGTGTTGCGACTGTTCTACGCCGGCCTCAGATTGTGAGGGGTGCAGTTTTCACGTACACTCGGCGCCACACCCCGTCTTCTTCCCTCAGGAGGGCCGCATGTCACGGTCGCGTGTCGCAGCATTCAGTCTGGCGGTCGCCCTCGTCGTGATCGTCGCCGGCACTCCGGCGATCAGCCAGACACCGAAATCCGGCGGGATCCTCAACGCCATGCAGCGCGAGGATCTGCCCCAGGGCTTCTCGATCCACGAGACGGCCACCATCTCGAGCGTGTTCCCGGCCGCTCCCTGCTTCAACAACCTCGTCATGTACGACCCGATGAAGCGTGTCGAGAGCATGGACACGATCACGGGCGAGCTGGCCGAGAAGTGGTCGTGGCAGGACAACTATCGCAACCTGGTGTTCTTCCTCCGCAAGGGCGTCAAGTGGCACGACGGCCAGCCGTTCACCTCGAAGGACGTGAAGTACACCTTCGACATGATCCGCGAGACGAAGGACGCGCAGGGCAAGCTCCGCATCAACCCGCGCAAGGACTGGTACGCCAACGTCGACAACATCGAGGCGCCGGATCTCCACACCGTCATTTTCCACCTCAAGCGGCCGCAGCCGTCGCTGCTCCTCATGCTCGCGTCCGGCTACTCGCCGGTCTATCCCGCTCACGTGCCCGCCGCCGAGATGCGCACGCGCTGCGTCGGGACCGGGCCGTTCAAGTTCAAGGAGTGGAAGCGGGGTGAGTACGTCGAGCTCGTGAAGAATCCCGACTACTTCGTCAAGGGCCGGCCGTATCTTGACGGGATCCGCTACCTGGTCATCGTGGAGCGCGGGACGAAGTACGCGGCGCTCCAGGCCGGGCGCCTGGACATCAGCTTCCCCGGCGAGGGGACGAAGACGATCGCCGACCAGGTGAAGGCGGCCGTGCCGCAGATCAAGATCGAGACCGTCGGGCAGACGGTCGTCGACAACCTCCTCGTCAACAACACCAAGCCGCCCTTCAACAACGTCAAGCTGCGCCAGGCGGTGAGCCTCGCCGTCGACCGTCGGGCCTACGTCAAGGCCGTCCACCAGGGAGGCGCCGCGGTCGGCGCCTCGATGATGCCCAAGCCGTACGGTGTGTGGGGCCTGGTGGAGAAGGATCTCAATGCGCTCCCGGGGTACGGGAAGCCCGCCGACGACAAGGCCAAGGCCAAGAAGCTCCTGGCCGAGGCCGGCTACGGGCCGCAGAATCCCTTCAAGATCGAGATGGGCACGCGCAACATCCCGATCTACGTCGATTTCGCGTCGTTCGTGATCAACGAGCTCAAGCAAGTCGGCGTGGAGGCGACGCTCAAACAGGTGGACACGGCGCAGTGGCATCCGCTGGCCACCCGAAAGGAATACCAGCTCGGCGCGAACCTCACCGGGATCGGTGCCGACGATCCCGACGCCAACTTCTACGAGAACTTCGCCTGCGGCTCGCCCCGCAACTACACCGGCTACTGCGACGAGCAGGTCATGAAGATGATCGATCAGCAGTCCCAGGAGATCGACGTCAAGAAGCGGCAACAGATGGTCTGGGAGATCCAGAAGAAGCTCGAGGAGGACGGCGCCCGGCCGTCGATGAGCTGGCGGCTGGACTACGTGATGCAGTGGCCGTACGTCCGGAACTACGTCCCGCACAACAACATCTACAACTACGGCCGCATGCAGGAAGTGTGGCTCGACAAGTAACGTCGGAGCAGGGGAGAGGGCCGGCCGCCGGCCCCCTCGCCGTCGCCTGACCCGCGGAGCCGCCTACGCGAACCTACATCGCTCACCGGCTCGGTATCGCCGTACTGACGCTCCTCGGCATGTCGATCATCATCTTCGTTCTCCTTCGCCTGGCTCCCGGCAACATCGTGGACATCCTGTTCTCGACGGGCGGCTACGTGAGCGAGTCCGACAAGGCCGCCATCATGAAGGAGCTGGGGATCGACCGGCCGATGTGGGTGCAGTACGTCGACTGGCTGCGCGAGATCGTCACCGGCGACCTCGGCAAGTCCTATCGCTACGACCTGCCCGCATGGCAGGTCATCAAGCCGCTCATCCCGGTGACGGTCGAGCTGGCCCTGCTCTCCACGGTGATCGCGATCCTGCTCGGGGTCCCCACCGGTGTCATCAGCGCCGTCCGCCAGGACTCGACGCTCGACTACGTGCTTCGCGTGATCTCGCTGGCCGGGCTCAGCATGCCGTCGTTCTGGTTGGGGATGGTCATCATCCTCGGCCTGGTCGCCTGGGTCGGCTGGATTCCGCCGGTGACCCTGGTGGCGCCCTCGGAGAATTTCAAGATCCACGCCGTGCAGTTCCTGCTCCCCGCGTTCGCCGTCGGCTACCGGTCGTCGGCGCTGATCATGCGCATCACCCGCTCGGCGATGCTCGAAGTGCTGCGCGAGGATTACGTGCGCACGGCGTGGGCCAAGGGGCAGAACGGGCGCGTCGTCGTCTGGCGGCACGCGCTCAAGAACGCGATCCTGCCCGTGGTTACCGTCATCGGCATCGAGTTCGCGTTCCTCATCGGCGGTCTCGTGGTGACCGAGACGGTGTTCAACCTGCCGGGAGTCGCCCGCTTCCTCGTCCAGGCCATCATCTGGCGAGACTATCCGATCGTGCAGAATCTCGTGATGTTCACCGCGATCGTGGTGATCTTGTCCAATCTGTTCGTGGATATGCTGTATGGCTGGCTCGACCCGCGCGTGAAATATGGCGACTAGCGCCATCGATGAGCTTCGCCTCACTTCGTTCTCGGTTGTCGCCGATCCTCACGTACAACTGCGTACGCTGCGGTCGGCTCCTCCCTCGGGCCTCGTGAGGCTCGCTCCTCACCGGCGCTCGTATCTGCACCGTTTTGCTCGGCCTGCCGTGAGGCTCGCTCCTCACCGGCGCTCGTATCTGCACCGTTTTGCTCGGCCTGTCGTGAGGCTCGCTCCTCACCGGCGCTCGCGTCGGCGCCGTTTTGCTCGGCCTGCCGTGAGGCTCGCTCCTCACCGGCGCTCGCGTCTGCGCCGTTTTGCTCGGCCTGGCGTGAGGCTCGCTCCTCACCGGCGCTCGCATCTGCACCGTTTTGCTCGGCCTGGCGTGGGGCTCGCTCCTCACCGGCGCTCGTATCTGCGCTGTCTTGCTCGGCCTGCCCAGATGCTCGCTCGTCACGTGCTGGAACCGCGCCGTCGCTCCGGGTGGGTGTAACGTGGCGACGAAGCCGGCCGTCGCCGATTCCGGTCTCGAGGTCATCACCGCGGCGCCCACCGTCACGGCCGGTGCCGGGCTGGGGACGACGATTCGCCGCTTCTGCCGGAAGAAGCCGCTGGGCGCGGCCGGGGCGTTCTTGATGCTGGTCATGGTCGTCACGGCGATCTTCGCCGAGCCGCTCGCGACCTACGATCCGATCGCCACCGACGCCGCCAACACGCTGGCCTCTCCCAATCGCGACCACTGGCTGGGCAGCGATCATCTCGGGCGCGACATCTACAGCCGCATCGTCTACGGCGCGCGCGTCTCGCTCGTCGTTGGGGCACTGTCGACGCTCCTCGGCAGCGTCTTCGGCGGGATCATCGGGCTGCTCAGCGCGTACTTCGGCGGGAAGACCGACCTGATCTCCCAGCGGCTGCTCGACATCCTGCAGGGATTGCCCTTGCTGGTGCTGGCCCTCGTGATGTCGGCCGCGCTCGGACCGTCGGTCCAGAACGTGGTCATCGCCATCTCGATCCCCATCATTCCGCGGGCGGCGCGCATCATCCGGGCCAGCGTGCTGTCCATCCGCGAGATGCAGTACATTGAGGCCGCGCGCGCGCTCGGCCTGCAGCATCTCCGCATCGCCTTCCGCCACGTGCTGCCCAACACGATCGGCCCCTTCATCGTGCTGACCACCGCGCAGCTCGGCAGCGCCATCCTCGTGGAGGCGGCGCTGTCCTTTCTCGGCCTGGGCGTTCCCGAGCCGTACCCGTCGTGGGGGCGGATGCTCTCCGTGTCCGCCGCCGAGTTCGCCCAGAAGGCGCCCTGGCTCGTGCTCTTCCCCGGCATCGCCATCAGTCTCGCTGTCTTCGGGTCGAACCTGCTCGGCGATGCCCTGCGCGACACGCTCGATCCTCGCCTCCGCGGGAGGTAACCATGACGAACGACCTGTGCTGGCTGTCCGCCATCGAGTTGGCCGCGCTGATCCGACGGAAGAGGGTCTCACCCGTCGAGGTGGTGGACGCCGTGCTCGCCCGGATCGAAAAGATCAACCCGAGGATCAACGCCTACGTCACCGTCGCGGCCGACGCCGCGCGGCGTGACGCCAAGGCCGCCGAGCGGGCGCTCGGTCGGAAGGGCGCGCGCCTCGGGCCACTGCACGGCGTGCCGTTCACGGTGAAGGACCTCGTCGTCACGAAGGGAGTTCGCACAACGTTCGGTACGCCGCTTTACCGCGACAACGTGCCGGCCGAAGATGCGCCGATGGTCGAGCGCCTCAAGGCGGCCGGCGGCATCATGCTCGGCAAGACCAACACGCCGACGTTCGGCTGGATGGGTGTCACGCACAATCTGCTCTTCGGCGCGACACGCAATCCCTGGGCGCTGGACCGTTCCCCCGGCGGCTCGAGCGGTGGGGCCTCTGCTGCGGCCGCGGCTGGCCTCGGGCCACTCCACATCGGCACCGACGGCGGTGGCTCGATCCGCATCCCGGCCTCGTTTGCCGGCATCTTCGGGTTCAAGGCCTCGTGGGGGCGCATCCCGACCTATCCGGCGAGTGGAACCTGGAATCTGTCGCACATCGGCCCGATGACCCGCACGGTGGCCGACGCCGCGCTGATGCTCGCCGTGAGCTCCGGGCCCGACGAGCGCGATCCGTACTCGCTGCCGGCCCAGCGCGTCGAGTGGACCAAGGCGCTGCGCGGCTCGATCAAGGGGCTTCGCGTGGGGTACACGGACAACCTCGGCGGGGACGAGCCCGTCGACCCGGAAGTCCGGACGATCTGTGCTCACGCCGCGAAAGCCTTCCGTGAGCTCGGGTGCCGCGTCGAGGACGTGAAGCCGGGCTGGCCGTCGCCGAAGACGACGTGGGAGCAGATGTTCTGTGGTGGCCTCGCGCTCCGGCTCGCGCCGTATCTCGATCGGCGGAGCGAGATCGATCCCGGCCTGCTGCCCCTGGTCGAGAAGTTCCTGCGTCAGCCGCCGACCCAGTACGTCCAGGCGTGGTTCGATCGCCTCGCCTGGTGGCAGCACCCCCGCGCGTTCTTCGAGCAGCACGATCTTCTGCTGACGCCGACGGTCGCGTGTCCGCCGCTTCCGATCGGCGTGGACACGATCACCGAGATCGCTGGACGGCCCGTGTCCTTCTACGGCTGGATCCCGTTCACGTACCCGTTCAATCTCACGGGTCAGCCCGCCGCGTCGGTACCCGCTGGGTTCACGAAGAGCGGCCTGCCGGTGGGACTCCAGATCGTCGGACGGCGTTTCGATGACGCGACGGTGTTACGCGCAAGCGCCGCGTTCGAGCGGGCGCGACCGTGGGCGGGACAACGACCACCGCTCGGCTGAGAGGGCGGGACTAGAGCCTGTCGAAGGCGTCGCTGACGCCGGCCAGTGCCGGCTCCGGGGCTCGTACCCGGCGCCGCCGCGCCGGTCGGGACGCCGGGGTTCCGACGTCGGATGCTGGCCGCGCGGGCGGCTCGATGCTGCCGGCCGCATCCACCTTGAAGCATCCCACCAGGGCACGCAGCTCCTCGGCTTCGGCCGTGAGCCCGCCGGCCGTCGTGGAGACTTCCTCCGTCTGGGCGGCGTTGGTCTGCGTGATCCGCTCCATCTGGCCGACCGCGCGGTTGACCTGGTCGATGCCATGCGACTGCTCTTCGCTGGCCGCGGCGATCTCGCCGATGATGTCGGCCACGCGTTTCACCGAGCCCACGATGTCCTGAAGCGTCTGGCCGGACTGGTTCACGAGGGCTGAACCATCCTGGATCTTCTGCACCGAGTCCTGGATGAGCCCACTGATCTGCTTGGCCGCGGCGGCGCTGCGCTGGGCAAGACTGCGCACCTCGCCGGCGACGACCGCGAAGCCGCGGCCCTGATCGCCGGCGCGCGCCGCCTCCACCGCGGCGTTGAGGGCGAGGAGGTTCGTCTGGAACGCGATGTCGTCGACGACGGTGATGATCTCGGCGATCTTCTTGGAGGCGCGCGTGATTTCATCCATCGAGCTCACGGCCGAGACGACGACGGAGCCACCGCGGTCGGCGGTGTCGCGCGAGGCCAGCGCGAGCTGGCTCGCCTGCCGCGCGCTGTCGGCCGCTTGCTTCACCGTCGCCGTGAGCTGCTCGAGCGCGGCGGCCGTCTCCTCGAGCGAGCTGGCCTGCTTCTGCGCGCCCGAGGACATCCGCACGGAGCCGGCCGAGAGCTGCTGCGCCGCCGTCGCCACGCTGCCGGCGGCGCTGCCGACGTGGGCGATCACGCCGTGCAGCTTGTCGACGAACGTGTTGAACCAGCGGGCCACCTCGCCGATCTCGTCGCCGCTCCGGATTTCGAGCCGCTTGGTGAGGTCGCCCTCTCCCTCCGCGATGTCCTGAAGACTCTCCACGACGGCGCGGATGCGCCGCACGAGCCCCGAGGAGATCAACAGCGCGCCGGCGATCACGATGGCCACGATCAGGATGGCGGCGATGACGGCCAGGCGCGTGGCCTTCGTCAGCGCTTCCAGCATCCGGCCGCGGGTGGCCTCCTTGAGCTCCCGGACCTGTTCCTCCATCCGCCTGGCCGCGGAGTGGAAGCTCTCGGTGAAGGAGTTGCCGACGA
>MNEG01000002.1:15097-45427 GCA_001917585.1 Candidatus Rokubacteria bacterium 13_1_40CM_68_15
GTCTCTCGGTACTGCTTGGCCCAGTGCTCGGCCGTGCGCAGCGACTCCGGCCGCCACGTGAGGCTGTAGTCGGTCGTCCACTGCAGGACCTGCTGGACGGCCTGGGCGAGATCATCCATCGCGCGGGCCTCGGCAAAACCGCGGCCGACGCCGGCGGTCGTGATGGCGACGTACGCCAGCAGGGCCACGATCGGCACCAGGAGACCGCCGAACCATCCGAGCATTTTCGCGCGCAGGCCGAATCGCATGTCGGATTCCTTACGACGTCCTACTTGGCCGGGATGGTGAAGCTCAGCGCGCCGGCGAGGTCGCCTTCCTTCTGGCCTTCCTTCTTGCCGCCGGTGATGTCGAACTCGCCCTTGGGGTCGCCGTGGCAGGACAGACACGACTTCGCCGCATACTCGGGGAACATGATGCGGATGACCGCTTTGCCGTCGAGCGGCATCGCCTCCTGATAGGGCTTGCCCTTGGGATAGTTCGGCGCCGCGATCACACCGAACGCCTTCCGCTCGAAATCGTCGGGCTTGTTGCGCGCGTTCCTGAAGTCGATGGCCGTGAACTTGATCTTGATGCCGCTGCGGGACGAGAACTTTTCGGCCGTCTTGCGGACGAACACTGCCGGGATGAAGCCCTTGAAGCCCATGTCCTGGCGGTTGATCACCGACTGTGCGTCCGCGACCACCTCTTTTTCGACCTCGAGCAGCGCGACCAGAAGCTTGCCGTCCTCGCCGCTGGGCTTGCGCAGATCGATGCCGGTGGACTTCTGAAACTCCGCGATGACCTTCTCGGCGAGGAACTCAGGGGTGAAGCCCTTGTCGCCCTTCTCCGGATCATTGATGAGAGCCTGGTGATCGGACACGACCTTCCGGCCTGTCTGCACCAACTTGGTCAGTAGCTCGGCGGTCTTCTCCTCGGTGGCGGTGACCATACCGGTCACGCCGAAGAGCAGTATCAACACCAGAAGCGACGCGACGCGGGCAAGCCAGGATTTCGTCACAGCAGTCTCCTCCCTGTAGTCCGAATGCGGTCCCACCAGGGTTATTGGCCACGCGCTGGCCAACCTGAACCCCGACGTGCCCGATATTCGGGCGCCGTCAGGATTAATGGCGACCACAACTTCGGACATTGACGCCGCGCCCCCCTGGACGGAGTCTTCCGGTCATGTCTCTGGCCGAGCTCCTGGTCTCGCTGGCAATCGTCGGCCTGGTTCTGGGCGGTGTGTTCGGTATCCTCCATCAGGGTCAACGCCTCTACGCGATGGGCGCGGCGCGCGTGGAAAGCCAGCAGACGGCGCGCATCGCGCTGGAGCGACTCGCGCGCGAGATCCGTCACGCCGGAGAGGGACAGGCGGGCGCCGACTTTCCCGCCGTCTCGGTAGCGGAGCCAAGCCGCATCGTCCTGCACTTCGACGTGAACGGCGACGGTCTGATCGCGGCGAACGGGGAGACGGTGACCTGGCTGTTGCGCGGACGCGTGCTTCGCCGTGACGCCGGCGGCGGCGCGCAGCCGATCATCAATGGCGTTCGCGACTTCGCGCTGAGCTACCTCGATGCGAATGGCGCGCCGACCACGGTACCCTCCGACGTGCGCACGGTCGCCATCACGTTGACAACCGAACCCGACCACGTGACGACGGACCCGTCGCGGCGGGGAGCCACGACGGTGTCGACGTCGGTGCGACTGCGGAATCGCTGACGATTCGGCTAGAATCCCGGCGTGCCGCTGCCCTCACGCGTCGCCGTTGCCGTCGCGCTGCTCGCCGCCACGGCGTGCGAGACGGTGCCCGTGACGGGACGCAGCCAGCTCATACTCTTGCCCGAAAGCGCCGAGGTGCAGATGGGCGTCAGCGCCTATCGAGAGGTGTTGAGCAAGGGCAGAGTCTCGGGCGATCCCGTGCTGCACACACAGGTCACAAACGTCGGCCGCCGCATCGCCGCCGCGACGGGCAAGGATTACCAGTGGGAGTTCAAGGTCCTCGAGGACAAGCAGGCGAACGCCTTCTGTTTGCCCGGTGGCAAGGTGGCCGTGTACACGGGAATCTTGCCGCTGACGCACGACGACGCCGGGCTCGCCGCCGTCCTCGGTCACGAGGTCTCGCACGCGATCGCGCGACACGGTGCCGAGCGCGTGAGCCAGGCCCTGCTCGTGCAATCGACCCTCGCCGCGACTCAGCTCGCACTCTCGCGCAACGATCCGCGCATGGTCCAGGCCGTCACGTCGTTGCTCGGCGCCGGCGCCGCGGTGGGCGTGCTCCTTCCGTGGAGTCGCGCGCAGGAATCAGAAGCCGATCATCTGGGCCTGATCTACATGGCCAAGGCCGGCTATCACCCCCAGGCCGCCCGCGATCTCTGGGTGCGGATGGCGCAGGCCGAGCGCGGCCAGGGCCGTCCGCCGGAGTTCCTCTCGACCCACCCTGCGCCTGAAACCAGGATCCGTCAGATCGAGGCCTGGATCCCCGAAGCGCTCCAGCACTACCAGCCTCGGTAGCCGGAACCCAACCCGCGGCGTCCGGGGTGGTCGGCCACCCCTACACCTAGCCCGGACGGCTGTGAGCAGATCCCCTTAGAAAATCGTCGGTTTTTCGCTTGACAGCCCTTTTTGGCAATTGTAATCTCGCCACTCAAGTGGGACAAAGTGGGATGAAGTGGACCAGCGTCCCAAAAAAGGCTCTCCGGGATGGGTCATGTTCAGAGGGCGGTACCAGCACACGGTCGATCCGAAGGGGCGCCTGAGCATCCCGGCGAAGTTCCGGGACGTGCTCGCGCAGTACGACGGCGCGCTCGTCGTCGTGCCCAACGAGATCGCCCTGGAGGTGTACCCATTCCAGGAGTGGGAGCGGCAGGAGCGGCGGATCAGCGAGCAGTCACAGTTCAATGCGGAAGTGCGCAAGATCGGCCGGCTCTACATCTCCCGCGCAAAGGAAGTCGAGCTCGACGGCGCCGGCCGGATCCTCCTGCCGCCGGACAGTCGCCAGCACGCGGGGCTCGCAAAGGACGTGACGCTCGTAGGTCCGGGTCGTCCGTTCTTCGAAGTGTGGGACCGCACACGGTTCGAGGAATACGAGCGGTCGAACGGCGAGGGACTCCCATCGCTGTTCGAGCGGTTGGCGCAACTGGGAGTGTAGCGGTTCACGTTTCTGTCCTCGTCGACGAGGTCGCGTTCTTGCTGCGGCCGCGGCGCGAGGGATGGGTGATCGACGGGACAGTGGGCATGGGTGGTCATGCGGAAGCTCTGCTTGGGGCGGCGCCGGCCGGCGTCCGCCTGCTCGGTCTCGACGTCGATCCCGAGGCGCTCGCCCGTTCGCGCGCCCGCCTGGGTGGCTTCGGCGACCGCGTGACGCTGGCCCACGCGAGCTTCCGCGACGTCGCCGCGACCGCTACCGCACACGGTGTCACGCAGGCCGAGAGCATCCTGCTCGACCTCGGCGTGTCCTCCCAGCAACTCGAAGAATCGGCGCGCGGGTTCTCCTTCCAGGCCGACGAGCCGCTCGACATGCGCCTCGACCCGACCGCGGGGCCGACGGCCGCGGCCCTGCTCAACCGGCTGCCCGAGCCCGAACTGACCCGCGTCCTCACGGAGTACGGCGATGAGCCGCACGCGCGACGGATCGCCCGGGCCATCGTGCGCCGGCGCCCCCTGCGCACGACGACGGATCTCGTCGCCACTGTGAGGAGTGCCGTGCCGCGCGGGGCGTGGCCGAAGCGCCTCCACGTGGCGACCCGAACCTTCCTGGCCATTCGCATGGCCGTCAACGACGAGCCGGGCGCGCTTCGTGAGGCGCTTCCCCAGGCGGCGGGTCTGTTGGCTCCCGGCGGCCGGCTCGGCGTCATCGCGTTTCATTCGGGCGAAGACCGCATCGTGAAGCGGACGTTCCGCGAGCTCTCTCGTGCGGAGTACGCCGAGATCGAGCCGTCGCCTCGGGTGCCCACCGACGACGAGGTGCGGGCCAATCCCCGCGCCAGGAGCGCGAAGCTGCGGGTGCTGGAGCGGATCCAGTGAGAGAGACACAGCAACTGCATCGAGAGCGGGATCCCCGGGTGCGTCGCTCGCTCGCGCTCACGCTGGCCGGCGCGCTGCTCCTCGTCCTGAGCGGGCTGGCCGTCGTCGGTCTGCGCGTGCAGCAGGTCCATCTCGGTTACGAGCTCGACACGCTGCGGGCCGAGCGCGCACGCCTGGAGATCCTCCTCCGCCAGCTCGAAGTCGAGGTGGCGACGCTGCGATCGCCGGCTCGCGTCGAGACCCGAGCCAGGCAGCTCGGCCTCACCGCGCCGACGCACCGGCAAATCCGCATCGCGCGCGAGTTCGTCGCCGGCGGCAGCGGACAAGCCGCCGCTGACGGCGGTCACGTCACCGCAAGCCTCCCGACGTCTCGGGGCTTCATGAGGTCGCCGCTCGAGCCGTGAGAGTCACGGGGCTCCGCACGCGCGTCCTGCTCCTGGCGGCGGCCTTCGTCGTCGCTTTCGGGGGCGTGACGGCGCGTCTGGCCCAGCTCCAGATTGTCCGCCATCGCGAGCTATCGGGTCTCGCCGAGCGGCAGTATTCGCGGCCCGTGGCTCTCCAGGCCCAGCGCGGTCCGATCGTGGACCGGAACGGTACGCCGCTGGCCGCTTCCAGTCCGGCCGAGTCGCTGTTCGCCCAGCCGCGCGCCGTCGGCGACCCCGTCCGTGTCGCGGCGCGCCTGGCCCCGATCGTGAAGGTGCCGGAGGACGAGCTGCACGCGGCGCTGGTGAGCCAGCGCCCGTTCGTGTGGCTCAAGCGCCGCCTGCCGCCGGCCGTGGCGGCGAGCGTGCGCGCCCTGCGCGAGCCAGGCCTGGCGCTCGTGCCCGAGCCGTTGCGGCTCTATCCGAACCGGGAGCTGGCCGCCCACGTCATCGGCTTCGAGGGAACCGACGGAGGCCTCGAAGGGATCGAGCGCGCCTGGAACGACACCCTGGTGGGAACGCCCGGCAAGGCCGTCGTCGGGCGCGACGCCCTGGGGCGCGAGATCGAAATGCAGCGCGTGCTCCAGACGCCGGCGGCGGGTCACGGTGTCATGCTGACGCTCGACGCTCACATCCAGTACGTCACGGAGCGCGAGATCGATGCGGCCTTTCGCCGTACGAGCGCGCGCGCGGCGATGGCCGTAGTCATGGACCCCCGGACGGGTGACGTTCTCGCCATCGCCATCCGCCCCACGTTCAACCCGAACACGTTCCTGGACGTGCCGTCGCGGGACCACTGGCGCAACCGGGCCGTCACCGATCCGTTCGAGCCTGGTTCGACCTTCAAGGTGATCCTTGCCGCCGCCGCGCTCGAGGAGGGGGTCGTCCGGCCGGACGACCGCTTCTTCGGTGAGAACGGCGCCATCACCATCGCCAAGACGACGATCCACGACTGGAAAAAGTACGGCTGGCTGACCTTCAGCGAGGTCCTCCAGAACTCCTCGAACGTGGGATCGATCAAGGTCGGTCAGGCGCTCGGGCCCGAGCGCTACTACCGGTACATGACGGCGTTCGGTTTCGGTCGCCCGACGGGGCTGGGGCTGCCCGGCGAGAGCCGGGGCCAACTCCGCGAGCCGCCGCGGTGGTCGGCGCTGTCGCTTCCGACCCTGTCGCTCGGCCAGGAGGTGTCGGTCACGGCGCTGCAGATGGTGACCGCGTTCAGCGCGGTGGCCAACGGCGGCACGATGATGCGCCCGCGTCTGGTGAAATCCGTTTTCGACGCCCATGGCCGTGAGACGCGCCGATTCGAGCCGGAAGCCGTGCGCCAGGTGATCGCCCCTGATACAGCACGGACGCTCACCCGCATCCTCATCAGCGTCGTGGAAGTCGGCACGGGTCACAACGCGGCCATTCCCGGCTATGTGGTCGCCGGCAAGACAGGCACGGCGCAGAAGCTCGACCCCGGCACTCACCGGTACTCTCGAGCGCCCGGCGTGCTGTCGTTCGTCGGGTTCGCACCGGCCGAGGAGCCACGCTTCGTGATCCTCGTCATGCTCGACGAGCCGAAGAATGAAAAGTGGGGGAGCGAAGCGGCAGCCCCGATCTTCTCGGCGATCGGTCGCGAGGTGCTCCGCTACCTTGACGTGCCCCCGCAGGACGCGCCGCCACTTCAGATCGTAACCGGTCCTGGTCCGGAGCCGTTGGCGCCGCGGGTACGGCTGGTATCGAGCTCCGAGCCGGCGGGCGAGGGAGGCACCACGGTAATGCCAGACCTGCGGGGCCGTCCGCTGCGCCAGGCCCTTGCGACGCTCGCGCCCTTCGGAGGACGCGTCGAAGTGAGCGGTCGCGGCAGCGTCGTGAAGCAAACGCCGCAACCCGGCTCGACGCTTGCTCCCGGCCTCACCGCGCGGCTCGTGCTGACACCGTCCCCGCGAGCGCTCCCGCGCGGCGAGGCCAATCCATGACACAGTGGCTGTGCGTGGCAGTGCGAGGTGAGCCGCGCTCGGGCGGCGAGCCGAGTCCATGACACAGTGGCTGTGCGTGGCAGTGCGAGGTGAGCCGCGCTCGGGCGGCGAGCCGAGCGGTGAAATGGTCGGGTGGCAGTGTGAGGTGAGCCGCGCTCGGGCGGCGAGCCGAGCGGTGAAATGATCGCCAGAGTGCGAGGTGAGGCCGTCCGACGGCCGAGCCGAGCAGTGATATGAGCGAGAGAGTGCGAGGTCGCGACAGCAAGATGCTTCGAGAAATGACATGGCCAAGCGGTCGATGCCGGTGAGTGAGCTCGTCGCCGCGCTGGGCGAGACGCGCATGATTGGTGCGCCGCCCGCAGCGATCGGCGGGATCGCGGCCGATTCTCGGAAGGTCGTGCCCGGCGATTGCTTCGTGGCTGTCCCCGGCTTCAAACAGGACGCGCGACGGTTCGTGCCGGAGGCGATCGCACGGGGGGCCGCAGTGATCGTGAGCGAGGGTCCGCCGGCCGGGGACGTGGGCGTGGCGCAGATCATCGTTCCCTCGGCGCGGACGGCGCTGGCGCGCGCCGCGGCGGCTTACTACGGCCATCCGTCGCGGCAGCTCACCGTCGTCGGAATCACGGGAACGAATGGCAAGACAACCACGTCCTATCTCGTGGACGCGCTCTTGCAAACCCGAGGGTTACGGACGGGTGTAATCGGTACCATCCAGTACCGGATCGGCGCCGAAACGCTCCCCGCCGGCCAGACGACCCCCGAGGCGCTCGAGCTTCAGTCAATGCTTGCACGCATGTACGCTGACGGGGTCCGGGGCGTCGCGATGGAGGTGTCCTCGCACGCACTGGCCCTTGCCCGCGTCGAGGGGCTGACATTCGACGTTGCCGTGTTCACCAACCTGACACAGGATCATCTCGACTTTCACGGCACGCTCGACGAGTATCGTCGGGCCAAGCGCCGCCTCTTCGAGCTGCTCGCGCAGTCCCCCAAGCCCGGACGCACCGCGGTCGTGAATGCCGATGACCCCTCCGGCGGCGAGATGGTGCGCGGCCTCCAGATCCCCTCGCTCTCGTTCGGGCTGGGAGCCGGCGCGCAGATCCGCGCCGTCGAGCACGCCTCCACGTTGGAGGGTATCCGGTTACATGCGCGCACCCCTCGCGGCGATCTCCACCTCACGTCGCCGTTGATCGGTGAGCACAACGTCATGAACCTCCTCGGCGCCGTGGGCGTGGGGCTGGCTCTCGGTCTGGAGCCTGCGGCGATCGCGCGGGCGCTCGGCACCGTCGGCGCCGTGCCCGGGCGGTTCGAGCAGGTACGCGCGGGCCAGCCTTTCCTGGTCGTCGTCGACTACGCGCATACCCCCGACGCGCTCGAGCGCGTGCTGGCAACCGCGCGCAAGCTGACGAGAGGTCGCCTCGGCGTCGTCTTCGGCTGCGGCGGCGATCGCGACCGCGGCAAGCGGCCGATCATGGGTGAGATTGCTGCGCGCCTCGCCGATCGCGTCTGGGTCACGTCGGACAATCCGCGCTCGGAACGCCCGGACGCTATCCTGGACGAGATCGTGGTGGGCGTCCGGCGCGGCGGGGGTGACGGCCGTTATGGCCGCGAGGTCGAGCGGCGAACCGCCATCGGCGCAGCGCTCGACTGGGCTCGCTCCGGCGACACCGTCGTGATCGCAGGCAAGGGACACGAAACGTACCAGATCATTGGCGCCGAGGTGCTGCCCTTCGACGACCGCGAGGTCGCGCGCCAGGTCCTCCATCGGATGGCAGGCTGACGATGGCGACCTTCACCGTCCAGGACATCGTTCGCGCGACTCAGGGCGCGCTCGTCGTCGGGGACCTCGCGGTGCCCGTCAGTGGCGTCGCCATCGATTCCCGTACGCTCGGTGTCGGCGAGGCATTCTTCGCCATCCAGGGCCATCGGCTCGACGGCCACGACTTCGTGGCGGAAGCGGCGAGTCGCGGGGCCTCGTGTCTGATCGTGCACCACGTCCCCGATCCGATCCCGGCTGGCGTGCCGCTCGTCCTCGTGGAGGATACGACGCGAGCCCTCGGTCACGTCGCCGCGTACCACCGTCAGCGCTTCACCATCCCGGTGGTCGCGGTCACCGGCTCCAACGGCAAGACGACGACGAAGGAGATGATCGCCGCGGTGCTCGGGACCCGCTGGCGAGTGCTGAAGCCGGAAGGCTCCTTCAACAACCAGTGGGGGTTGCCGCTGACCCTCCTCAAGCTGACGGCCGATCACGAGGCCGTTGTGGTCGAGATTGGCACCAACCAGAAGGGCGAGATCGCCGCCCTGAGCGCCGTGGCCGCGCCCACGGTCGGTGTGATCACCACGGTAGCGCCGGTGCACACGGAGTTTCTCGGGTCGCTGGACGGCGTGCGCGACGAGAAAGCAGCGCTCGTGCGATCGCTCGGCGCCGAGGGCTGGGCGGTGCTCAATGCCGACGACGCCCGCGTCGCCAGCATGGCGCGCGAGACCGCCGCTCGGGTGATCACCTACGGACGGCTCGGGAACGCGACCGTTCGCGCCGTCGGCAACCCGATCGAGGACACCGTCGGCGTGCGCTTCACCCTGGAGGTCAACGGCGAACGCCGCGAGGTGGCGCTGGGGTTCTCGGGCCGCCACAACGTGGCCAACGCGCTGGCGACCGCGGCGAGCGGCGTCGTGCTGGGCTTCAGCCTGGACGAGATCGTGCGCGGGTTGCAATCGGCGCGACCGGTGAAGGGCCGCTGTGTCTGGCGCGACGCTGGCCCCGTGCGGATCCTCGACGATACCTACAACGCCAACCCCGCGTCGGTACGCGCGGCGCTCGAGACCGCGGCGGCTGTCCGCAATGGCCGGCGGCTGATCGTCGTCCTCGCCGACATGCTGGAGTTGGGCGATGTCACCGACGCGGCCCACCGCGAGGTGGGACGGCAGGTGGTGGCCAGCGGCGCGACCGAGTTCGTCGCGCTCGGCCGCCACATGTTGCAGGCCGTGCAAGTAGCGAGGGAGTCCGGGCTGCCCGAAGCGTGGCATGGCACGACGTTCGAGGACACGGTCGCCCACCTGCTCAAGCGCGTCACCCCTGGCGACCTCGTTCTCGTCAAAGGCTCGCGCGGCATGAGGATGGAGCGCGTCGCGGACGCGCTGGTCGCGCGACTCACCCGGCCGGATCAGAGATGAGCGTGACGGATGCTTTACCACCTGCTCGTCCCCCTGGCCAAGGATCACATTCTCTTCAACGTCTTCCGATACCTGACGTTCCGCTCCGTCATGGCCTTGATCTCGGCGCTGGTGATCTCGCTGCTGATCGGCCCGCCGCTCATCCAGAGGCTGAAGCGGTGGCAACACGGCGGAGAGACGGTGCGGGAGGATACGCCGGAGCGCCATCGCTTGAAGAAGGGCACGCCGACGATGGGCGGGCTCGTCATTCTGGGCGCGCTGCTCGGCTCGACGCTCTTGTGGGCGAATCTCCGGAACCGATACGTCTGGGTGGTGGTCCTGGCGACGGCGGGATTCGGCTTGATCGGATTCTGGGACGACGCACGCAAGCTCAAGAAGCGCAAGGGCCTCACGGCGCGGACCAAGTTCCTCCTCCAGCTCCTGCTCGCCCTCGGCCTGCTGCAGATCGTCCTCTGGCAGCCAGCGGCCAACGGCTGGACGCCGGTGCTCCCCATCCCGTTCCTCAAGGGCTGGGTGCTGGACCTCGGATGGTGGTGGATTCCCGTCGCGACCCTGGTGATCGTGGGCGCGTCGAACGCGGTGAATCTCACCGACGGCCTCGACGGGCTCGCTATCGGCCCCATCATCATGGCCGGCGGCGCCTTCGCTGTGATCGCGTACTTGACCGGCAACTTCAGGGCCGCCGACTATCTGAGGATCACCAACGTCAAGGGCGCCGGAGAGCTGACGGTCTTCTGCGGCGCGCTCATCGGCGCTGCCATCGGCTTCCTCTGGTTCAACTGCCATCCGGCGCAGGTCTTCATGGGCGACGTGGGCTCGCTCGCGCTGGGTGGTGCCATCGGAACACTGGCCGTGCTGACCAAGGCCGAGCTGCTGCTGCCGCTCATCGGCGGGCTCTACGTGGTGGAGGCGGTGTCGGTCATCATCCAGGTGGCGTCCTTCAAGCTCACCGGGCGGCGGGTCTTCCGTATGGCGCCTCTCCATCACCACTACGAGCTGGAGGGTTGGGCGGAGCCGAAGATCGTCGTGCGCTTCTGGATCGTCTCGTTCGCGCTGGCGCTGCTGGCGCTCAGCACCTTGAAGCTGCGATGAGCACCAGCGTGGGGCGAGTGGCGTGAGCCCACTGAAGGAGGCCGACGTGGTGGCGCGGGGACGCGCGTATCTGGAGACCATGGCCGGCCGGCGGGTCGTCGTCGTCGGTCTCGGCAAGAGCGGCCTGGCCGCCGCGCGTCTGCTCCGCGCCGTCGGCGCGCGCGTCATCGCCAGCGATCAGAAGACGCTCGCCGCCCTCGGCGCCGACGCGCGCGGGCTCTCGGCGCTCGGCGTGAGCCTCCTGGTCGGCGGCAGCCACCCGGAAGCGACGCAGGGCGCCGATCTCGTCGTCGTGAGTCCGGGGGTGCCGCTCGATTCGCCCCAGGTTGCGCCGGCCCGGGCGGAGGGCATCCCGATCATCGGGGAGCTGGAGCTCGGCTGGCGCGCGTTGGAGGCCGATACGATCGCCATCACCGGGACCAACGGCAAGACCACCACCACCGCGCTCACCGGCGCGCTGCTGGGCGAGCAAGCCCGTCCGGTGCTCGTCGGGGGCAACATCGGCACGCCGCTGGCGGCTCACGCGCTGACGTTCGGCGCCGACGGGCTCGTCGTGTGCGAGGTGTCGAGCTTTCAGCTCGAGACGACGGAGGCCTTCCACCCGCGCGTGGCGGCCGTGCTCAACGTGACGCCGGACCATCTCGATCGACACGGCAGCTTCGCCGCCTACGTCGACGCCAAGGCGCGCATCTTCCTGAACCAGACGTCCGCCGATTGCGCCGTGCTCAACGCGGACGACGAGGCCGCGGCGACCCTGGCGGCTCGGACGAAGGCCCGCGTCGTGTTGTTCAGCCGCCGGCGCGAGCTCGATCACGGGGTCTTCGTGCACGGCGACTGGGTGGCGGCGAAGCTCAATGGCCACGTCGAGCGGATCTGCCCCCTCGGCGAGATCTTCCTCCGCGGTGCTCACAACGTGGAGAACGTGCTGGCCGCCACCGCTTGCGCGTTGTGGACCGGGATCGCGCCGGAGGCCATCCGCCGCGGCATCGCGCACTTCCGCGGCGTGTCCCATCGCATCGAGTTCATCCGGGATCTCAAGGGCGTGCATTACTACAACGACTCCAAGGGCACCAACGTCGCCTCCACGATCAAGGCGCTCGAGAGCTTCACCGAGCGGATCGTCCTGATCGCTGGGGGGATCGGCAAGGGCCAGGACTTCAGCGCGCTGGCCGAAGCGGCTCGCGGCCGCGTTCTTCACGCGGTGGTCATCGGGCAGGACGGCGGGAAGATCGGCGGTGCGCTGGCCCGGGTCGGTGTCCCGGTCACGGAGAGCGTGTCGCTCGAGAGTGCGCTGCACGCCGCGCGCGGCGCGGCCCGGCCCGGCGACGTCGTGCTCCTCTCGCCGGCCTGCGCCTCCTTCGACATGTTCGATAATTTTGAGCATCGCGGTGACGTGTTCCGCGGGCTCGTTCAGGGGCTCGCCTGATGGCGAGAGCGCGGCTACGCCGCGACGAGCACCGCGGGGATGTCTTCCGCGGCCTCGTCCAGGGACTCGCCTGATGCTGCGATTCGAAGCGGGGGCGTCGGGGCCGTGGCTCGCATGATCGCGCGGTCCGAACCGGTGGGGGGGTGGTCTGGGGCCGGGGGAGACCGAGGGGGGCGTAGCTCCCTTCGCACAACCGGAGCGGCGGTCGCTCCCCCCCAGGGTAATTAAATGCCCAGGAAGCTGCGGCCGGACATGTGGCTCTTCGGCGCCGTCGTGCTACTCCTGTCGGCCGGCGTCGTGATGGTCTACTCGGCGAGCGCCATCGTGGCGGCCGATCGTTTCCAGGATCCTTATCTGTTCCTCAAGAAGCAGCTCGTCTGGGCGCTGCTGGGAGCGGGCTGTCTGCTCGTCGCGCTTCGCGTCGACTACCGACGTCTGGAGCGACTCGGCTGGCCGATCCTGCTGGCCGCCGGCGTTCTTCTCGTGCTCGTGCTCGTTCCCCCGCTGGCTCAACCGATCAACGGCACGCGGCGCTGGTTGCGCCTGGGGCCGGTCTCGTTCCAGCCGGCCGAGCTGGCCAAGCTCGCGCTGGTGATCTACCTGGCGGGCTACCTCACGCAGAAGCGCGCCGAGATCGACGACTTTCGCCGCGGGCTGCTCCAACCACTCGCGGTCGCCGCGGCGCTAGCCGTGCTGATCCTGGTCCAGCCCGACCTCGGCAACTGCCTCACGCTCGTGGCGGTCACCTTCGCGCTGCTCTACCTCGCCGGTAGTCCGGTACGCTACCTGGGCTTCATCGTCGGCGCCGCCCTGCCATTCGTCGCGCTCGCGATCTGGCTCGCGCCCTATCGGCTCCGGCGCATCACGACGTTCATCGATCCCTGGAGCGATCCGCGCGGCAGCGGCTTTCAGATCATCCAGTCGTGGCTGGCGCTCGGCAGCGGCGGCGTCCTGGGCCGTGGCATCGGGGAGTCGAAGCAGAAGCTCTTCTACCTCCCGGAAGCGCACACCGATTTCATCTTCGCCGTCATCGGCGAGGAGCTCGGGTTCCTCGGCGCCATGGCGATCATCGCCCTCTTTGCCGTCCTCGTGTGGCGGGGATTGCGCGTGGGCCTGCGCGCCCCGGATCCCTTCGGCGCCTACCTGGCGCTCGGCATCACCGTGCTGATTGCGACCCAGACGCTCGTCAATCTCGGCGTGGTGACCGGGGCGCTGCCGACCAAGGGGTTGCCCTTGCCGTTCATCTCGTTCGGAGGCTCGGCCCTGCTCGTCACGATGGTGAGCACGGGCGTCCTCCTCAACATCTCCCAGCACGCCCATGTTTAAACGCTATCAGCAGATCCACTTCGTCGGCATCGGCGGCAGCGGGATGTCGGGCATCGCCGAGATCCTGGCCAACCTGGGCTACCGGGTGACCGGCTCGGATCTGAAACGCAACGAGGCGATCGAGCGTCTCGAGCAGCTGGGCGTCAAGGTGTTCTCGGGTCACGAGGTCGGCCACGTGGAAGGTGCCCACGTCGTCGTCTATTCGTCGGCCGTGGCCGGCGACAACGTGGAGGTCCAGGCCGCGCGCCGACGGGCGATTCCGGCCATTCGCCGGGCCGAGATGCTGGCCGAGCTGATGCGGCTGAAATATGGCATCGCCGTCGCCGGCACACACGGGAAGACGACGACGACATCCCTGGTGGGCGCGGTGCTCGCCGAAGGGCGGCACGACCCGACCATCATCGTCGGCGGCCGCGTGTCGAGCCTCGGGAGCAACGCCCGGCTCGGCCAGGGTGATTTCCTCGTCGCCGAGGCCGATGAGTCGGACGGCTCGTTCCTCACGCTGACGCCGACCATCGCCGTGGTGACGACGATCGACGCCGAGCACCTCGACCACTGGGGCACCCTCGAGGCGATCCGCGATGGCTTCCTGGCGTTCGTGAACAAGGTGCCGTTCTACGGCTCGGCCGTGCTGTGCCTCGACCAGCCGAACATCCAGATGCTCATCCCGCGCCTCGAAAAGCGCCTCATCACCTATGGCCTGGCGTCGAGCGCGGACCTCGTGGCCCGGCGCGTCCATCTGTCCGGTCTGACGAGCCGTTTCGAAGTCGTCCACCGCGGGACGCTTCTCGGCGAGTGCGCGCTGCAGATCCCCGGCCGACACAACGTCCTCAACGCGCTCGCCGCGATCGGGGTCGGGCTCGATCTCGAGATTCCGTTCGTCACGATGCAGAAGGCGCTGGCCGGCTTCACCGGTGTCCAGCGCCGCTTCCAGGTACGCGGCCAGGCCGGAGGGGTGACCGTCGTCGACGATTACGGCCACCACCCCGCCGAGGTCCGCGCGACGCTGGCCGCCGCCAAGGCTGGCTTCGAGAGTCGGCTCGTTACCGTCTTTCAGCCGCATCGCTACTCGCGCACCCATCATCTGCGCCAGGAGTTCCTCACCGCCTTCAACCAGGCCGACGTCCTCGTCGTCCTGGACATCTACGCGGCGGGTGAGAAGCCGATTGCCGGCGTCAGCGCCGAGGATCTGGCCGGGGCGATCCGCGCCCACGGCCACCGCGACGTGACGTACGTGGGCGGTGGCCGCGCGCGGGCGGTGGAACACCTCGTCGACATCACGCGGCCCGGAGACCTGGTGCTGACGCTCGGCGCCGGCGACGTGGGCCAGATCGGTCCGGATCTCTTGCTCCGACTCGAGGCCGACTCGCGCGGAGGGAGGACCACATGCTAGGAGAAATCCGGGGGGAAGTCCGTTTCAAGGAGCCCCTGAGCTTTCATACCTCGTTGCGCATCGGCGGCTCGGCGGACATCTTCGTCGTGCCCCAGGACGTGGACGATATTCGTCACGCGCTCCTCTTCGCCGAGCGCGAGCAGCTCCCGGTGGTCGTCATCGGCGGCGGCAACAACCTGCTCGTGCGTGACCGCGGGGTGCGCGGCGTCGTGCTCAAGCTCGAGGGATGCCTGGGGCGCTCCGAGTTCCACGGCGAGGAGGCGGTGGCCGGCGCCGGGGCCAGCCTCTCCGCGCTTATTCGCGAGGGAGCGGCGCTGAATCTCGGCGGCCTCGAATGCCTGGTCGGTATTCCGGCGACGATCGGCGGCGCGCTTGCGATGAACGCCGGCACGCCCGATGGCTGCATCGGCGACTTCGTCAGCGCCGCCTATTTCCTCTATCCCGACGGCACGCTCGGCGAGTTCAAGCCGAACGCGGGTGCCTTCACGTACCGTGCGTTCCACTTTCCCGCGGGCACCGTGCTCATCGGGTGCCGGCTGCGTCTTCACCGCCGGCCGCTCAGCGAGATCCAGAAGGACATCAAGCAGCGCCTCAAGCACAAGAAGTCCAGCCAGCCCCTGGCGCTCGCGTCGGCCGGTTGCGTCTGGAAGAACCCGTCCGGCGAGACCGCGGCGCGGATGATCGAGAAAGTCGGTCTCAAGGGCAAGCGCTTCAACGGGGCCGAAATCTCGGCCAAGCACGCCAACTTCATCGTCAACCGTGGCGGCGCCAGCGCCACCGACGTGCAAGCCCTCATGGAGCTCACCCGGGAGCGCGTCCAGGCGCACTACGGGATCGTGCTGGAAAACGAGATCCGGATCATCGGTGAGTAAAGGGCTGCTGTCGCCCCGAGGGCAGCCGTCGTCGCTGGGCGATGTGGGCGAGCGTTCGGCACTCATCGCGCGCCAGAAGGTCGGCCGCGCCTCCGTCCGGTCGGCCGGCGCCGCGCGGGCGCGACGGTCCATGAAGCGGCGCTGGCTCGCGCTCGCCGCCGTCGTCGTCATCGCTGGCGGCGGCATCGCCGGCGGGGTCCGCTGGCTCCTCACGTCACCGCGATTCGCCATCGCCGGCGTCGAGGTGCGCGGCGTTTCGCGGGTCTCCGCGGAGCGCGTGGTCGAGGCCGCCGGCATTCCCGCTCGTGCCAACATCTTCCGCATCGACCCGACCACCGTCACCGCGCGCCTGCAGGCCGTGCCCGAGATCCTGCGCGCCGACGTCATCCGCGAGCTGCCCAACCGCGTGACCATCCTCGTCGAGGAGCGACGACCGTTCACGCTCGTCTCGAGCGGCACGCTGCACTGGCTGGACGAGGAAGGGCGTCTCCTCGGCGAGGAACCGCACGCTGTCGTCCCGAGCGTTCCGGTGATCAGCGGCCTTAGCGAGGCCGAGCTGGCCGCGCTCCGCACGGAGCCGGGTCCGAAGGCCCGCGCGGCGCTGGCCCTCATCCGCTCGCTGCTGCGGTCGGGGAGCCCGCTCGTCGGCGAGATCTCCGAGATCGACATGAGCGGCCGCGACGGCCCGGTCCTCTACACCGTCGACGGGATCGAGGTCCGGCTCGGGGCCGAGGAGTGGGAGGAGCGGCTGACGCGGCTCGCCGGCGTGCTCGCGCAGATCACGCGCACGGGAGACGGCGTCACCGCGATCGATCTGCGATTCCGCGATCAGGTGGTCCTCAGAAAGGGAGGCCAGGGATAGCGCGCAAGGGACTCAAGGAGTACGTCGTCGGGCTCGACGTCGGCACGACGAAGATCTGCGCGGTCATCGCCGAGCCGAACGCGGCCGGCAGCATCGACGTGGTCGGCGTCGGGGCGGCGCCGTCCCGCGGGTTGCGCAAAGGTGTCGTCGTGAACATCGACGCCACGGTGGAGGCCATCCGCCAGGCCGTGGGCGAGGCCGAGCAAATGGCTGGCGTCGAAGTGTCAGGCGTGTACGCCGGCGTGGCCGGTGGCCACATCCGTGGCGTCAACAGCCGCGGCGTCGTCGCCGTCGCCAACAAGGACCGGGAAGTGTCGGCGGTCGACGTCCAGCGCGCCGTCGATGCCGCTCGCGCCATCAACCTGCCCCAGGACCGGGAGATCATCCACGTCCTGCCCCAGACGTTCGTCGTCGACGAGCAGGATGGTATCCGCGAGCCCGTGGGCATGACCGGCGTGCGCCTGGAGGTCGAGGTCCACATCGTCACCGGCGCCATCACCTCCGTCCACAACGTCGTGCGCTCCGTCAACCGCGCCGGCCTGGCCGTGCACGACATCGTGCTGGAGCCGTTCGCCTCGGCCGAAGCCGTGCTCTATCCGGACGAGCGGGAGCTGGGCGTGGTCCTCGTCGACATCGGCGGCGGGACGACGGACGTGGGACTCTTCCGCGACGGCGCCATCTGGCACACGGCGATCCTGCCCGTTGGCGGCGATCACATCACCAACGACATCGCCGTCGGCCTCCGCACGCCGGCCGCCGAGGCCGAGGATCTCAAGCGCCGTTACGGGTGCGCGCTGACCGCGCTCATCTCCGGCGGGGAGATGATCGACGTCCCGTCGGTGGGCGGGCGCAAGCCCCGGCCGCTCTCGCGTCAGATCCTGTCCGAGATCATCCAGCCGCGCGTCGAGGAGATTTTCACGCTCGTCGCCCGCGAGCTGACGAAGGCGGGATTCCAGGACGCCGCGACCGCCGGCGTCGTCGTCACGGGCGGCACGTCAATCATGGAAGGCATCCCCGAGCTGGCCGAAGCCGTCTTCGATCTTCCCGTCCGCCGCGGCCTGCCCGAGACCGTCGGTGGACTCGCCGACGTCGTGAAGAGCCCGATCTACGCCACCGCCGTCGGTCTCGCGCTCTACGGTGCCCGCCGCCCTGCCGTGGCCGGCACGCCGGCGCCGAGCGGGGACGACCACCTGTTCGGTCGCATCGCCCACCGGCTGGCGGGCTGGTTTAGTGAAGTCTTCTAGGAGGCGTCGGCGGCGTCGGAAGGCCGCCCACCCGACACTGTTCGCCACGCAGCGAGAGGAGGCGCGGATGGAAAAGGAGCGCGGACGACGCCCGTTGTTCGAGCTGGACGAAGCTCCGCAGGCCGCGAAGATCAAGGTCATCGGTCTCGGGGGCGGGGGCAGCAACGCGGTCACCCGCATGATCACCGCGCAGTTCACGGGCGTGGAGTTCATCGTCGCCAACACGGACAACCAGGCCCTCCGCGCATCGCCCGCGCCGGTGAAGGTACAGCTCGGGGCGAAGCTCACGCAGGGACTTGGCGCAGGGTCCAATCCCGACGTGGGCCGCGACGCCGCGCTCGAGGATCCCGAGCAGATCACGCGACTCCTGGCCGGCGCCGACATGGTGTTCATCACCGCCGGTCTGGGCGGCGGAACGGGGACGGGCGCCGCGCCAGTCGTCGCCTCGCTGGCCAAGGACCTCGGGATCCTCACGGTCGCCGTGGTCACCAAGCCGTTTCACTTCGAAGGTCGCCGGCGCATGCTGCAGGCGGAGGCCGGGCTGGAGTCGCTGCGGAGCGTCGTCGACACGCTCATCACCATTCCCAACCAGCGGCTGCTCTCCGTGGTGGACCGCGGTACGCCGCTGATGGACGCGTTCCGCGTCGCCGACTCCGTGCTCCAGCAGGCCGTGCAGGGGATCTCGGACCTCATCCTCGTTCCTGGACTCATCAATCTGGACTTCGCTGACGTACGGACGGTCATGTCGGGCATGGGCATCGCGATGATGGGCACCGGCGTGGGCCATGGCGAGCACCGGGCCCTCGACGCCGCTCAGAAAGCCGTGGCGAGTCCGCTCCTGGACGACACCGCCATCGCCGGCGCCAAGGGCGTCCTCATCAACTTCACCGGCGGCACCGACCTGTCGCTGCACGAGGTTGAAGAGGCCGCCCGCATCGTGCAGGAAGCCGCCCACGAGGAAGCCAACATCATCTTCGGCGCCGTGATCGACCCGAGCCTCGGCGACGAGGTGCGCATCACGGTCATCGCGACCGGCTTCTCCGAGCGCAAAGACGCCGCATCCCCGACCGGAAAGATCGTGGACCTGCCGCGGGGCGCCCGGCCGCCGGCGATGACAGGCGCTTCGCCCTGGAGACGCCGCGCGGCCGACGCCCGGGCCGAAAGCGACGACGCCGTCGGGGGCGACGACTTCGACGTTCCCGCGTTCCTCCGGCGCCAGGCGGACTGAATCTCGGCGCGCGAGGCGGGGCACGGCGCCGGGGGCCATTGTGAGACCACGAGCGCGGCGGCCCTGGCGCGTAGCGTTTTTCCATCTGTGCTCCCGACCTGTCTCGCCCGGCGGGAAACGGGTCTCATCAAAGGCCCCCGCCGCCATGCCCGCCCAGGCCTGCCGAGATCAATCGGCCTGACGTCGAAGACGCAGCTACATCGCAATTTCGGCCATGAGCGGGCGTCGTAACATCGGATACGGACATGACCACGTCGTCTAAGAATCAACTCGTTCCGCACGGGGTACCGCCGGTGTATTTCACGTTTCGGTCACTGGAGAAGCTCGGAGTGGCGCATGCGACGACGACGCGTCACTGTCCGGGCACGGCGGTGTGGGGCGAGCCCCAGCCGCTCGTCGGTCCCGAGGCCGTGGCCGCGCTTGCAGGCACGGGCCTCGACCTGCGACGGCTGACGTGGGCGCGGCAGGTCCATGGCGCCGACGTCGTGCGCGCGACCGCCAGCGGCGGGTTCGCCGGGCGCGCCGACGTGCTGCTGACGACGGAACATTCGGCGCCGCTCGCCATCTTCACCGCCGACTGTCTGCCGGTGACGGTCTGCGATCCCGACGCGCGAGTGCTGGCGCTGGCGCATGTCGGCTGGCGCGGCACCGTGGCTGGCGCCGCCCAGGCGGCGGTCGCCGCGGTGACCCAGACCGGCGGCCGTTCGAGCCGGCTCGTCGTCACCATTGGCCCATCGATCGGCCCGTGCTGCTACGAGGGGGACGAGCCGGTCGTTCGCGAGTTCGCGACGGCGTATCCACTGACGTGGGAGCGCTGGGTCAATCCGACCGGGCCCGGGCGCTTCGTACTCGACCTGTGGGCGGCCAACGAGGCGCTCATGGCTGCGGCCGGGGTGGAGCCGGCGCGGATCGAGAACCCGCGGCTCTGCACCGCCTGTCATCCCGACCTTCTCTATTCGTACCGCAAGGGTAACCGGGGTCGGCTCGTGACGTTTGCCGCGCTCCCGTGAGGCGCCGGCCCGAATGCTAGAATCCCTGCCATGCACGACGTCGGCGCGAGCCTGGAGCGTGTACGCGAGCGCATCGCCCGGGCGGCGGAGCGCGCGGGCCGCCGCGGCAGCGACGTCCTCCTGATCGGCGTCTCCAAGACGGTCGAGGTTCAGCGCATCCAGGAGGCCGTGGCAGCCGGTGTGCCCGCGCTCGGCGAGAACCGCGTGCAGGAAGCGAAGGAAAAGGTCGCTGCGCTGGGGCGGCCGGTCCCGTGGCACCTCATCGGTCACCTGCAGACGAACAAGGTGCGCGACGCGCTCGATCTCTTCGATCTCGTTCACTCGCTCGATCGTCTCGACCTCGCGAGCGAGCTTGATCAGCGGGCGCGCCAGCGTGGACACCCCGTGGCGACATTGGTGCAGGTGAACGTCGGCGGCGAGACGAACAAGGGAGGCTTTCTACCCGACGCCGTGCCGGCGGCGCTCGAGGCCATCGCGAAGCTGGATCACGTCAGCGTCCGTGGGCTGATGACCATCCCACCCATCGCGGAGAGCGCCGAGAACGCGCGGCCCTGGTTCCGTGCGTTGGCCCAGCTCGGCAAGCGCGTCGGCCTGACCGAGCTCTCGATGGGCATGAGCGCGGACTTCGAGGTGGCGATCGAGGAGGGCGCGACGATGGTACGGGTGGGAACGGCCATCTTCGGTCCACGCCCGGGAAAGGCCACCGCATGAGCCTCAAGGGCAAGAAGGTCGGCTTCATCGGCTCGGGCAACATGGGAGAGGCTCTCATCAAGGGACTGACGGTGGCCAACGTGGTTCCGGGCGAGATGATCTGGGCGAGCGACGTCCGGGGTGATCGGCTGAAGGAGCTCGGGCGCACGTACGGCATCCAGCTCGCGTCCGACAACCTCCAGCTCGTCCGCGAGGCCGACGTCGTCATCATGGCGGTCAAGCCGCAGATCATGACGCCGGTCCTCCGCGAGATCGCGTCCGTGTTCAGCCGGCGCAAACTGATGATCTCGCTCGCGGCGGGTGTTTCCACGGACACCATTCGCGCGGCCCTCGGTAGGGAAGGGCGGCTCATCCGCGTCATGCCCAACACGCCGGCGCTCGTCCTCGAGGGCGTGACGGCGATCGCCAAGGGCGACGGCCTCGAGCCGGAAGACATGGAGGTGGCCGGCGAGATCTTCAGCGCCGTGGGGCGCGTCGTCGTCCTGGACGAGTCCCTGATGGATGCCGTGACAGGCCTCTCCGGCTCCGGCCCCGCGTATGTCGCCGTCGTGATCGAGTCACTGGCTGACGGCGGTGTCAAGATGGGCCTCGACCGCCTTACGGCCATGACACTCGCCACCCAGACGGTGCTGGGCGCGGCCAAGCTGCTCCTCGAGACGCGTCTGCATCCGGGTGCACTCAAGGACATGGTGTCGAGCCCGGGTGGGACTTCGATCGCGGGCGTGGCGGCGCTCGAGGAGGGGGGCATCCGGACCACGTTCATCAAGGCTGTCGAGCGCGCGACGCAGCGCTCGAAGGAGCTCGGACGGGGGAGCGCGGGCTGAGTTAAAATACGACGATGTTCGTCGGGGCGTACTTCCTGAGCGCCGTCGCCAACCTGCTGAACCTCATCATCATCGTGTACATCTGGCTGATCGTGGCCCGGGCGCTGCTCTCCTGGGTCAACCCCGACCCCTACAACCCGATCGTGCGCTTCCTGTACCGCGCCACCGAGCCGGTCCTCCGTCCCGTCCGTCACCGCTTGCCCACGCTGGCGATGGGGCTCGACCTCTCCCCCATGGTCGTGATCCTTGCCCTGTACTTCCTCAAAGAGTTCCTCGTGCCGGTCCTCCACCGTCTCGCGATGACATTGGAGATCGGCTGAGTCCTCGGAGGTTCCGATGCGCCTGAGCCCCCTCGACATCCGGCAGCAGCAGTTCACCGTACGGATGTTCCGCGGCCTCGATCCCCAGGAAGTCGAGGCGTTCCTGGAGGACGTCGCCGAGGAGTACGAGCAGATACTCAAGGAAAACGTGACGCTCAAGGAGCAGCTGGGCGTTCACGAGGAGCGAGCGCGCCGGGTGAACGAGGTCGAGCGGATGCTGACGGAAACGCTCGTCACGACGCAGAAGCTGACCGAGGAGATGAAGGAGGGGGCCCGGCGTGACGGCCAGCTCCTGGTGCGCGAGGCGGAAATGCAGGGCGAGAAGGTGATGGAGGCGGCGCGAGCCGAGGAGGCGAAGATCCGCAGCGGCATCAAGGATCTGCAGCGGACGCATCGCCAGCTCCTCGAGGATCTCAAATCGACCGTGGAGCGGTACCAGCGATTCCTGAGCGGCGAGCCCGACCTCGAGGCCGGTGAGGCCGATGCCCAGGCCTGAGCACGACTTGCTCCACGTGAGGGTTCAGCCGCGCGCCTCCTCGAGCACGATCGTGGGCTGGCGCGAACGCGCCCTGCACGTGCGCGTGATGGCGCCGCCCGTCGAGGGCGCGGCCAACACAGCCGTCGTTGCCCTCGTTGCCCGGGCGCTCGGCGTGCGGCCTTCGGCCGTCCGCGTCGTGCGCGGCGAGCGTGGGCGGGACAAATGGTTGAGCGTCGATGGGCTCACGGCCGCCGCGATCCGCGAGCGTCTGGCGTGATGGGCGAAACGTGCGCAGTGGAACATCAAGGAGGAGCGATGAAGACGATGCTGAGCGTCGCGTTGATCGTCGGTGCGGTGTTGGCCGTGGCCGCGCCGGCGTTGGCCGAGCACAACAGTGAAGCCGCGGCGCGCGATTCGGTCGATCTCAACCTGGACGTCAAGATCGGCGGGGATGGCTTTCGCGTGGGCGGGACCGTCTTCGGGCTCGAGGGGGTGTACGGGGCCTGGATCAACGGAGCTGTCCGCCCCGACGGCTTCTTCGTCGACGGCCGCGTCCAGCATCCCGAGCGCGCGTATAACTTCAAGCTGAACGCCGACGTCGCCGGGTGGCTCCGCCGATCGCTCCGGCAATTCGTTCCGTTCGGCTTCCCCGGGCCGGGCGACGGCATCTAGCGCCCTGTGATCGCGCCGGTCCGCTGGGCGGGCGGCCGCCTGCTCCTGCTCGACCAGACCCGACTGCCGAGCGAGGAGCTGACGCGAGAGTACGCACGCTGGGAGGACGTCGCCGAGGCCATTCGCACGCTCGTCGTGCGCGGCGCGCCGGCCATCGGTGTCGCGGCGGCCTTCGGCGTGGCCGTGGCCGCCCGCCAGAGCACGGCGACGACCTTCGACGGTCTGCTGGCCGACCTGGAGATGGCGATCAAGGGCCTGGCCGCTACGCGTCCGACGGCCGTCAACCTGTTCTGGGCGCTCGACCGCATGCGGGCCACGCTGCTGGCGGCCCGAACGCTGTCGGTCGACGCGATTCGTTCGCGGCTCGCCGCCGAAGCCCAGGCCGTCCTGGATGAAGACCTCGCCGCCAACCGCGCCATGGGCGATCACGGCGCAACGCTGGTGCCGTCCGGCGCGCGGATCCTCACCCACTGCAATGCGGGTGCGCTGGCGACCGCCGGCTATGGCACCGCGCTCGGCGTCATTCGGTCGGCGCACGCGCAAGGCAAGGTCGCACTGGTGTGGGTGGACGAGACACGGCCGGTGATGCAGGGCTCGCGGCTGACGGCGTGGGAGTGCGTCCGCGACGGAATCCCGCACCGGCTCGTCGCCGACGTGGTGGCGGCATCGCTCATGGCCAGAGGGCAGGTGGATCTCGTCGTGACGGGTGCCGATCGCATCGCCGCCAACGGCGACACCGCGAACAAGATCGGCACCTACGCCCTCGCCGTGCTGGCGCGACATCACGCGCTACCGTTCTATGTGGCGGCGCCGTCCTCGACGATCGATCCGTCGCTGCCATCGGGCGCCGAGATTCCGATCGAGGAGCGGGATCCCGCCGAGGTCCGGCGAGTGGGCGCGACGATGACCGCGCCCGAAGCATCGCCGGTCTTCAATCCGGCGTTCGACGTGACGCCATCCGAGTTCATCTCGGCGATCATCACCGAGCGCGGGGTCTTTCGCGCCCCGTACAGCTTCCGCCGCTGACGGCCGCGATGGCGGCCAACCACGACGTCCGCGTCGCCCGAGCGTTTCACGACGCGACGACCCATACAGCGGCGTCGGTACGGACGAGCGGCCACACGCTCGAGTGGGACATCAAGCCGTTTCCCTTCAAGGTCTACACGGACCTCCCGGCCATCCCGCTCCCGCGCCAGTTCGATCCGGTGGAGCTCGATACGCTCCGTGCGCTCGACCCTGACGTGCGCCTGGAGTCGGGGCCGCTCACACTGGACCGGCTCGCGGCGCTCCTCTACCTCGGCGCCGGCGTGACCAGGAAAAAGACGTATCCGCGCGGCGGCGAGGTCCTCTTTCGCGCCGCGGCGTCGACCGGTGCCCTTTACCAGACCGAGGTCTACGTCGCGGTCGGGAACGTGCCGGACGTGCCGCCTGGGCTCTATCACTTTTGCCCGGGCGATTTCACGCTCCGGCGGCTCCGCGAGGGCGACGTGCGTCCCGCCCTGGCCGAGGCAGCCGCCGAGCCCGACGTCGCCCGGCGCGCCGCCACCATCATCCTGAGCGCGCTCTTCTGGCGGAACACGTGGAAGTACCAGGCGCGTGGCTGGCGGCACCTCTACTGGGACTCCGGCACGATGCTGGCGAACGTCACCGCGGCGGCTCATGGGCTCGGTCTGGCGCCGCGCCTCCTCGTCGGCTTCGTGGATGCGGATGTCAACCGCCTGCTCGGCATCGATGCCGAGCACGAGGCCGCGCTCGAGCTCGTGGAGATCGGGCCGGTGGGTAGCGCGGCGCCCGCGCGCGACACCGTCGACGAGATACGCCACGATGTCGTGCCGCTCTCCTCGGCCCAGGTCGACTATCCGGCGCTTCGGGAGATACAAGGTGCGTCGGTCCTCGCCACTCCCGCGGACGTCGTGGCCTGGCGCAAAGCGGTGCCCCCGGCACGCCGTCGATCCCCGAGCACCCTCGTGTCGTTGCCGGCCGCGCTCACCGATGCGGGACGCGGTCTCGGCGACACCATCCAGCACCGCGGCTCTTCTCGACGCTTCACGCACGCATCACTCACCGCCGTCGAGCTGGCGACGACGCTCTGGTGGTCTACTCGGCCGGTAGCCGCCGACGTGCCCTCGGGGCTCGTCGACGTCTTCCTGATCGTCAACGCCGTGGACGGCGTCCTCAGCGGCGCCTATCGTTACTGGCGCCAGGAGCACGCGCTCGAGCTGATCCGCGCCGGCGAGTTCAGACGCGAATCGGCCTATCTCTGTCTCGAGCAGCCGCTGGGCGGCGACGCGGCCGCCGCGCTCTATTTCCTGGCGCCGCTCGACGCGCTCCTCGCCGCGTACGGCAATCGCGGCTATCGCCTGGCCAACCTCGAGGCGGGATTGATCGGCGGGCGCGCCTACCTCACGGCGTACGCCCGGCACTTCGGCGCCAGCGGGCTCACGTTCTATGACCGAGAAGTCGTGAAGTTCTTCGCGCCGGCGTCGGCCGGACTCGACGCGATCTTCGTGACCGCCCTGGGACGGGCGGCGCGTCCGTCATGGTAGAGTCGGAGTCATGAAAAAGTATCAATTGATGGCGCCCGGGCCGACGCCGGTCCCGAGCCAGGTGCTGCTGGCGATGGCGCAGCCGATGATCCATCACCGCACACCCGAGTACGAGGCGCTGTTCATCGAGGTGCGCGCGGGACTCAAGGCGCTGTTCCAGACGGCGCAAGACGTCGTTCCGCTCACGTGCTCGGGGACCGGGGCAATGGAAGCAGCCGTGGTGAACACGCTATCGGCCGGCGACACGGTGGCCCTCATCCAGGCGGGGAAGTTCGGCGAGCGCTGGACGGAGATCGCCAAGGCGTACGGCCTCGACGTGGTGCTCCTCACCGCGCCCTTTGGCGAGACGGTCGCTCCCGGTCGCTTGGCCGAGGCGCTGCGGACCACGCCACGAATCAAGGCCGTGCTCACTCAGCACAGCGAATCGTCGACGGGCGTGCTTCACGACGTCCGTGCCTACGCCGAGGTGGCGCGGCGCACGGATGCGATCCTCATCGTCGATGCCGTGTCGAGCCTGGGCATCGCCGACCTGGCGATGGATCGGTGGGGCATCGACGTCGTCATCGCCGGATCGCAGAAGGGACTCATGCTGCCCCCGGGGTTGGCCTTCTGCACGCTGAGCGAGAAGGCGTGGGCGGCGGCCCGCACCTCGCGGCTGCCCAGGTACTATCTGGATCTCACCGAGGAGCGCAAGTTTCTCCTGAAGAACGAGGCGCGCTTCACACCGGCCGTCAGCATCGTGGTCGGCCTCCGCGAGGTGCTCCGCATGCTGGCGGCCGAGGGTCTGCCCAACGTCTTCAAGCGGCACGACCGGCTCGCTCGCGCGACCCGTGCGGGCGTCGAGGCGCTCGGCCTCGAGCTCTTCGCCAGGGCCACGCCGAGCCCGGCGTTGACGGCCGTCGCCGCTCCGCGCGGCGTGAACAGCGAGAAGATCGTCGCCGCCTACTCGGAAACGCACAACATCACCATCGCGGGCGGACAGGGCGAGATGAAGGGGCAGCTCTTCCGCCTGGGCCACATGGGATATGCCGCCGAGTTCGACGTCGTCATTGCCTTGTCGGCGCTCGAACAGGTGCTGGCCGACCTGGGCCTTCCCGTCGACTTCGGTGCCTCGATACGCGCCGCGCAGAAGGTGTTCGCCGAGAAGCACTGAGCATTTGCGCCCCGCCAAAAGGCGCTAGAATGGCGGGGTTGTCATGAGCTTGCGATTATTCGTCCTCCGTCACGGTGAGACAGCCTTCACGCGGGAGCGTCGCTTTGCGGGATGGCGCGACGTCGCAGCCGTCTACGCGAGCCCGCTCGAGCGCGCCCGCACGTCGGCGGAGGTGATCGCCAAGCCGCACCGGTTGCCGGTACAGGTCTCGCCCGCCTTTCGCGAGCTGAGCTTCGGCGCGTGGGAGGGCCGGACGCGCTCCGACGTGGCCGTTGCCGAGCCTGCCCTCTATGACACGTGGCGAACGGCGCCCGAGACGTTCACCGCCCCGGGGGGAGAATCGCTGGCGGCCGTGGCCGCGCGTGTCGCGGGCGGCATCGAGGCGCTCCGAGCCGAGCACGACGGTGACTGTGTCGTGCTCGTCACCCACGCGGTCGTGATCCGGCTCATCGTCCTCGACGGGCTCGGCCTCGGGCCGGCGCGCCTGTGGTCCATCGACGCCTCGCCGGCCGGCATCACCGAGCTCGAGTATCGGGACGACTGGGTGACCGTGCACCGGATGAACACGCTGGCCCACCTCGGCGAGGAGACGGTGCCGTGAGGCCGGTGCTCACTCAGCTTCCCAAGGGTGCGCGTATCTATCTTCCCGACGAGGTCGCGCGCAAGCGTCACGTCGAGGCGTGCCTGTTCGACGTCTTCCGCCGCTGGGGCTACCGGGAGATCGTCACGCCGACGTTCGAGTTCTTCGACGTGCTGGCCGTGGCCACGGATCAGGCGATGCAGGGCAACGCCTTCACATTCGTGGATCGGGAGACGGGCCGCATGCTCGTGCTACGCGCCGACATTACGCCGCAGATCGCCCGCATCGTGGCCACCCGCCTGCGCGACGAACCGAAGCCCCTGCGCCTGTCCTACGTGACCAACGTCTTCCGCTACGACGAGCCGCAGCTCGCGCACTATCGCGAGTTCTATCAGGCCGGCGTGGAGCTGATCGGGCTCGACAAGCCGGAGGCCGAGGTGGAGATCCTGGCCATGACCGTGGAGAGCCTGCGCGCGCTCGGTCTCGGTCGCTTCCAGCTCGACGTCGGCCATCCCGACTTCTTCCGCGGCCTGATGGAGGAGGTCAAGACCGACGCGGCTCACGAGCGGGAGCTCCGGACGGCGCTCGCACGCAAGGACCGCTCGACGCTCGAGCGCCTGGTCGACGAAGTGGCGCCTCCCGCGCACGTGGGCGACGCTCTGCTGGCACTGCCGACGCTGTTCGGCCACGCCGAGGTGCTCGAGCGGGCGGCGCCGTTCGCGCGCAACAAGCGAGCCGAGCGCGCGCTCGGCAATCTCGCCGAGGTCTACCGGCTGTTGACCATCTATGGCCTGGCCGACGCCGTGCTGCTGGACCTCGGCGGCGTGCGCGGCTTCGACTATTACTCGGGCATGTACTTCGAGGCCTACGTCGCCGAATTCGGTGCCGCGATCGCCGCCGGCGGCCGTTACGACCACATGGTCGGCCGCTTCGGCTATGACTGCCCGGCCGTGGGGTTCGCCTTCGACATCGCCCGGGCGCTGTCGGTGATGGAGACCCAGGGGGTCGACGTCGCCCTGCCCGGACCCGACTTCTTCATCATCGACTTCACGCCGGAGAAGACGGCGGCCCTCTCGCTGGCCCGGCGCCTGCGCGACCTCGGCCGCTCCGTCGCGCGTGACATCGTCACCCGCGGGCTCGACGAATCGCTCGCCTACGCCCGTGCCCAGCGCGTACGCCGTGCGCTGGTCGTGGGCGGCCCGCGTGTGCCGGCCGGCGAGGTGCTGGTGATCGACGTCGCGACCGGCCGGGAGCGCTCAGCGAGGATCGACGCTATGCTCGAGCATCCGGAGCGCCTCGATGCCTAACATCGTCGTCGTCGGCACCCAGTGGGGAGACGAGGGGAAGGGGAAGGTGGTCGACATCCTCACCCCCCACGTCAACGTCGTCGTCCGTTACCAGGGTGGTAACAACGCGGGCCACACCGTGGTGGTGGGGCGCGAGAAGTACGTGCTCCATTCGATCCCCTCGGGCATCTTGCACGCCGGCTGTCGCTGCGTGATCGGCTGCGGGGTGGTCGTCGACCCCGGTTCGCTCATCGAGGAGATGGAAGCGCTCGTGCAGCGCGGCGTGAGCTTCGACGGCAATCTCTTCATCTCGAAGAACGCGCACCTCATCATGCCGTATCACCCCGCGCTCGATCGTGCCTCGGAGGCGAAGCTCGGGAGCCGGCGCATCGGCACCACTGGCAAGGGCGTGGGGCCGGCCTACGTCGACAAGGCCGCTCGCGTGGGGATCCGGATGGCCGACCTTCTCGACGTCCAGCTCTTCCGCGAGAAGCTGGAGCGGAACGTCGCCCAGAAGAATCGCCTGCTGCGCGAGATTTACGATGCCCAGACCTTCACGGTGGACGAGATCCTCAATCCCTACCTTCGGTATGCGGGCTGGCTGGCGCCCTACATCACCGACACCGCGTCGTTGCTGACGCGCTGGATCGAGAGCGGGTACTCGGTGCTCTTCGAGGGCGCTCAGGGCACGATGCTCGACATGGATCACGGTACCTATCCGTTCATCACCTCGTCATCGACCACGTCCGGAGGCGCCGCCACCGGGACTGGAGTGCCGCCGACGCGTCTCCAGGGCATCCTCGGCGTGGCCAAGGCCTACACCACGCGGGTGGGGTCGGGGCCGTTTCCGACCGAGATGTCCGGGCAAATGGCCGAGGACATCCGCGCCCGGGGCAACGAGTACGGCGCTACCACGGGCCGGCCCCGCCGCTGCGGCTGGTTCGACGCCGTGGTCCTCCGCTACGCCGTCCGCATCAACGGGCTCGATACCGTCGCGCTGACCAAGCTCGACGTGCTCGACCAGTGCGAGACCGTGAAGATCTGCACGGGCTATCGCTACAAGAACGAGCTCCTCACGGACTTTCCCGAGGAAGAAGCGGTTTTGGACGGCGCCGAGCCCGTGTACGAGGACGTGTCCGGCTGGATGTCACCGACCAGCCGCGCGAAGAACGAGGCGGACCTGCCCGCGAAGGCGCGGCGCTATCTGGAGCGGCTGGAGGAGCTCATCGGCGTACCGTTCTGCATGATCTCGACGGGCGCCCAGCGCGACGAGACGATCCTGTGCGAAGACTCGCCCCTCATGCGCTGGTTTCCCTCGGTGCGGTCGAGTCTGCTCTAGCCGACCCGCTGGCCGACGACGTCTCGCTCTCTAGGGCTGGAGTCGGACCAGCGTGTATCCCAGGCGCGCCAGCTCGTGGTGATTCTCCCGGATGCGCCGCTCAGCGCGGCGGCGGTCGTTGTCGATCCTGGCGCGTGAGGCACGTCGCTCGCCGTGCCGCCGGTCGAGAATGACGGCGACACGGTCGTCGCTCGCAAACGCCCGGCACAAGTAGTCGTACCGATCCGTTTCCTTTCGATCGACGACGAACAGCAGGGCAGCGCGTCCCCCGATCGTCATGACTCGGGCAAGTGCAGCGGCAGTGCCAGCCGTTGCGTATCGAGAACTTCGGCGCGCGGCCGCGCGGCCTGTCGCCTCGGCTGTCGACAATTCCGACACTGGCAGTTCATTGCGTTCCGACTCCATCCGC
>MNEG01000071.1 GCA_001917585.1 Candidatus Rokubacteria bacterium 13_1_40CM_68_15
AGTACGAGGACGATCCGTCGGGCGTGGCCGCGATCTTGGAGTAGGCCATGGTGAACTTGGCCGACTCGGCGGCGACCACGATGTCGCCGCACAGCGCGAACGACATGCCACCGCCCGCCGCCACGCCGTTGACGGCCATGATGACCGGCTTGTCGCTGCGGCACAGACGGGAGACGGCGCCGTGCAGATACGTCGTCAGCTCCTTCACGAGCGCGCCGATGTGGTCGAGATTGTCGGCGAAGTCCTTGACGTCGCCTCCCGCGCAGAACGCCTTGCCGGCACCGGTGATCACGACGCAGCGCACGTCGGGATCGTCGTCGACCTCGAGCACGGCGTGGAAGAGGTCCCGACCGAGCCCGCGATTGAGGGCGTTGTAGGCGTCGGGACGGTTGAGCGTGATCGTCGCGATCTGGTCCTGGCGGTCGAGGAGCAGGTGCTGGTACGCCATCGCGCGGGCCTCCGGTTACTGAGGTGACGCCCGCCGGCGGGCGACCCGCGCGACGGCGTCGATGATGTCCTCGATCTTGAGCGGCTTCGCGTAGACCCCCTCCACGTCGTGAGCGCCACGCTCTTCGCGTGAGAGCTCCACGCCGAAGCCGGTGACGACGAACACGGGTACGGCCGGCGCGAGCTCCTTCACCGACCGGACGACTTGCCACCCCGAGACGCCGGGCATAGCCAGGTCCGTGAACACGACGTCGAACGACTCGGCGCGGAAGCGCTCGATGGCGGCAGCCCCGCTCGTCACGACCACGGCATGGTGGCCGACGGCTTCCAATACGTCGCCGATGACACTGCCCACTGCCTCCTCGTCGTCCACCACCAGACAGCGCAGCGTGCCGGTGTCGGGCGTGGCCTCCACGGGCGCGGGCGGTTCTTCCAGGGTGACCGACCCCGCCGGGAACGTGATCCGGAACGTCGAGCCACGGCCCTCGGCAGTCTCCACGACGATGCGAGCCCGATGCCGGGAGACGATCCCGTACGTCATCGAGAGACCGAGTCCGGTCCCCTGCGGACCCTTGGTCGTGAAGAACGGGTCGAAGATACGATCTCGGACGCTCTCCGGCATCCCCACTCCGGTGTCGCTGACGGTGAGCTCGACACTATCGGACACCACGGCGGTGGCCAGCGAGAGTGTACCGCCGCTGGGCATCGCGTCGACGGCGTTGAGGATCAAGTTCGTCATCGCCTCACGCAGCTCGGCCGGATCGCCGACCACGCGCGGCGCCGTCGCCAGCGACGTCCGCACGTCGATGACGACGCCGCGGCGCAGCGATTCGTCACGCCAGCGCGACTGGGTCATGTCGAGGGCGTCGCGCACGACGTCGTTGAGGTCCAGCGGCACCCGCGGCTGGTCCTGGCGCACCCGGGCAAAGTCTTGAAGTCTCCGCACCGTCTGGGCGCCGTCGAGCGCCGAGCGCTCGATGACCTGCACCCACTGCCGCAGCTGGGGATCGGTGACCCGGCGGAGCGCGAGCTGGGCGCGGCCGAGAATGGCCGCCAGCAGGTTGTTGAAGTCATGGGCCACGCCCGACGCCATCTCGCCAAGCGCCCGGAGCTTCTCGGTGCGCACGAGGTGATCCTGGGTGGCGCCCAGCTCGCCGTAGGCGCGCGTGAGGTCCTCGTAGAGGCCGGCGCTGCGCAGGGCGAGCGCGGCCAGGTCGGCGACGTTGGCCACCAGTCTCTCGTCGCCGTCGGCGAATGGCGGATCGTCTCGGCTGACGGCGAGCACACCGAGCACGACCTGGCCGACCGTCAGCGGCGCGCCGAGCCAGCAGCGTGGGCCCTCGACCGGCGGCAACGTCAAGCTCCGGCGCGCGCACTCGGCTGCGTAGTCGTCGGTGCGGAAGGGGCGGCCGGTCTCCATGACCACCGAGGTCAAGCCGACCGAACGCGCATAGCGCGAGTCGCGATCGTCGATCGCGCCGTCCACGACGCGCAAGACCACCTCGAGGTCGCCTCGCTGCTCGTCGGCCAGGATCACAACCAGCGTGCGCGCGCTCAGGAGGCGCGGCACGTGCATGCGCAGCGTCTCCAGCAGCGCCTCGCGATCGAGCTGGCCGGCCATGGCCCGCGCGAGCTCGTGCAGCACGGACAGCTCCTCGACCTGCCGGCGGTTCTGCTCGAACAGGCGCGCGTTCTCGACGGCGCTCCCGGCCTGGTTGGCCACCGCCTCCATGAGCGACATCTCTTCGGCCGACAGCTCACGCTCGGCGTCGAACCAGACGGCGATGAAGCCGCCGATGAGCCGGTCCTTGGCCAGGACAGGGACGAAGAGCTGGCTGCGGTGAGGCAGCGTCTCCCGCACGACGTCGGGAATGCGCAGATCGTTGCGGACGTCGCGCGAGAACTGCGGTCGGCGCGTGCGCGCGGCCTCGGCGTAGAACGCGTGCTTGATGGTGGACAGTCGCAGCGCTCGCATCCCCGGCAGCAACCCGGGCGGCAGGCGGTAGCCGGCGCGCGCCGTGAGGAACTCACCGTCATCGTCGAGCAGGTAGATGCCGACGCTGTCGGCCCCGAGCGCGGCCGCCGTCTGTCGCAAGAACTGCCGCAGTAGCGCGTCGAGGTCGAGCGTGGACGACAGCGTGCGGCTCACCGACAGCAACGTCTCCGTCTCGCGCAGCTTGATCTCGCGCTGGCGGGTGAGCTCGGCGTTGTCGAGGGCCAGACCGACCTGCCGCGCCACGCCCTCCAGTAGCCGGATCTCCCGCGGCGAGCACTCGCGCCCTGGCGACCACCAGACGAGGCCCAGCACGCCCATGCTGGCGCCCCGGATGCGGAGCGGCGCCAGCAGCACGGCATGGGCCGGCAGCCGGCGCGTCCATTCCGGGTCGAAGCGAGGATCGGCATGAACGTCGGCGCTGACGATCGCCTCGCCCGCCCGCCACGCTTCGACGAGGGCGGGCACACGGTCGAGCGCGATCGGAACGCCGCCGAGCGCGTGCCGGAGGTCCGGGGGCACGTGGTAGCCCGCCACCGGGACGAGACGCTCGCCACGCTCGTCCGCGATGTAGACCCCCGCCATGTCGGCCCCGAGCGCGCGGGCCGTCTCGCGGACCACGCGGCGCAAGCGCTCGGCGACCGGCAGCGCCTCCGACAGCACGTGACCGACGGACAGGAGCGTGGTCGTTTCGCTCAGCTGCTCCTGCACCTCGCCGTAGAGGCGCGTGTTCTCGAGTGACAGCGCGAGCTGGCTGGCGATGGCCGACGCCAGCGCGACCTGCCACGGCTGGAAGGGCGTCACCCGCTCGGTGTAGTCGAGGGCGAGGCCGCCGATCACCTCGTCCTGACGGCAGAGCGGCACGACCATGTACGACTTGTGACCAAACGTTGTGATCCACTCCCGCGGAATCTGGTCGCTCTCGCTCACGTCGTCGATGACGACCGGCCGCCGCGTGGCCCGGGCCTGGGCGTGGGCGGGCACCGCGCGCGCCGGAAGGACCGGCGCTTGCTTGAAGGCTTCCCACATCGCCGTATCTTCGTGGCCGTCGGCGAACTGGGACATGACCGGGACGACACGATCGCCGTCCCAGCGCTCGATCGAGCATCGATCGACGCCGCACACCTGGGCGATCTTGATCGTCACGCGCTTGAGGAGCTGGGTGGCGTCGAGCGTGGACGTGAAGATCTCGGTGACGTCCAGCAGCGCGCGCGTTTCCTCGAGTCGCCGCGTCGTCTCCGTGTACAGGCGCGCGTGATCGAGCGCGACGGCGGCCTGCGCGGCCAGCGACGCCAGGATGAGCTGGCTCTCGGGCGTGACGACACCCGGCGAGCTGCGGTTCATCGCGAAGACGCCCAGCACGCGGTCGCCGATGGCGATCGGATAGGCGAGAAGGTAGCGGAGGTCGTTGTCGATCAGCAGCTGGCGGGCCACGCAGCGCGCGTCGGTCGCCATGTCGGTCCAGAAGATCGGCTCGCGGTGTTCGGCGACCCAGCCGACGCCGCCCTCTCCCGGCTCGAGCGTCCGGTGGAGCCCGGCGTCGATGCCGGCCGGCGCGAGGCTCAACGATCGGCGCAGGCGCCGGGTGGCGGGATCGACGACCCAGACGTTGAGGACCGGGGCGTCGAAGAAGCGCGCCACCGCCGTGGTCACGTTACGCAGGACTTCCTCCATCTGCAGCGACGACGAGACGAGACGGTTGACCTCTTCCAGCGCTCGGAGCCGGTCGCCGAAGTCCCGGGACCGGGCGTACAGCCGAGCGTTCTGAATCGCGATGGCGGCGTGATCGGCCAGCCGCTGCAGCACCGCCTCGTCACGGTCCGTGAACGCCCGGGGCGTACGGTTGTTGACGCTGACGAGGCCCTCGACGCGGTCAGCGATGGTGATGGGCACCGCCAGCTCGCTCACGATGCCCTCGGTCCGGACCACCGCCACGAGCTCACGCGGCTTGCGGATGCGCGGATCCTCCAGCCAGTTCTCGGTGCGGAACGGGCGCCCCGTGCTGATGACGCGTCCCGAGACGCCCCGATCGGCCGTGAGCTGGAAGCCGCCCCAGTCCTCGTACCGCGTGCCGACCCAGTAGCGGAAGGCGAGCCGGTCCAGCTGGGGATCGCGCAACGCCACACGCGCCATGTCGCTGCTCGACAGCTCCTTGGCGCCCTCGGCCACGCGCTGGAGCACGGTGTCGATGTCGAGCGACTCGTTGATCGTGCGCGCCAGCACCGCCACCACCTCGGCTTCACGCCGGCGCTGCTCGGCCTCCTCGTGCAGGCGCGCATTGTCGAGCGCGAGCGCCGCCTGGTCGGCGAGGGCCTGCAAGCGCTCGGCGTCCGTCGACGAGAAGCCGCGCGCCGCGGGATCGGCGAGCGTCAGCGTACCGATGATCTTCCCTTTGACCTTCAGGGGCACGGCGAGAATCGCGCGGATGCCCGACGTCTCCAGCCGCTGACGCAGCTCGTCGCTGATGGGCACGGCGGGATCCTCGAGAACATTCGCCGACCAGACGGCGCGGCCCTCGGCCACGGCGCGCCCGGCGACGCCGGTCCCCGCCGAAAGGACGTTGCCCGGCGCGAGCTGCTCCCAGCGGGTACCTCCGTAGGCGACGGCCTCGAGGCTGCCGTCGGTCCGCAGCAGCCTGAGCGTCGAGGCCGCGACGCCGAAGAGCGCCGGGACGTTCTCGACGATGCGGGCGCAGACCTCCCGCGAGTCGAGCGTCTCCGTCAACGCGCGCGCCAGCCGCGCCAGCTCCTCGGCGTAGCGCCGGCCGCCCTCGGCGTCTTCGTGCAGGCGCGCGTTGTCGAGCGCGAGTGCGGCCTGGTCGGCGAAGGCCTGGGCCAGGCGCACCTCGCGCTCCGAAAACTCGTGGGCGACGGTGTCGGAGAGGAACAGGACACCAATCGTCCGGTCCTTGCTGCGGAGCGGCACGGCCAGGACGGACCCGTGCGCGCTCGGGTCGATACGGTCCCGGAGGTCGTCGTCGAAGACCACATTTTCATCACGGAGGACTTCGCGGGACCAGACGGGTCCTCCGGCCTCGATGGCGCGAGCGGCCAGGCCCGTGCCCGGCGCCTGGACGTGGCCAGCCGGGTGCGCCCCGTGACCACCCCAGGCGATGGCGACGAGCCCACCGTCGGGCTGGATGAGGCGTAGACCGGCCGAGCGCACGCGGAAGAGGGTGAGCACGCTGTCGACGATGCGCTCACCGACCGCCGAGACTTCCAGGCGCTCGGTGAAGATCCGCGCCACCCGGGCCAGCTCCTCGGCCTCCCGACGGCCCTGCTCCGTCTCCTCGTAGAGGCGCGCATTCTCGAGGGCGATCGCGGCCTGGGTGGCGAAGTGGCCGAGGGCCGCGAGATCCTCCTCGCTGAACGCGGCGGCCGACTCCCCGAACCGGAACATGCCGATGACGCCGAGAAGCCGGTCGCGGATGACCAGCGGCTGGACGATGGCGTGCCGCGTCCCGACGCCGACGAGCTCCGGTCGCGCGTAGGGCGACGCCGCGTAGTCGTTGACGAGCCGGCCCTGCCGCTCGAGCGCGCAGGAGCCGACGAGACCGACACCGAAGGTAATTCGCTGATCGAAGGAGGCACCCTCGCTCCACGCGCTCGGCGCCAGTGTCTGGCCGGCGGGCTCGACCAGGTAGATGGCGCCTTCGGCGCCGAAGAGGCGGCTGGCGCGCTCGACGATCAGCGCGAGCAGCCGATCGAGGTCCAGCTCGGCGGCCAGCTCGCGCTCGACCGCGGCCAGCGTTTCGATGTGGGCACGTCGCGCCGTCTCCAGCGCGAAGAGCCGCGCGTTCTCCAGCGCGAGCGCCGCCTGGTCGGCGAAGGCTTCGGTCAGCCGGATGTCCGCCTCGTCGAAGGTTCGCCCGGCCCGATCGCCGATGCCGAGGGCGCCGATGACCCGGTCGTGCACGATGAGCGGCACCGTCAGCACGGCGCGATAGCCGGCCGCCTCGATGCGAGCACGGGCGTCGTCCCGCAGCTCGATGCGCGGGTCTTGCAGGATGTCCGGAGTGACGATCGGTCGGCGGTCGCGAATGGCCAGGCCACTGGCGCCGGTGCCCCGGGCGAAGACGATCCGATGGAACCGCGGGCCGACGTCGCCGGACACGGCCATCGCTTCGACGTCGCCCGTCTCTGGCAGCAGCCGATACACGGCGGCGGCGCGCGCTTCCAGAAGCGTGCACACGCTGTCGGCGATGCGCTGGGCGACGACGTCGGAATCGAGCGTGGCCGACAGCAGGCGCTCGACGTCGGCGAGCGCCGCCATGCGCTGGGCGTGCCGGCTGGCCTCCCGGTAGAGGCGCGCGTGCTCGAGGGCGATCGCCGCCTGCCCGGCAAAGGCTTCGGCGAGCTCCTGATCGCGAGGAGTGAAGCGGCGCCGGGCTCGGAATGCCAGGGCGCCGATCACGCGATCGCCGACGCGGAGCGGGACGCCCAGATAGTGGGTGTAGCCGAGCTGGCGCTCACGCTCTCGGTGCTCGGGCACCATGTCGCTGATGGTGCCGGCCTCGACCATCAGCGTCCGACCTTCGGCCACCACCTTGCCGCTGAAGCTCTCGCCGATCTTGACCCGGGGACGAACCATCGTCTCTTCCGCGGTGCCGGCGAGCCCGGCCAGGACGAGCGTGTCCCCCTCGACGAGCCGGAAGCCGGCGTTGTCCACGTCGAGCAGGCGCGCCGCCTCCTCGGCGATGGCGCCGAGGAGCGCGTCGGTCGGCTCTTCGGCGCCGATCTTGGTATTGATGTCGAGGAGCGCCGCCAGCTGATCGCGCCGCGCCTTCTCTTCCAGGAACAATCGCGCGTTGTCGATGGCGATCGCGGCGTAGTTGGCGAGCGATTGCAGGAGCTCGAGCTCTTCGGCGCCGTAGTCACGGCGCTCGCGCACGGCGGTGCTGAGCACACCCAGGACGCGATCACCGATCATCACCGGCACGCCCGCCACCGACACCGTGCCTTCGGCGCGCAGGCGCTCGGCGTTGCGGATGCGCGGATCGTTCGGCGCATCGAGGACGGTGAGCGGCCGCCGCGTGGCGGCCACCATGCCGACGAGCCCTTCGCCGAGCGCCAGCCGGGTCACGCCGACGACGGTCGAGGGGGCGCCGGCGCTGGCACGGAGGACGACGTGCCTGCCGTCGTCCTCGACCAGCCACAACCTCGCGGTGCTCGAGTGGAAGATCCACACGCCGGCGTCGACAACCCGCTGGAGCACCTCTTCGAGGGCCAGCGTACCCGTGAGGGTCTGGGCCAGCCGCGTCAGGCTCTCGAGGCGTCGACTCTTCTGTTCGGTCTCGGTGCGCAACGCGGCCTGCGCGACGGCGGCGTCGAAAAGAAGGGAGACCGTCTCCAGAGACCGCGCCGTGTCGCCGCCGGGGGCACGGTCCTCGGTGGAGAGCAGGAGCAGCGCTCCCCAGGCCGTGTCCCGCATGTGGATGGGCACCGCGATCTGCGTGCGATAGCCGAAGACCGAGTCCTCGACCTGGGTCGTGATGATCTGGCCACTGCGAATGGCCTCACCGAGGTCTGTGCCGTCGAGCGGCCGCGACGAGAAGGCCTCGATGCGCTCGTTGAGCAGACCGCGCTGGGCGACGAGCATCAGTCGTCCGCCGTGGGCCTCCAGACGGTAGACGACGGCGGCAACGACACCCATGAGCTCCCGGATCACGTCGAGCGCCCCCGCGAGCCCGGCGGAAAGATCCTTCGCGCCGTCCATCGCGCGGGTGATGGCGTGGAACGCCTCACGGTCGCGGGCGCGCTCCGGGCGCATCCGCGACGCCTGTCGCACCCCCGCCTGGCCGCGCGAGAGCATCAACCCCACTCCCACCGCGGCCAACGCCGCCGCCGCCCACGAGCCGACGAGCCACGACATCAGACTGCGTCGCTCAGTGCGGAGAGCCCCCGACGAGACGAGCGTCCACAGTCCGTCCCGTTCGCTCAGCGGCCGCGTGATCCACGCCTCGCCGTTGATCTGGAGGCCGCCGCGCAGCGTGGCCGACGCCCAGCCGGCCGCGGGAAGGTGTGCCCGCGTGGCCGCGACCAGACGGTCGCCGGAGAGCGCGATGACGACAGGGCGCGAGGGCACGGCGGCCACGATCTGCTCGAGACGTTCGAAGCGCCGGCCGACGATGGCCACGCCCGATTGGCTGATCGGCGCAGCGGCGAGCAGATACGGCTTACCGCCGATCGCGCGGATGAGCGTGGTCGCCACCGGCGGCGCGGCCACTTCGACGGTCTTCAGACGCGGGAGCGCCGGTACCTGGACGAGGGGGGCGCCCGACGCGTCGGTGATGACGAGCAGATCGCCGACGCGATCGCTGGTCACCGAGAGGATTCGAGGCGAGGCGCCCCGGGCCAGCGTCGCCCAGTCGCCCTTGACGACGCCCTCGATCACCGCCGGATCAGTGGCGAGGAGGCGAGCTTCGCGGAGGAGCGCTTGCTGCGTCTCGCCGAGCAGGGCGCGGGTGGCGCCGATGGCATCGGCCACGCGCATTTCGTGGCGCGCCTCGGTCTGTTCGAGCAGCGCGACGCCGGCGAGGGTCCACAGGCCGGCGAGGACGGCCAGGGCGAGCCCGAGCCGTGGCGCGGGCCCCAGGCGCCGGCGACCCGTCAGCGGCGTTCCCCGACCCGATGCAGTTTGAGGAGGTTCGTCGTCCCGGTGACCCACATCGGCGAGCCCGAGATGATCACGAGCACGTCGTTCATCCGGACGGAGCCGTCACCCAGGAGCGTCGCCTCGACCTCTTCGATCATCTCGTCGGTGGTTTCCACCTTGCGGATCAGTCGTGACGAGACGCCCCAGGACAGCGCGAGGCGCCGCTGGACCTCGACGAACGGAGTCAGCGCGATGATCGCCACGTCGGGCCGCTCCTGGGAGATGAGGCGCGCCGAGAAGCCGGACTGGGTGAACGCCACGATCGCGCGGGCGCCGAGCACGCGGGCGGCCGACGCCGCGGCGTCGGAGACGGCTTCCGGAAAGCCCACGCCGACTCGCTCCTGCCGCCGCCAGCGTATCTCCGACTTCAGTGCTGCCTGCTCGGCGCGCTCGGCGATGCGGGCCATCACGGCGACCGCCTCCACCGGGTAGCGGCCGGTGGCCGTCTCCGCCGAGAGCATGATTGCGTCGGCGCCGTCGAAGATGGCCGTCGAAACGTCCGAGACTTCTGCTCGCGTAGGCCTCAAGTGCGTCACCATCGACTCGAGCATCTGCGTGGCCACGATCACCGGCACCTTGGCCGCTCGCGCCTGCCGGATGACTTCCTTCTGAATGTGGGGCACTTCCTCCAGCGGGACGTCGACGCCCAGGTCGCCGCGCGCCACCATCACCGCGTCGACCATCGTGAGGATCCCCGGAAGGTTGGCGACGATCTCCTGGCGCTCGAGCTTGGCGACGATCGGCAGATCGGCGCCCTGGTCGCGCAGGAATTTCCGCACCTCACCGATGTCGGCGGCCGAGCGGACGAACGACACGGCGACGAAGTCGATACCCTGCCGGATGCCGAATCGGAGATCCTCGCGGTCCTTCTCGGTCAGGCACGAGACGGGCAACGGCACGCGCGGGAACGAGATGCCCTTGTGGTCGCTGATGCGCCCCCCGGCCACGATGCGGCAGCGCACGGCATCCGCGGTCGTCTCCTCCACGCGGAGCTGGATCATGCCGTCATCCATCCAGACCTCGTCGCCCGGCTTCAGCTCGGCCAGGTACTCGGGATGGGTGACGCTGGCGCCGTCGGCCGTTCCCACGATCGGGCGGGCGGACAGCGTGAAGAGCCGCCCCGGCTCGAGATCGACGCGCCCGCCCCCGGCCGGTCCGAACGTGCCGAGCCGGATCTTCGGGCCCTGCAGGTCCTGAAGGATGGCGATGGGACGGCCCCAGCGTTCCTCGCCGAGCCGGATCTGACGAATGACCTCGGCGTGCTCGGCGTGGGTGCCGTGGGAGAAGTTCACGCGGGCCACGTCCATGCCGGCGGCGACGAGCCGATCGAGGAGCGCGGCACTGCTGCTGGCGGGCCCGATGGTGCACACGATCTTCGTGCGACGCATGCTTCTCGTCCTTTAGATCAGAGGGGGCGAGGCGCCCCCTCCGATACCTCCCCGTTTGCCCGGGGTGTCAACACGGTTTCTGCAATACCTCCCCGGTTTGCGCGGGGTGTCAACACGGTTCCGGCGATACCTCCCCGGTTTATCCGGGGTGTCAACACGGTTTCTGCAATACGTCCCTGTTCACGCGGGGGTCAACTCGGTGCCGACGTCAGCTCTCGATGCCGAGGCCTCAACGCGGTCTCCAGGAACTGCCCCGTGTACGATTTCGCGGACTGGCGCGCCACGGATTCCGGCGTGCCGGTGGCGACCACGCTGCCGCCCTCGTCGCCGCCCTCGGGGCCGAGGTCGATCACCCAGTCAGCGGTTTTGATCACGTCCAGGTTGTGCTCGATGATCACCACGGTATTGCCCTGCTCGACGAGCCGATTCAGGACCTCCAGCAGCTTTTGAATATCGGCGAAGTGCAGTCCCGTGGTCGGCTCGTCCAGGATGTAGAGCGTGCGGCCGGTGGCGCGGCGGCTCAGCTCGGTGGCGAGCTTGACGCGCTGGGCCTCGCCGCCCGACAGCGTGGTGGCCGACTGCCCGAGCCGGATGTAGTCGAGGCCCACGTCGTCGAGTGTCTGCAGCTTCGACTTGATCACCGGAACGGCGTCGAAGAACTCCCGCGCCTCCCGCACGGTCATGTCGAGGACCTCGGCGATCGACTTGCCCTTGTAACGGACATCGAGCGTCTCGCGGTTGTAGCGCTTGCCCTTGCAAACGTCGCACGTCACGTAGACATCGGGCAGGAAGTGCATCTCGATCTTCACGAGCCCGTCGCCCTGGCAGGCCTCGCAGCGGCCGCCCTTGACGTTGAACGAGAAGCGGCCGGGCTGGTAGCCGCGCATCCGCGCCTCGGGCGTGCGCGCGAACAGCGTCCGGATGAACGTGAAGACGCCGGTGTAGGTTGCGGGGTTCGACCGGGGCGTGCGCCCGATCGGCGACTGGTCGATGTCGATGACCTTGTCGAGATGCTGCGCGCCCTCGATCCGCTCGTGGGCTCCCGGCCGGCCCTGGGCTCGATGCAGCATCTGGGCGAGACCGCGATAGAGGATGTCGTTCACGAGCGTCGATTTGCCCGAGCCCGACACGCCCGTGACGCACGTGAACGTCCCGAGCGGGATCCTGACAGGCATCCCCTTCAAGTTGTGCTCGCGGGGGTTGTGGATCGTCAGCGCTTGGCCATGGCCCTTGCGGCGGTCGCCGGGAACCGGGATCACCAGCACACCGGAGAGATAACGGCCGGTGAGCGACGCCGGGTTGGCCATGACCTCGTCGGGCGTACCGAGCGCGACCAGATGCCCACCCAGCTCGCCGGCGCCCGGTCCGAGGTCGATGACAAAATCCGCGGAGCGGATCGTCTCCTCGTCGTGCTCGACCACGAGCACCGTGTTGCCGAGGTCGCGCAGGCGCTTCAGCGTGTCCAGGAGCCGGCGGTTGTCCCGCTGGTGCAGCCCGATGGACGGCTCGTCCAGGATATAAAGGACGCCGACCAGGCTGGAGCCGATCTGGGTGGCCAGCCGGATGCGCTGGCCTTCCCCGCCCGACAGCGTCCCCCCCGGGCGATCCAGCGTGAGGTAGTCGAGCCCGACGTCGCGCAGGAACCCGAGACGCTCGCGGATCTCCTTCAGCACGCGGCGCGCGATCAACGTCTCGCGCTCGGAGAGCGTGATGTCGGCGAAGAACGCTGCCGCTTCCTTGATCGTCAAGCCGACGACCTCCGCGATCGAGCGGCCGCCGATCTTGAGACCGAGCGACTCCGGGCGCAGCCGGGAGCCGCGACAGGCCGGGCACGGCCGCTCGGCCATGAAGGGCTCGACCTCGCGACGGACGTCCTCGGACTCGGTCTCGCGGTATCGCCGCTCGAGCACCGCCACGACGCCCTCGAAGCCACCCTCCTCGTCGCCCTGGAGAATGACGTCCCGCACCGATTTCTTCAGCGACTTCCAGGGCGTCTCGAGCGTGAACTTGTACCGCTTGGCCAGGACGGCCAGCGTCTGCTTGAAGTACGGAGACTCACGGCCGGCCCACGGCGCCAGCGCGCCCTGCTTGAGCGTGCGCTCGGGGTTCGGCACCAGGCGCTCGGGATCGATCTCCCAGCGGCTGCCGAGACCCGAGCACGTCTCGCACGCGCCGTAGGGGCTGTTGAACGAGAACATGCGCGGCGACACTTCCGGGAGCGAGATTCCACACTCGGCGCAGGCCAGGCGCTCCGAGAAGAGCATGGGCTCCGCGTTTTCCGAGGTTGGCGATTTGACTGATGGCCTTGATTGTTTAACTGGGGGGACCGTACCGCTCCCCCCGGCCCCCCCCGTTTGCGCTGTGGCGCTCCCACGGTCGGCGTCGCCTACGGGCTCGACCTGGACGACGCCGTCGGCGAGTCGCAGCGCCGTCTCCAGCGAGTCGGCGAGCCGGCTGCCCACGTTCTCACGGACGACGAGTCGGTCGACGAGGACCTCGATGGTGTGCTTGCGGTTCTTGTCGAGGTCGATCTCGTCGCTCAGCTCCCGCAGCACGCCATTCACGCGCACGCGCGAATAGCCCTGACGACGCAGATCGAAGAACATCTTCTTGTACTCGCCCTTGCGGCCGCGAATGACCGGAGCCAGCACGAGCAGCCGCGTCCCCGGCGGATGACCGAGCACGCGATCGACCATCTGCTGGACGGTCTGGGCCGAGATGACCCGGCCACACGACGGACAGTGCGGGATCCCGATGCGGGCGAACAGCACGCGGAGATAATCGTAGATCTCGGTGACCGTGCCGACGGTGGACCGCGGATTGCGCGAGGTCGTCTTCTGCTCGATGGAGATCGCCGGCGACAGTCCTTCGATCGAGTCGACCTCGGGCTTCTCCATCTGCTCGAGGAACTGGCGGGCATACGCCGACAGCGATTCGACGTAGCGGCGCTGGCCTTCGGCGTAGATCGTGTCGAACGCGAGCGAGGACTTGCCGGAGCCGGACAGCCCCGTGATGACGACCAGCTGATCACGGGGGATTTCGAGGTCGACGTTCTTGAGGTTGTGCTCCCGAGCACCACGGATCACGATCCGATCACTCGCCATATCCTGCCTATTGTGGCGAGATCGGACGAAGGGCGCAAGTCTAAAGGAGTTTTCTGCGGCCCGGCTCCTACTTGCGGCGGCTCACGGCAGCGTGCAGACGCCCCGTGACAGCTCCTCGCGCATCGCGCGGATCGATGTCATGCGGATGTAGAAGATCAGGTCGCAGAGATTGCCGCCGGTGATCTCCGGGCGCTGAACTTCGCCGCCCATCCCCGCGTGGATGTAGTCGGCCAGCTGCGCGTCGCTCCAGTACGCCATCTCGTCGAAGTTCGGCAGCCCGAGCGCCCCCAAGCCGTTCAGTCCCCGGAGCAGCACGAAGCTCGGGCGCGCCGGACCGCCGGCGATCGTGCCGCGCGTGTAGATGTTCTGGCCGTTGAGCCAGTACGAGTAGTCGTTGTTCAAGAAGCTTCGGTATTTCGGATCCCCGGGCAGGAGGCGGCGCCACACGGTCACGCCGAGCGAGCCGAAGCCGGACGTGATCATCCGGGCCTCCGTGGACGACACGGCGATCGCCCAGGAGTAGTGACCACCTGCGTCGACGACGATCGAGAGCGGTCCCTGGTAGAGAGGTCCTGTCCCGCCGGCGTGCTGACGCACCGTCGTGCCGTCGGCTGACAGTCGCCAGATCTCGGCGCGGCCCTGGCCGACCGAGAACGCCACGACAATGTCGCCGACCGGACCCATCGTCCCGACGCGGTCGACGTCGAGCCAGATCCAGGAGTCCAGCGTCGCGCCAAACGAGGACCCGAGCTGGGTGTACGCGCCCGTGGTCTTGCTGAGCCGGTGCACCGTCTTGGTCGAGCTCTGCGCGATGACGAGATCGCCTTGCGGATCGACGCGCACGACGAGCGGCTGGTTCACTGCGGGCGACGCCGGGAGCGTGCTCACGAGACCCGTATCGGGCTCGATCTCGCGCACGGCCCCCGGACGTCCGTTGTCCGTCACATAGAGGTCGCCGGTCGCCCCGAAGGCCACGCTCGTCGGCGTGTCGAACCGCGCCTGGAGACGCGGACCATCGACACGGCCGGCCACATGCGGTGTCCCCGCGTACGTCGCCACCGAGACGGGCGTGGTCGAGAGATCCACTCTCGCGATGCGATGGTTGAGGCTGTCGGCCACGTAAAGAACACTGGCGTTCGTCGGGTCCACCGCGAGGTCGGTCGGCCCGTTGAACAGCAGGCCGCCCTCGAAGGTCCCGATCGTCACCTTGTTGGCGGCCACGATCTGAGCGGTGGAAACCGTCGTCGAGCCCACGCCACTGGCGCTGGGGGGATCCTGAAGCGGCACGCCGTCGCGGCGCGTGACCGGACCGGCTAGGGTCGTGACCGTGCCGTTGGCCTGGAGCAGGAAGAGCCGCCCGGCCACGTCGATCCCGTACCAGTCGTTCGTGCCGGGCTTCTGGGCGTAGGTCGAATACGGGCTCACGAGGGCGTCATTGCGTGGCCCGTCGTAGTTCACGTGCCGCGTGACGCCGTCGACCGAGTCGACGACGTTCGAGTACACCTGATCGTACTTCCAGCCGACGACAACCGAGCCGTCGGCCTTCCGAACGAACATTGGCAGCTCTTCGTAGAGGTCGTGGACCTGGTGCTCGACCGGTTCGATGAACCACTGATTCCAATCACGCCCGGTCACGGAACCCGCCCACGAGGGTGATAGCGTCGTCACCCACGGGACCGAAGTTGGTCGCGGCGCCGGATAGGGCACGGTGTCGCAGGCGGCCCCATAACCCCAGCCGCTTCCATCCGGGAAATGCGTGTACGGGCACACCTGCACGCGCGGTCCCGACGATGCTGGCGGCGGAGGCGCCGGCGGTGGTGGAGTCGGCGCCGGCGGCGGCGGTGGCGGAATTGGATCCGGCGGCGGCGGAGTCGGCGCCGGCGGCGGTGGTGGCGGTGGTGGTGGAGTTGGATCCGGCGGCGGAGGTGCCGGCGGTGGCGGCGTTGGAGGTTGTGGTGGCGGCGCGGGAGCCGGGTTCTGGACGGTGACCTGCCTGGTCTTCGTGCCGGTGACCGTGCCAGACGTCGACAGGCGCTGCGCCCGAACGCTGTGGCTTCCGTTCGCAACGGCTGTCGTGTCCCACGAGAACGTGCACGGAGTCTTCGGCGGCGTCGTGCAGCGCACCTGGATGACGCCGTCGATCACCACGCGCATCTCGCCCAGGTTTCTCAGATTGTCCGTGCGCGCCGTGGCAGTGACGATCCCGACCGCAGGTGATGGAACGTCGATGAAGACCGCCGCCCCTGCGGCCGAGGCGAGAGCGAGCACCAGTGCAGCAGCGAGAACGAACTTCAACGCAACCCTGTGTGTTCGGCCACGCCTGCCCCCCGAGTCTTGCGGCGTTGTCCGATCGCTGTTCGCGTCGCGAAAGTTTCGCGCTCAAATCGACTCTAGACGTCGTCACTCGACTTCCCCAAGGAATGCGTTTGTAGGAGGAATGCCCAAGTGTGTGTAGGCGAATGTCCGAGGACCTGAAAAGTTACGACGTCAGTGCCGCCGGCCGCCGGCAATCCAGCCGGCACCTGCGGCGAGCGGAACGGCGAGCAGCGCCGGATGGACGGACAGCACCGGCGCCGTGGGCGCCAGCCACGAGTCGGCGAGAGCCAGCGACACGACTGCCAGCGAGCCAGTGACGGAAGCGATCAGCCGTACCGGCGGTGGTGCGTCGACGAGCGTCGGGCCGAGCCCGGCGGCGGCGAGCGCCAAGCCCAGCATCAATACGTTCCACGCCGTCGCAGGAACGAGCGCGAGCACCGCCGCGACGATCACGACGCCCGCGCGCAACGCCCGTGCGTGATGAGTCGCGGCGCCGCCGGTCCACGCGCCCGCGGCTCGGTCGGCGAGCGTCGTGACCGCCGTCATCAGCAGTCCGATGATCGCCACCGCGGTAGCGACGGCAAGGGCCCCACCCCACGCGCCGGAGATCGCAACCGACGGCAGCCGCACGAATGCCGCCGCGGCCGGGCCCCCGAGCGCGAGATCGGCGCCGACGTCGGCAGCGTAGACGCCCCAGCAGACAGCGATGAGGATGATGACGAGCACGCTCGCGGACAACAGGACGCGGGAGCGCGCCGGCGTCCTCGCGCTCGCCGGCGATGCCAGCAGCGCGACACCACCACCCACGAGTGTGAAGACCGCGCCCGCGGCGGCAAGCAGACCACCGAGTGCACTGTGCGCCGTCGCGTCTGCCCACTCCACGCCCGAGAGTGGAGCACCCGGCACGCGGCGTCCCGACTCGAAACGGACACCGGCGCCCGCGGGCAGCAGCACCTGATCACCCGATCGCAGAGCCAGCGAGTCGCCCGGAGCCAGTCGCCTCTCGAACTCCGCAGGCCCGCCGCCGTCACCGGCCACGACGCGCCAGATCGCCGTGTTCGTGGCCGTCATGCGTTGCGCCTCGGTCAATGTGACGCTCGTCGGCGTCGACAGCGTGCGCCCCTGTCTCACCCAGGCGCTGCTCTCGGCGAACGCCACGACTGGCCGGGAGGCGAGCCGACTCCACGCTCGCCACGGGGTGACGGTCGTCCCGACGGCGACCGCGACAACCGCGATGGCCAGCAGGCCGACCGATGCGAAGAGCACGGGCAGGCGCCACTCTGTATCGCCGCGCCACGCCAGGGCGAGTGCGATGGGTGCGGCCAGCGCAAGCCCGTGCCAGCGCTCCCCGCCCAGGCCACGGGCGGCGTCCGCCACAACCAGGAAATTCGCCCAGGCCACGAGCGCGACGACCCCCGTGAGGAGACCGGCGCCAAGCGGTCGCGGCAGAGACCTGGCGTCGCGTGCGCGAACGAGGCGGGCCATGATCGGCGCAAGCATGGCCGCGAGAGCGACGAGTGGCGCGGCCGGTGTGGCGGTGAAGATCTGCGTGGCGACCGGTACGAACAGGGCTGGTGTGGCCCACAGCGCGACCGAGCGGACGCCGGCCGGTGCGCCACCGACAACCAGGCCGACGACCGTGGCGACCGCGGGAGCGAGGACGATCGCGTACCACCACGTGACGCTCACACCGGCGAGGCGAATGGCGCCGGCATCCGCGGGAAGGAGGGACAGCAGGGCGCCGATGGTGAGGAGAGCGAGCATGACCATGAGCCCGACACGGCGCCTCACCATTGGGTCCGGCCGGGATTGTAGCAGTCGGTGCGGCGAACTCTGGAGTTTCGGCGGCGTCCTGTATGCTATGCCCGCATCGAGGACATCACTCCGTCAGGAGGAGGAATGGCGGGTCAGAAGATCGACCGGGTGATGGTGATCACGGCGCATCCCGACGATTCCGAGTTCGGCGCCGGCGGCACCGTCGCCAAACACGTCAAGGAAGGCCGCGAGGTCACCTACGTCATCGCCACCAACGGCAACAAGGGCTCGAGCGACCGCACGATGACGCCCCAGCGCCTGGCTACGATCCGCGAGGCGGAGCAGCGAAACGCCGCCCGCGTGCTCGGCGTCGAGCGCGTCGAGTTCCTCGGGCACGAGGACGGCGAGCTTGAGGACACGCGCGACCTCCGCCGCGAGGTGACCCGGCAGATCCGGAAGTGGCGGCCCGACCTGGTCATCACCATGCAGCCGCTGCGCACGAAGAACCTGTACGCGTCACATCGTGACCATCGGACGATCTCCGGCGTCGCGCTCGACTGCATCTATCCGCTCGCCCGCGACCACATGGCGTTTCCCGAGCTGCTGCCGGAGTGCGAGCCGCACAAGGTTCGCGAGGTCAATCTGATGCAATGGGACGATGCCGACATCGTCGTCGACATCTCCGAGGTGATGGATCTGAAGCTCAAGGCGCTCGCCTGTCACCAGAGCCAGTTCCAGGACTTCGCGGGCGTCGAAGAACGCGTCCGTGAACGGGCGGCCACCCTGGGCAAGACAAAGCGGTATGCATTCGCGGAGGCGTTCGATCGCATCGTCATGCCGCGCTGACGGCACGACGGTTGCACGGATCGTCGATTCTGCTCTAGAACACTGACGAGGAGCGTCATGGCTGAGCGCGACCCGATGACAGCAACGACGCTGACAGAGGTGCTGGGCAGGCGGACGGCCCTCGACCCGGCCCGGCCCTACTTTCACCTCTACGGCGAGACGGTGAGCTATGGTCGTCTCTGGGAGCAGAGCGCCCGGTACGCCGGCGCGCTGAGCGCCGCCGGGGTGAGCCCCGGCGACAAGGTCGCGCTCATCTACCCGACGTGCACGGAATTCTTCGCGACGTTCCTGGGCGCGCTGCGATTGGGCGCCGTCCCGGTACCGCTTTATCCGACGCTCGGCGTGGAGGCCACCGCCAACATCCTGAACGATTCCGAAAGTGTGGCGGTCGCGACGATCGGGTGGTTCCGCAAGAGCGTCGACGAGAGCTTGACGTCAGCTCCCGGCGTCCGGGCCGTGCTCGAGCCGCCGGATCTCGAGACCGGAGCGCCGGCAAACCATCTGCCCGAGAGCGGACCGGAGGACGTCGCGTTCCTGCAGTACACCTCGGGCTCGACGGGCCGCCCGCGCGGCGTCGTCCTGACTCACGAGAACGTCGTCACCACCTGTCATGCGATGGCCGAGGCCGCCGGCATCACCGCCGACGACCGCGTCGTGTCGTGGCTGCCGCTCTACCATGACATGGGGCTGATCGGCTGCGCGTTCACGCCGCCGCTAGCCGGCACGCCGATCTGGCTGCTGCCACCCGACCTGCGCAATCCACGCCAGTGGCTCGAGCTGATCACGGAAGTCCGGGCGACGTTCACGGTGTCGCCGGATTTCGGCTATCGCAACTGCATCCGCAACGTGCGCGACACGTCGGGCCTGGACCTGACCAGCCTGCGCGCCGCGCTGTCGGGCGCGGAACCCGTGCGCCTGTCCACCATCGAAGGGTTCGAGCGGCACTTCGGGCTCAAGCACATCATCGCGCCGTGCTACGGGCTCGCCGAGGCCACCCTGGCCGTCGCCATCTGGCCGATCGGCATGCCGGTGCGCACGGATCCTACGGGACGCTTCGTCTCCGTCGGCCGGCCGTGCCGCGGCGTCTCCGTCCAGATCGCAACTCCACGGGAAGACACCAGGGATACGAACGGAGCCACGCCGCACCTCGAACAGGCCACCCACGATTCACTCCTGGCTCTACCTCCGATGAATATCGGCGAGATCTGCGTCAAGAGCCCGGGCGTGATGCGCGGCTACTACAACGACCCCGAAGCGACGGCCAGGGTCCTCACCGCCGACGGCTGGCTGCGCACGGGCGATCTCGGCTTCATCGACGCGGAGGGCTTTCTCTACATCTCGGGCCGGCTGAAGGATCTGATGATCCTGGGCGGCGCCAACGTCGTGCCCTCGGACATCGAGGACGTCGTCGACGAGGTGCCCGGTGTGCGTTACTCGGCGGCGGTCGGCGTCGAGAGCCAGCGCACCGGAACGCAGCGGCTCCACGTGGTGGCAGAGGTTCGTGACGAGAACGCGGCGCCGGACGTGTACCGCGACCTCGTCGCCGAGATCGTCCGTCGCGTGCATCATCATGGCGGCCATCGTCCCGCTCGCGTGCTGCTGGTGCGGGCCGGCACGATTCCGAAGACGTCCAGCGGCAAGATCCAGCGCTCGCGCCTGGCCGCGATGGTCGAGGGCGGCGAGCTCAAGGACCGCCTCGTCCACGTCGCCGGCGATTGATGACCGACGGATGAAGATCGGCTGCCACCTGCCGGTCTACGGGCCGGCAGCCACGCGGGCGACGATCCTCGGGTTCGCACGGCGCATGGAGTCGCTCGGCTTCGACTCGCTCTGGGTGAGCGACCACGTCGTGATTCCGTGGACGATCCGCTCACGTTACCCGTACAGCCCCACTGGCGACTTCCCTCTGCCGCCAGCGACGCCGTTTCTCGAGCCGCTGACGACGCTCTCCGTCGTCGCCGGGGCGACCGAGCGCATCGCGCTCGGCACGACCGTGCTGGTGCTCGCCCACCGCCATCCGGTGTTGCTCGCCAAGATGCTGGCGACGCTCGACCAGCTGAGTGGCGGGCGCGTCATCGTCGGCGCCGGCGTCGGATGGATGAAGGAGGAGATCGAGCTGTTCGGTGTCGATTTCCGGAAGCGAGGCGCGTGGAGCGACGAGGCGCTGCGCGTGCTGCGCGCGTGCTGGCGAGACCCGCGGCCCAGCTTCACCGGCACGTTCTTCCGCTTCGACGAGCTCGGCGTGGAGCCCAAGCCCGTGCGTGGCGACATTCCGATCTGGATCGGGGGCGACACGCCGGCCGCGCTGCGCCGTGTCGCCGAGCTGGGCGACGGCTGGCACGCTGCGTTTCCCACACCGCAGTCGCTCGGCGAATAGCTGCCAGCTCTCCGTGACGCGTGCCGTCGGGCCGGGCGCGACATGGCGAGCGTCACCCTGAGCGCGCGCGTCGGGCGCGTGGGCGGCTACACGCCCTCGAACCTCGTCGCCAGTCGCGCCAGGGCGAGGGCGCCGAGCGACAGGCCGAAGTCGCGAAGGGCGATGTCGTAATAGCCCGGGATCAACAGCAAGTTGACGATGATCCCCCACAGCCAGGCCATGACGAGATATCCACCGAACCGCGGCTTGAACGCCACGAACAGGCCGGCGATGACTTCGATGACGCCGACGCCCATCAGGAACGTGTGGGCGTCTACCGGCACGAGGCGGTTGACCATTGGGGCCAGGTACTGGTGCCAGGGCACCAACCGGTCGAAGAACTTGTCCAGGCCCGCGATGATCGGCAGGACCGTGAACCCCCAGCGGAGAATCTGGTAGGCCTCGTACCCTGCACCCCGGGCGACCACTGGAACCGGGCTCACCGGGTCAAAGGCGGAGACACGCGCACGCTCGAGTCTTGCCATAGCTACACCCTCCCTCGTCCGCGGGAGGGGCAAGGCTCGTGCCGGTGACTTTGGCCGCTAGATCTTCGCGCCGGACTTCTGCCAGTCGTCGAGGAACTTCTTGAGGCCGATGTCGGTCAGCGGGTGCTTGATGAGCTGCTCGAGCACGCTGAACGGCATGGTCGCCACGTGAGCGCCCGCTTTGGCCGCATCGATCACGTGCAAGGGATTTCGGATGGACGCAGCCAGCACTTGCGTCTTCAGGCCTTGCACCCGGTAGATCTCGCAGATGTCGCGGACGAGGTCCATGCCCACGAACGAGATGTCGTCGAGGCGCCCGAGGAACGGGCTGATGTAGAAGGCTCCGGCCTTGGCGCTGAGCAGCGCCTGGTTCGCCGAGAAGCAGAGCGTCTGGTTCACGCGGATGCCCTTACCCGTGAGGTGCTTCACGGCCATGAGGCCGTCCTTCGTCATCGGGCACTTCACGACGACGTTGGGCGCGATCTGGGCCAGTTCCTCACCCTCCTTGACCATGCCCTCGAAATCGGTGGCGACCACCTCCAGGCTCACGTCGCCGGGCACGATGGCGCAGATCTCTTCGACGTGCGGGCGGAACGGCCGCTTCTCCTTGGCCACGAGCGTCGGGTTGGTGGTCACGCCGTCGACGACGCCGAGCGCCACGCCCTCCTTGATCTCGTTGATGTTCGCCGTATCGAGGAAGATCTTCATGCCCCCGTCTCCTCCCTCATGATGCCCGCTCGATGCGCACTGGCGTGCCGGCGCGGACCTTCTTGAACACCGCGGCGTCGCCGTCCACGCGACCGAGCACATTCACCGGGCTGGCCGGCCGGATCTCGTCGCCCTCGCTGGCCGGCGTCGCTCCGAAGAAGATGCAGAACGCCTGCCCGGGCGGCCAGTACCCGAGATCGCCCATGTCCACCGTCGCCCGGGGCGACTCCGCTGCGATCGCGATCCCGATACCGAAGTAAATCTCGTCTCCCCACGTCTGCGCCTTCGCCTCGATCGGCAGCGCATCCCACAGCGACAACGCAGACCGCGACGCGTTCAACTGCGCCGTGGCCGACACCGCGCCCGCAGTGATGCGGATCGTGCGCGGACCGGCGCCCGGCGTCATCTGAGGCCCAGCGTAGTCGTCGCTCCGAGGCGCGTCAAGCTGACGGCTCACTCGGCCTTGCGGTAGCGGTCGAGGACTGCAGTCATCGTCTCGCGGTCGGGAATGGTCGACCACCCCTGCCCTTCCACCGAGAGCGATGCGGCGCAGGTGGCCACGGCCGCGGCCTGCCAGGGATCGCCGTCCACGTGGTACCCGATGAGGAAGGCGGCGGCGAACACATCGCCCGCGCCGGTGGGATCGACCTCACGTGCCGGCCGGGGCCTGATCTCGTAGCGCTCGCCATTCACGTAGAGGAGCGCGCCGGCCGCCCCCGCGGTGACGGCAGCGACGGGCAGACGCTGGAGCCACTCCAGCATCTGGGCCTCCTGCCCGAGGACGTCCTCGTCGGAGAGAAAGAGGCCCTGCAGGCGGCCGAGGAGGTCGCGCGACGGTACCCAGCGCTGGCTACGCACCTCGCCGTCGCGGCCGGCCGCGCGCAGCCAGCCCTGTCCGGCGGCCGCCAGCGTGGCGTCAGCGAACATGGCGCCGATCGCGGGATCGACGTCGTCGAGGACCGGCGCCAGCAGCACGAGGCGCGCATCGCGCCAATCGTCCGGGACGTCGGCCGGGGTCAGCGAGCGCGCGGCGATGGGACGCCGCATCGTGCGGTGGCTCCCATCGATGCGGTGCTCGAAGACCGTCGTGTGCGGCGCGTCGACCGTCACCACTTCGATCTGCGGCGGCAGGAGATCGAGCGGGAAATCGTCGCCGTGGCTGGTCAGGATCCCGGCCGTCAGGCCGAGCCGATGCGCGGTGACGGCGGCGAAGAGCGCGGCGCCGCCTGGTCGGACGTCATCACCGAAGTGGTCGAGGGTGACGTGGCCGACGGCGACGAAGTCGGGCGCGGCCATGCCTACCTCAAGAGCGTGGCGAGCTGGGCCAGAACGTTCTTTCGCGCCGCAGCGGTGGCGGCCGGGCTCCACCCCAGTGTCGCGCCCTTGCGGACGCACTCGGGAAGCCGGGAGACAGGCGGTGCGTCGAAGCTGGTGGCGTTGATGCGGCAGGCCGCTCCGCTGTCGACGTTGGGAAGATGAGTGATGGAAAGTCCAATGTTGTCGAAGCTGTGGTGAGCGCCGCGGTAGATCGTGATGTCGGCGTCGTTGCCGGCGGCTTTCATGTCCTTCACCAGCTCGGCGCAGGGCGCGGCCGGCGTCCAGTCGTCGAGCTCGCCGGAGTGGATGCGAACGGGCCCGGCCAGGCGCAGCAGCTCCGGATACCGGACGCTGCACAATGGGTAGAACGGCAGGAAGACCCGGAAACCCGGACCGCCGGCGCCGTAACGATCGCGGGCCCACGTCGTTGCGCTACGCAGCGTGACGATGCCTCCGTGCGAAAAGCCCATCAGCACGATCCGATCGCGATCGACGCGTGGATGCGTGGCGAGAAGCTTCAGCGCGGCGTAGGCGTCGGGAATGCGATCGTTCGCGGACAGCTTCAGCGCGTTGGTACACACTTCCCGCAGGCCTCGCCCGCTGAAGCTATCGACCACGAGCGTCGCGAAGCCGGCGTCACGGAGCGGCGGCACCCACCCAGCGTCGGCGTTCCCGACGCCGCCGCAGCCGTGCATCAGGATGACGGCCGCCACGCGCCCGGCACCGTTGGGAAAGCGAAGGACGCCGGAGAGGACGACGACGCCGTCGGGGGAGAAGTGAACGGTGCCGGCCTCACCCGCCCTCAGCGTGCGGGGGACCTCACTGGCGGAGGGCGCACAGCCGCTCAGCGCGACGAGAACGATCAGCCATCTCCCGCCCATCAGGTCAGAGCGGCAGGTGCTTGGCGATGATCTCGCGCATGATCTCGCTGGTCCCGCCGCCGATGGGCAGCAGCCGCGCGTCGCGCGCGAAGCGCTCGATCGGATACTCGCGCATATATCCGTAGCCGCCGTGGAGCTGCACACAGTCGTAGGCAACGCGGTTCACCATCTCGGCCGTGAAGAGCTTGACCATGGAGATCTCGCGGACGGCCTCCTCGCCCGCCTCGTACTTGAGGCACACCGAGTACGTGAGCGCCCGGGCCGCTTCGAGCTGCGTGGCGCAGTCGGCGAGCTTGTGGCGCACCACCTGCTTGTCGGACAGCGGGGCACCGAAGGCCTGGCGCTCGCGGACGTAGGCCATCGTGTCGTCGAGCGCCCGGTCGGCCATTCCGATGGCGTGCAGGCCGGCCACCAGCCGCTCGCGCTGGAAGACGCGCATCACCTCGTAAAAGCCCACGCCTTCGCGGCCGAGCAGGTTTTCGGCGGGCACCCGCATGTCCTGAAAGGCGAGCTCGGCCGTGTCGGAGGCGCGCATGCCCATCTTGTCGAGCGTGCGGCTCACCGTAAATCCCGGCGTGTCGCGCTCGACGAGAAACATCGAGATGCCACGGTGGCGCTTGTCGGCGCTGCCCGCCTCGACGCGCGCGGCCACGAAGAAGACGTCGGCGGTGGCGCCGTTGGTGATGAACATCTTGGAGCCGTTGAGCACGTACCGATCGCCGTCGCGCACCGCCCGCGTGCGGATCGCAGCGACGTCGCTGCCTCCGCCGGGCTCGGTCACCGCGATGGCGGTGAGCAGCTCCCCCCGACACATGCCCGGCAGGTACTTCGTCTTGAGCGCCTCGCTCCCCGTCCAGTAGAGATGGGGCGAGGCCATGTCACAGTGGACGCCGACGGCCATGGCAAAGGAGCCCGAGCGCGAGCGTGCACACTCTTCATGCAGCACCATCGTCGTGCGGAGGTCGGCGCCGCTCCCTCCGTACTTCTCGTCGTATTCGAGGCCGAGGAACCCGAGCTCGCCCAGGCGCGGCCAGATCGACCGCGGCATCCGGCCGGCCCCTTCCCACTCTTCGACGTGCGGCATGATCTCGCGCTCGACGAACTGCCGTACCGTCGCGCGAAACATCTCGTGCTGCTCGTTGAAAATCTTCATTCAATCCACCCAGAACGCAACGCGATGCTGCTTGCCGAAGATCTTCACGCTCAGTCCCACTTTCGCTCGTCGCTGATCTTCTTGGCGCCGTCGGGAATGCTGCCGGCCGACACGACCTGCACGCTGCCGCGCAGCTTCATCACGTCGCGAATGGCCGCCTCCAGCCTGGGCGTGACGGCCTCGGCGCTGGCGCCGGGGGCCAGCTCCACGCAGAACTTCAGCGAGTCCTGATGGCCTTCGCGGCCGACGACCACCTGATACTTCGCGATGCCCGACGCCCGGGCGACGACCTCGTCGGCCTGACGAGGGTGGATGAACATCCCTCGGACCTTGGTGACCTCGTCGGCGCGCCCGCGCCAGCCGAGCATCCGCGCCGAGGTGCGGCCGCAGGGACAGCGCGCGTCGTCGATGATCGTCAGGTCGCCGGTCCCGAAGCGGATCATCGGGTACGTCGTGTTGTGGACCGTCGCCACCAGCTCGCCGATCTGGCCGTAGGGCAGCGGCTCGCCGCTCTGAGGATCACAGACCTGGACGACCGCGTCCTCGACCAGATGCATGCCGGCCTTCTCCGGACACTCGTAGGCGACCAGCCCGAGATCGGCCGTGCCGAAGCCCTGGCGCGTCATGATGCCGTGCTCGTCCTCGAACTGCTTGCGCAGCGACTCGGGCAGCGGCTCGGCGCCGACCTGGGCGACCTCGAGGCCGAGACGGCCGACGCCCATCTCCTTGGCGCGCTGCAGGATCGTCATCAGGAAGCTCGGCGTTCCCACGTAGCCGGTGGCGTGGACGGCGCGGGCCACGGTGACCTGCGTGTCGGTGTTGCCGACGCCCGTGGGCACCGCCGTGCAGCCGATGAGGTTGAGCGCCTCGTCGAGCTCGTGCGCGGCCGGCACCAGGTGATAGAGGAAGGTGTTGATGACGACGTCGCCGGGCCGGAAGCCGCCCGCGAAGAGACACGTCTCCGCGTGCCACTCGCTGATCTCGGGGCCCATCGGCTCGAGGATCGGCCCCGGCGACACGAAGATCCTCCGCACCCGACGCATCGGGACGGTGCAGAAGCCGCCGAACGGGGGATCGGCCTTCTGCAGATCGGGCATCTCGCTCTTCTTGATGACCGGCAGCCGGGCCAGATCATCCGGGCCGCGCAAGTCCTTGGGCCCGAGACCGGCACGCTCGAGCCGCCGGCGCACGCCGGGCGCCTTCTCCCAGGCGAGCTCCAGCAGGTCGGCCAGCCACCGGGCCTGATACCGCTCGCGCGCCGCCGGCGGCATGGTCTCCTTCTCACGGTTCCAGTACCCGCTTCGCCGGTCCATCTTCTCCTCCGACGGTCTCACTGCGCGACGATGTCCTTCTTCATGGGCGCGAGCAGCCCGATCAGCTCCTCCTGGTCCTTCTTCGCGACCTTGCGCTTGTCGAGCGCCTTGATCAGGTCTTCCACGGTCGCATTCCAGTCGGCCTCGGTGATGGCCATCCCCTGGTGGGCGGCCTTCATGTCCTTGCCCAGGTACGAGCACGGCCCGCCCGTCGCCTCGCACACCTGATCGGAGGCGTTGGTCTTCAGCTTCTCGACCTGCGCCGGCGTCAGCTTGGTGAACCGGGCGTTGACGCGCGGATCGGCCACGAGGAACGCCACGAAGTCGTCGACGACTCCTCGGATGCCGTCGCGCCCGCCCAGCCGCTTGTACAGTGTCGGCTCCGGCTCGCCCATCGTTGCGCACGCGCCCAGCGTGACCACCAACACGGCCAGCAACACGATCCCACCGAGGACTCTCTTCACGCCCCGCCCTCCTAGCTCAGCCAGCGCTTGCGGCGCTTGTAGTGCTTCACGTCCCGGTACGACTTCCGAGCCCCCACTTCGGTGAGGCCCAGGTAGAACTCCTTGATGTCGGCGTTCGCGCGCAGCGCCTCGGCCGTGCCCTCAAGGACGATTCGGCCATTTTCTATCACGTACCCGTGCTCCGCGATCGTCAGCGCCAGCGTCGCGTTCTGCTCGACCAGCAGCACGGTCAGCTGCTCCTGGCGATTGAGGCGCTGGACGATGGCGAAAATCTCCTCGACCAGCATCGGCGCCAGTCCGAGCGATGGCTCGTCGAGCAGCATCACGCGCGGAGTCGACATGAGTGCGCGGCCGATGACGAGCATCTGCTGCTCGCCGCCGGAAAGATACCCCGCCTGCACGGCGCGGCGCTCGCGCAGCCGCGGGAAATACTCGTACACGCGATCGATGCCCTGGCGCACGCGCTGGCGGTCGCCCTGCACGTGGGCGCCCGCGATCAGATTCTCCTCGGTCGTCAGGTGCTCGAAGACGCGGCGTCCCTCGAAGACCTGCACGACGCCCTGCTTGACCACCACGTGCGGCGGCAGCCGGTCGATGCGCGTGCCATGGAGCTCGATCGAGCCCTTGGTCACCTCGCCGCGCTCGGCGCGGAGCAGGCCGGAGATGGCCTTGAGGGTCGTCGTCTTGCCGGCGCCGTTGGCGCCGAGCAGCGTGGTGATGCCGCCCTCAGGGACGTTGAGCGACACCCCCTTGAGGACGAGGATGACGCCGTCGTAGATGACCTCGATGTTGTTGAGCGTGAGCATGGGTGCGGCGGGCGGGGGCGCCCCCGCCCGCCCTCCAACTACTTCTTGGCCGCGTCCTTCACGTGCTTGGCGACGACGTCGCCGTACGCGTGGAACCAGTCCGTCTGCTTCTCGAACTTCCCACCCTTGACCTGCCAGATCTGGACCAGGCCGCCGCCCTCGTGGTCAGTCGCCGTGATCTTCAGCGGCGGCACCAGTCCGCCGAGCGTGAAGTTGTTGATCTGCTCGAAGCCCTTCTTCACGTCCTCGCCCGTGATCTTGCCGTCGGGCTTGCCCTTCACCGCGTTGCGGATGGCCTCGACGTGGAGCGCCGCGATGAGGACGCCCCGGTTGTAGTACACCGTGGACGCCATCTCCTTCGGCGCCTCCTTGCCCTCCTTCTTGTACATCTCGCGGATCTCGTTCAGCACCGGGTAGTCGGTGCCGACGCCCGCGAACTGCATGACGTTGTAGCCCTCGGCGACCGACCAGCCGCCGGCCGCCTCGATGTCGGCCTCGGCCGAGCCCCATACGAACGAGACGACCTTGCGCAGCGGATAGCCCACGCGCTTCAGCTCCTTGATGGAGACCGACGGCGATCGGCCGAACAGGTGAGCGATCACGAAGTCGGCGTGGTAACGCTGGGCGATGTCCAGCACCTGGGCGCCCATCTCCACGCCGGGCGGTGGCACCGCGAACGTCTTGAGCTGGAAGCCTTCCTTGGCCGACAGGTCCTCGATCACAGGGATCGGCTCACGCCCGGCGGGGTTGTCGAAAAAGAGATATGCGATCTTCTTGCCCTTCAGCGAGCCGCCGAGCTGCTTCTTGGTGAAATCGACCGCGGCCGCGCCCTGCGACCAGTACGTCGCGGCGATGGGAAAGATGTACGGATAGCGCTGGCCGTCGGCGGCTGCGGCCGAGCCGAAGCCGGGCGACGTCCCGGGGATGCGGTCTTCAGTGAGCTTCTGAGTCATCGCGTAGATGTGCGGCGTGCCGTATACGCCAATCACCACCGCGCCTTCCTTCTTGTGCCGTTCGTAGGCTTCCATCCCCTGCGGCACCTTGTATTCGTGGTCGATCTCAACGGCCCGGATCTTGTGGCCGTCCACCCCGCCCTTGGCGTTCACCAGCCTGATGTAGTCGTGATAGCCGGGGCACAGGTTGACGCCCACAGTCTGCGTGGCGCCCGTGCGGTCGCACTGCAGGCCGATGACGATCTCGTGGTTCGCCGCGGCCGGCATCGCCGAGCCCGCGGCGAGCGCGACTCCGATCAGGATCGCGAGGATCTGTCTCATGATGACTCTCCTTTTGCGCATGACGGTCAGTACGCGAACGGCCAGACACGGAAGTAGCTGCGGATGTTCCGCCACAGCCGGTTCAGCCCCTCGGGTTCGACGACGAGGAAGACGATGATGAGGGCCCCGAAGAGGATGAGCCGGAGGTTGGGGATGATGTTGAGCACCGACGCCTCGGAAAAGAACAACCCGCCGAACGCTTCCATCGCGTAACGGATCACGATGGGCAGCAGCGTGACGAAGATCGCCCCGAAGACCGAGCCCTGGACGGACCCGAGCCCCCCGATGATGATCATCGCGAGGTAATCGATCGACACGTTGATCTGGAACTGCTCGTAGTTCGCCACCCCGAGATAGTACGTGTAGAGGACGCCGGCCACGCCGGCGTAGAACGACGACACGGCGAAGGCCAGGAGCTTGTAGCGGAAGATGTTGATGCCGATGAGCTCGGCGGCGATGTCGTGGTCGCGGATCGCGATGAAGGCGCGGCCGATGCGACTCCGCATGAGGTTCATCGTTCCCACCAGCGCGAGCACGACGAAGACGAGCAGGAAGAAGTACATCTGCACCTGGGAGGCGATGCGGTATCCGAAGATCTCCGGGCGCGGCACCTCGATCGACGCCTGCACGCCGCCGCTGATGAAGGTGACGTGGTTGATCGTCCACTCGATGATGAGCTGGCCGGCCAGGGTGGCGATGGCCAGGTACAGGCCCTTGATGCGCAGCGACGGCATGCCGACCACGGCGCCCACCGCCGCCGCCATCAGGCCGCCGGCCAGGAGGTTGACGGGCCACGGCGCGCCGAGCCGCACCGCGAAGTTCGCCGCCGTGTAGGCGCCCACCGACATGAAGGCGCCGTGGCCGACCGAGATCTGGCCGGTGTAGCCCACCAGGATGTTGAGGCCGAGCGCGCCGATGATGGCGATCGAGCAGAGATTGACGACCGAGAGGTAATACTCGTGGACGCTGAGCGGAAGCACGACGAAGAAGAACACGGCGAGCGCGGCCACCGTCCACTTTGCGATCGGCAGCGGATAGAGCGCCATGTCCGCCTCGTACGTCGTCTTGAGCACGCCGCACTCGCGATGAATCATGGTGTACTTCCACCGATCGTGGTGGAGGATCGGAGGGTCCCGGGCTGGGCGGCACCCCTGTGAGACCCGTATCTTCTGGGTACCGCGTCGGCCCCGGCTGCGAATCGTGGCCCGAATACGTCGCGCAACGCAGCGTCGATTTGCGTGGTCGAACAGGGGCGCCGTCCGGCCCGGGACCCTGCATTGCTCGAGCGCGTCAGGTTGATGTTCATATCCTTTCGATGATGCGCTTGCCGAAGATGCCATACGGTCGAATCATCAGCGCCAGGATCATTAGCACGTACGGCGCGAAGTCCTTGGTCCCGCCGCCCACGTAGGGGTCGACGTAGCCGGCGGCGACGTTCTCGACGATCCCCACGATGAGGCCGCCGACGATCGCGCCCGGGATCGAGTCGAGCCCGCCCAGGATCACGACCGGGAAGACCTTGAAGCCGACGAGCGCGAGATGCACGTCCACGCCGAGGAGGCTCCCCCACACCACACCGCCCAGGGCGGAGACGACGCCGGTCATCGCCCACGCCAGCGCGAAGTAGCGCTCGACGTTGATACCCATGGCCATGGCCACCTGCTGGCTGTCGGCGACGGCACGCATCGCGATGCCCTTGCGCGACTTGAGGAAGAACCAGCCGAACCCGGCGAGGAAGGCGAGGCTCACGACCGCGCCGACGATCTGGATGGGCGGGATGAAGAGCGGCCCCAGCACGAACGGCTCGTCGCTGATCGGTAGGGCCAGGTTCTTGGTGTCGGCGCCCCAGGTGAGCGGCCCGATGCCGCGCAGCACCGCGGCCAGCCCGATCGTCGCCATGACGACGGCGATGACCGGGCGGCCGATGAGCTTGCGCAAGACCGCGCGCTCGAGGCCGAAGCCGAACGCGATCATGGCGGCGAGTCCGCACACGACCGAGAGCCAGAGCGGCGCCTTGTAGGACAGCAGGAAGGCGACGACCACGAAGCCGGCGATCATCACGAACTCGCCCTGGGCGAAGTTGATGGCGTCGGTCGCCTTGTAGACGAGGACGAAGCCGAGCGCGATCAGCGCGTACATCAGGCCGATGAGCACGCCGTTCGAGAGCAGGAGGAGCGAGAACTGCCAGTCAAGCATGGGCGGGGCTCCCCTCGACGTCCTCGAGGTGCACGCGCGACTGGATCGTCCCCTGCCGGCCGTCCTCGTACGTGATGGTGGTCGTCATCGCCACCTCGGCCTTGCCCGAGTAGAAGGCGTCGACGACGGCGGCGTACTTCTCGGCCACGAAGCGCCGGCGGACCTTGCGCGTCCGGGTGATCTCGGCGTCGTCGGCATCGAGATCCTTGCTGAGTAGCAGGAAGCGCCGGATCTTCGTGGCGTCGGGCAGCGTGGCGTTGCACTTGGCGATCTCGTCGCGGAGGAGCCCGCGGATCTCCGGCTTCTGCGAGAGGTCGGCGTACGACGTGTAGGCGAGACCACGGCGCTCGGCCCAGTTGCCGACGGTCGAGAGATCGATAGCGATCATCGCCGTCACGAAGGCCCGATCGTGGCCGAAGGCGACGGCCTCCCGGATGTAGGGGCTGAACTTCAGCTTGTTCTCGATGAACTGGGGCGCGAACGGCGTGCCCTCACTGAGGGTGCCCACGTCCTTGGCGCGGTCGATGATGACCAGGTGGCCGCGGGGATCGATGAAGCCGGCGTCGCCGGTGCGATACCAGCCGTCGTGGTCGACGACCTCGCGCGTGGCCTCGTCGTTCCTGTAGTAGCCCTTGAAGATGCCGGCGCCGCGCACCAGGACCTCGCCCTTGTCGGCGATGCGGACCTCGATGCCGCGGCACGGCCGTCCCGCCGAGTCCGGATTGGCCTCACGATCGGGCTGCAGTGACACGAGGCCGGTCGTCTCCGTGGAGCCATACACTTGCTTGAGATTGATGCCGAACCCGCGGAAGAAGCGAAACGTGTCGGGGCCGAGCGGCGCGCCGCCCGTCAGCGCCCACCGCGTGCGACGGAGGCCGAGCTGGTCGCGTACCGGCCCGTAGACGAAGAAGTCGCCGAGCGCATAGCCGAGCCGCAGCCCGAGAGGGACCGGCTTGCCGTCGGCGCGCAGGATCTCGACGCGCTCGGCGACCGCCCGGCTGCGCTCGAAGATCCAGCGCTTGAGCGGCGAGGCGTCCGCCGCCCGCACGAGGACGCCGGTCAGCATGTTCTCCCAGATTCGCGGCGGCGCCAGCAGCGTCGTCGGTCCCAGCTCGCGGAGATCGCGCTGCACGGTCTCGGGGCTCTCCGGGCAGTTGACGGTGAACGCGGCGGCGAGGCTCGAGAAGAGCGTGTAGACGGCATCGCCGGCCCACGCCATCGGAAGATACGCGAGGTAGTCGTCGCTGAGCCGGACGTCCTCCTCTCTCATGAACGTCTCGGCGAAGGCGATGGCGTTGGCGTGGGTGAGCATCGCGCCCTTGGGATTGCCGGTCGTGCCCGACGTATAGCAGATGTTGGCGACGTCGTCGCGCCGCCCCCTGGCGATCTCTTCCGCGAAGAAGGCGGGATGCTGCCGGCCGTACTCGCGCCCGAGCTCCTGGACCTCGGTGTAGGACTTGAGCCACTCGTGGCGGTAGGTGAGCATGCCCCGCGGATCGTCGTAGACGACCAGACGGACCATCGGGAGCTCGGCCTTCAGCGCGACGACCTTGTCGACCTGCTCCTGGTCCTCGGCGATGATCACCGACACCTCGGCGTGGTTCCAGACGTAGGCCAGCTCCTTGGCGATGGAATCCTGGTACGCCGGGACCGAGACCCCGCCCAGGCACTGCGCCGCCACCTGGGCCCAGTACAGACGCGGGCGGTTGTCGCCGATCACGGACAGCCGGTCGCCGCGCCTGAAGCCGAGAGCGGCCAGCCCGAGCGCCAGATCGCGGACCTGATCTCGGTACTGAGTCCACGTGTGCGTCTGCCAGATCCCGCGATCCTTCTCGCGCATCGCCGGTCGGGCGCCGTATTGCTCGGCGTTGCGCAGCATGAGCTTGGGCAATGTGTCGACGGTCGTCGAAATCATTTCACCGCTCGCCATTTTTGGTCATTTCACCGCTCGGCTCGCCCGTCGGACGGTCTCACCTCGCACATTCCGGTCATTTCACCGCTCGTCGTTTTCGGTCATTTCACCGCTCGGCTCGCCCGTCGAACGGTCTCACCTCGCACTGCCATTCCGGTCATTTCACCGCTCGGCTCGCCCGTCGAACGGTCTCACCTCGCACTGCCATTCCGGTCATTTCACCGCTCGGCTCGTCCGTCGGACGGTCTCGCCTCGCACTGCCACGCTCGACGCGGCTCACCTCGCACTGCCATCACGTTTCTCGCCCAGATAGGCGCGGATGACGGCCGGGTTGCTGCGCACCTCGTCGGGCTTGCCCTCGGCGATCTTCTGCCCCATGTCGAGAACGGCCACCCGGTCGGAGATGTCCATCACCACGCCCATGTCGTGCTCGATGAGGGCGATCGTCGTGCCCCACTCCTCGTTGACGTCGAGGATGAAGCGCGCCATGTCCTCTTTCTCCTCCTGGTTCATGCCGCCCATCGGCTCGTCGAGCAGGAGGATCTTGGGATCCAGCGCGAGCGCGCGGCCGAGCTCCACCCGCTTCTGCAGCCCGTAGGGCAGCGAGCCGGTGGGCCGCCGTCTCAGATCCTGGATCTTCAGGAAGTCGATCAGGTCCTCCACCCGTTTGCGGTGCGCGACCTCCTCCTTCTGGGCCAACCCCCAGTACACGAACGAGCTCAGCACGCCCGCCTTCATGTGCACGTGACGACCCAGCATGAGGTTGTCGAGCACGGTCATGCCGCGGAAGAGCGCGATGTTCTGGAACGTGCGCGCCACGCCCAGCGTGGCGATGGCGCTCGGGTGGTGCTCGGTGATATCGACGCCGTCGAGGACGATGCGGCCGCTGTTCGGGTGGTAGAAGCCGTTCACCATGTTGAGCAGCGTCGTCTTGCCGGCGCCGTTGGGGCCGATGACGGACAGCATCTCGCCGCGCGGCACGTCGAGGCTCACGCGCGTGACCGCCTGCACGCCGCCGAAGGCCTTCGACACCTCGCGGATCTCGAGCTGCGCGCTCACGACAGCCACCTCTTTTTGTCGGATGGGGCCTCGACGGCCCCCTCCGAGGCCTCCCCCAGAACAGGTTGCGCCGGCAAAGCCGGCGCTCGCACCCGCCGATGTCCCGGTTCGTGGCTCGACGCCGCGCGCCGGCGCACCATCGCGCTCACGACAGCCACCGTTTGCGGCGACGGTAGTGCTTCACGTCTCGGTAGCTCTTGCGCTGCCCGACGCCCGACAGCCCGAGGTAGAACTCCTTGATGTCCTCGTTGTCGATGATCGTCCTCGCGTCGCCGTCGAGCACGATGCGCCCGTTCTCCATCACGTAGCCATACTGGGCGAACTTGAGCGCCATCGTCGCGTTCTGCTCGGCGAGCAGGACGGCCACGCCTTCCTCGCGATTGAGCCGGCTGACGATGTCGAAGATCTCGGCCACCAGCAGCGGGGCCAGCCCCATCGAGGGCTCGTCGAGCAGCATCAACCGGGGATGGGCCATGAGCGCGCGTCCGATCGCCAGCATTTGTTGCTCGCCGCCGGAAATATAGCCGGCCATGACGGTGCGCCGCTGCGTGAGGCGCGGAAAGTATTCATATACGCGGGCGAGATCGGTCTTGAGTGAATCGCCGTTGCGCCGGCTGTAGGCGCCGGTGAGGAGATTCTCTTCGACGGTGAGATGCTCGAAAACGTGCCGTCCCTCCATCACCTGCACGATGCCGCGCCGCACCACCTCGTCGGGATTGCGGCGATGGGTGGCCTCACCCTGAAACTCGATCGAGCCTTTGGTGACGTCGCCCCGCTCGGTCCGCAGCAACCCCGAGATGGCCTTGAGCGTGGTCGATTTGCCGGCGCCGTTGGCCCCGAGGAGGGCGACGATGCCCCCCTCGGGAACCTGCAGCGACACGCCTTTCAACACGAGGATCACGTGATCGTAGATCACCTCGATGTTGTTGACGGACAGAAGCGCCACTACTTCTCCTTGGCGCAATCTCGCATGGTGTAACCGAGCTTCTTGCCTTCCTCCACCGCCGCCGCCTCGATCTTCGGGCGGACCACCTCGCGCATCGGCTGGATCCAGTCGGAGACGACGCTCCACTTCTTACCGTCCCACTGCTGGACGAGGATGGGGCCGCTCGACTCGTGGTCCTCGCAGCTCACCTTCACCGGGTGGGTGAAGCCCTTCATCCCCAACTCCTCGAGCCGCTTGTCGGTGAGGGTGAGGTGCTCGAAGCCCCAGCGCACCTGCTCGCCGGTCATCGGCTTGTTGCCGTACTGCGCCATCGCGGTACGGACGGCCTCGACGGCGAACATCGCGTTGACGATGCCGCGATTGTAGAGCGGCTCGCCCATGCTCTCTTTCTTGCCGGCCCCCTTGCCCTTGTCGTAGACGTGCTTGGCGATCTCCTGGAACACCTTGAAGTTCGTGCCGGGAGCGTGGAACGTCGCGCCCTTGTAACCCTTGGCGCCGTCACCGGCCGGCACCACGTCGGAGTCGTTGGCCGACCACCAGTTGCCGATGAAGTGGTCCATCTTGAAGTTGATGGAGGCCGCTTCCTTGATGCCGACCTGGTTCATCACGCCCCAGCCCGACATGAAGACCCAGTCGGGATTGAGACGGCGCACCTGCAGCCACGTCGACTTCTGCTCCTGGCCGGGATGATCGACCGGCAGCAGGGTCAGCTCGAACCCGAACTGGCGCGCCAGCGTCTCCAGCGTGGGGTTCGCTTCCTTCCCGTAGGGACTGTTGTGGTGGACGTGGACGATCTTCTTGCCTTTGAGCTTGTCGAGCCCGCCCTCTTGAGTACCGATGTAGCGGATGACGGCGGAGGCCTGGCTCCAGTAGTTGGTCGGGAAGTTGAACACCCACGGGAACCAGCGCCCGTCCGACGAGGCACTCATGCCATAACCCATCGACAGGATCGGCGCCTTGTCCACCGGCGCCTTGGGAATGAGCTGATAGGTGATCCCGGTCGAGTACGGGTTGACCACGACGGCGCCGGTCGGGCCCTTGCCCTTGAGACGCTCATAGCATTCCACGCCCTGCTTGGTGTCGTATTGCGTCTCGCACTCTTCCCAGGCGAGCTTGACGCCGTTGATACCCCCGTCGCGCTCGTTCACGAGCGTGAAGTAGTCGACGAAGCCGTTGGCGATGGGGATCCCGCTCGGCGCGTAGGGACCGGTGCGGTAGACCAGCAGCGGGACGAAGACTTCCTTGGCCTGCGCGAACACGGCGGGAGCCGCGGGGCCCGCCATCACGGCCAGCGCCAGCACGGCGATCAGGATTTTGCTCATGACATCCTCCTCTTTCGCACTGCCACTAGTGTGGGAACGGCCAGAGTCGCAACTTTTCCTTGGTGATCTGCCAGAGACGCGCGAGCCCCTGGGGCTCCACGATCAGAAAGAAGATGATGAGAGCCCCGAAGACCATCAGCTCGATCTGTTTCTGCAGCGCCACCGGCAGCCCGATGCCGATGAGATGGGGCGCGTTGGTCAGGAAGATGGGCACCAGCACGATGAAGCCGGCGCCGAGGAACGAGCCCAGGATACTGCCGAGGCCGCCGATGATGACCATGAACAGCACGAGGAAGGAAAGCGCGATGTCGAACGCGAGCGTCTCTGCGCTGCCGAGATAGAGGAACACGAACTCGGCGCCGGCCACCCCGCAGTAGAACGACGAGATGGCGAAGGCGAGCAGCTTGGTGCGGAGTGGGCGCACGCCGATGATCTCGGCGGCGATGTCGCGGTCGCGGATGGCCATCCACGAGCGGCCCACGCGCCCGCGCACGAGGTTCTTGGCCACCCACGCGAAGACGACGACGAGGCCGAGGGCGACGACGTAGCGGACGGCCGCGGTCGCCTCCGGTCCGGTCACCATCACGCCGGCCACGGTGCGCGGCGGCGCGGTGATCGTGCCCGACGGCGCATAGTTGACGAACCACGCGACCTTGTTGAACAGCCAGAGGAGAAAGAACTGGGCGGCCAGCGTGGCCACGGCCAGGTAGAAGCCCTTGATGCGCAGGCTCGGAATGCCGAACACGATCCCGACGCCGGCGGCGACGAGGCCGGACAACACGAAGACGAGGACCACGTTGAGCGACGGAAACGCGGTCGTGAGCTTGAACGCGCTGTAGGCGCCGACGGCCATGAAGCCGCCGGTGCCCAGCGAGAGCTGGCCGGCGTACCCCGTCAGGAGATTGAGCCCGAGCGCCGCGAGCGCGTAGATGAGAAACGGGATGAGGACTGCCTGCAGCCAGTACTCGTTGGCGACGAGCGACGGCACCAGGAACGCAGCCGTGAGCAGCACGGCGACGAAGATGCGGTCCTGGACGATCGGAAAGATCGCTTGATCTGCGGCGTAACTCGTCTTGAACTGTCCCGCCTCGCGGTAGATCACCGTGCGACTCCGATCGCCGTCGCGATCACG
>MNEG01000068.1 GCA_001917585.1 Candidatus Rokubacteria bacterium 13_1_40CM_68_15
CCTGACGAGATGGTCGATCTCGCCACGCTCACCGGCGCCTGCGTCGTGGCGCTCGGCCCGCTCGTGTCCGGACTCTTCGCCAACAACAAGGCGCTGGCCGGGCAGCTGCGTGCCGCCGCGGATCAGGCCGGCGAGCGCCTCTGGGAGCTGCCGCTCGTCGACGAGTACCGCGAGTTCCTCAAGAGCGAGGTCGCCGACCTCAACAACGTCGGGCCGCGCGGCGGCGGCGCCATCACCGCCGGACTGTTCCTCAAGGAGTTCGCGGGCGAGACGCCGTGGGCGCACTTCGACATCGCCGGTCCCGCGTTCAGCGAGAAGGACCTGCCGCTGGCGCCCAAGGGGGGCACGGGGGTGGCGGTACGGACCCTGTTGGCGTACCTGACCGCGTGAGCCGCGGCGCCGTCGACCTACACTCCCACACCACGGCGTCGGACGGCACGCTCTCTCCCCGCGAGCTGGTGCTCGCGGCGGCGCGCCACGGGGTGACCGTGCTGGCCGTCACCGACCACGACTCCACCGAAGGCCTGGCCGACGCGATGGCGCTGGCGCCGACCCACCGGATGACGATCGTCCCCGGGCTCGAGATCAACTGCGACGTCGAGGGTGCCGAGATCCACGTCCTCGGTTACTTCGTCGAGCACGAGGCCGCCTGGTTTCAGGAGTTCCTCCGCAGCCAGCGCGACGAGCGCGTCGCCCGCGTGCATCGGATCGCCAAGCGGCTGACCGAGCTGGGCCTGCCGATCGAGCCAGCCGAGGTCTTCGCCGTGTGCAAGGAGGGCTCGCCAGGGCGTCCACACGTCGCCCAGGTGATGGTCCAGCGCGGCTACGTGAAGTCGGTGCGCGAGGCGTTCGACAAGTACCTGAAGACGGGTGGCGCCGCCAACGTCCCGCGCCGGCGCCTGACGCCGGTGCAGGCGGTGCAGGTGATCCGCAAGGCGCGAGGCGTGCCGGTCTTCGCTCATCCCGGCCTGGCCGACCGCGACGCCATCATCCCCGAGCTGGTGGACGCGGGTCTGCTGGGGATCGAAACCTACTACGCCGAGCACTCGGCCGCGCAGACCAGCGAGTATCTCGACGTGTGTCGTCGGTTCGACCTGGTCCCGACCGGCGGATCCGATTATCACGGACCGCGGAGCGGACGGAGCAATCCGCTCGGCTCACCCGCCGTTCCCTGGTTGTCGTGGGAGCAACTTCAGCACGCGAGAGAACGGGCGTGACGGAGCCCCACGCACCTCGAACAGGCCATCCTCGGTTCTAGCCGTGCAAGCGTCACCCGCTCCAACGATCCAGATCTTCGGTTTCAACGACTGCCAGGACACGCGCAAGGCCCAGCGCTTCTTCGCCGAGCGCCGCCTGGTCGTGCACTTCGTGAACATGAAGGAGCGCCCGCCCAGCAAGGGCGAGCTGCGGCGCTTCGTCGAGAAGCTCGGCGCCGGTGCGCTCATCGACCGCGAAGGCCCGCGCTATCGCGCGCTCGGGCTGCACGTCAGCGGCGACTCGCCCCAGCGTGTGCTCGCGCGCGCCGAGACGGAGCCGCGTCTGCTCCGCACGCCGCTGGTCCGGTGCGGCAATCACGTCGCCATCGGTCACGCCCCCGCAGAGTGGCAGGCGTGGATCGACGGCTTCACGGGAGGACACTGATCCATGGACATATCCCGGCGTAGCTTCCTCGTCTCATCCACTGCGGTCGCGGCCGGCGCCGCGTTCGCGCAAGCGGAGGCCCAGCCCGCCCCCGGCCACGTCATGCCGGTGCCGATGCCACGCGGGTTCAATCCGAGCGACCCCGCGCTGAAGTACGAGCTCGTGATCGCCGGCGGGGACGTTCTGGATCCGAGCATGCGGTTCCGCGGCAAGCGCGACATCGGGATCAAGAACGGTCAGATCGCGGCGGTGGCGGCCAGCATCCCGGCCGACCGCGCGACGCAGCGCATCGATGCGACCGGGAAGCTGGTCACGCCGGGGCTCATCGACCTGCACACCCACCTGTGCCCCCATCTCGGCCTCGGCCTGCCGGCCGACGAAATGGTCGGCATCACCTGCACGACGACGGCGGTGTCGGCGGGCGATGCCGGCGCGCACACGTGGGGCGCGTTCTATCACCTGGCCCTGCCGCAGTCGCGGACGCGGCTCTTCTCGTTCATCCATATCGCATCGATCGGACTGGCCGGCGGGCTCGCGCCCGGCGAGATGCTCAACATCGATTACGCCAACGTGGACGCCTGCGCCAAGGTCGTCGCCGAAAACCCCGACACCGTGCTCGGGGTGAAGGTGCGCATCACCGAGAGCGTTGTCGGGCAGAACGGACTCGAGCCCCTGCGGCGCGCGCTGCGGGCGGCCGAGCTGGCGGGCCGCGGCGCGCGCGTGATGTGTCACATCGGAGCAGCGCCGGGAAATCTCTCCGACCTGCTCGACCTGCTACGGCCGGGCGACATCCTCACCCACGCCTACAGCGGCGCCGGCAACAATACCGTGCAGAACGGCACGTTGCTGCCGGCCGCCCTGGCCGCCAAGAAGCGCGGCGTCATCATCGACGTGGGCCACGGCGGCGGCTCGTTCGACTTCACGGTGGCCGACCCGGCGATGCAGCAAGGGATGCTGCCCGACACGATCTCGAGCGACATTCATTCCGTCAGCATCAACACCCCCGGCTATCCGACGCTGCCGTGGGTGATGTCGAAGTTCCTCGCGCTCGGGATGCCGATCGAGGAGGTCGTGGCCCGGGCGACCTGGGAGCCGGCGAAGATCATCGGGCGGATACCGGGCCTCGGTACGCTTCAGATCGGCGCTCCCGCCGACGTGGCGATCATGGAGCTCGTCGACGGTCCGGTGGAGTTCGTGGACACGCGCAGCAACAAGCGCAACGGAACCCGGAAGCTCGTTCCCGTGTTGACGATCCGGGGAGGCCGGCCGTTTGGCCGTCCCCCGTTGCCGACGCCCTTCATCTACTAGGAGGTCACATGGCCAACCCGTTGAGTCGCAGGGAAGTGCTCAAGTTCGGTGCCTACACGACGGTCGGCGGTGTGCTCACGCCGGGCGTCTCCCTGGCCCAGGCGATCGTCACCGACACCAAGGGGATCACCGCCCGCGACGAACAGATCGATTCGGGCGGGACGAAGATCCCGATCTATCACGCGGGGCCCGAGAAGATGGCGAAGTACCCGGTGATCGTCGTCATCTCCGGGTTCACCGGCAACAGCGAGCAGAACAAGGACGTCGTGCGCCGCTTCGCTCAGGCGGGCTATTACGCGATCGCGCCCGAGCTCTACAGCCGCGAAGGTGGAATGCAGGGCAAGGACTTCCCGCAGATGGGCCAGATCTCGGGCAAGGTCACGCGCGCCCAGTACCTCGGGGACATCAAGGCCGCGGCCGACTACGCGAGGCAGCAGCGCTGGGCGCGCGCCGAGCGCATCGGCGTGACCGGGTTCTGCGGGGGCGGCGCGCTCACGCTCCACTTCACGTCGGAGTATCCCGCCGTCGCCGCGGCCGTGCCGTGGTACGGCCACGTCAAGCGGACCTATTCGGACGCGCCCGGCGTCGACGCGTTCGCCGTGGCCGACAAGATCAAGGTGCCCGTCCTCGGACTCTATGGCGAGGCCGACACCGGCATCCCGGTCGCAGACGTGAAGGCCTTCGAGCAGACGCTCCGCTCGAAGGGCAACACCGATGTCGAGTTCGTGCTCTACCCGGGCGCTCCCCACGCCTTCTTCTCGGATGATCGGCCCCAGGCCTATCGCAAGGACGCGGCTGAAGACGCGTGGAAGCGCTGTGTCGCGTTCTTCGAGAAACACCTGAAAGCCTGACGCGGCAGGACGGGTGGGGTCGCTCGGTCGACCACGCCGCCTACGATGCGCGGGGCCCGCTCGATAGCCGTGTCCAGAACTGAGCCCTGATACACGGGTCTTCCGAGCGACCCCACCCCTCCCGCCGCCTCCGACATCGCGCGTTCGGCGCAGACGCGAAGCCGGCTCTCAGCCGGCCTCGCGCGCCTTCTTCTCTCTTCAACGGGTGTGGGTGGGGAAGACGCGGCGGACGACGGAGGGGGGATTCATCGCGAGCATGCCGGTGACCAGGCGGCGGGCGGCGCCGCGCACGGCCACGAACGTGATGGTCGCCTCGGCGACGCGCTGGCCCGCGTCGTCCCACACGGCCACGTGCGTGTCCCAGTAGCGGCGATCATCGGCCCGCGCTTTCACGTCGCCACGACGTCCACCGACGATGATCGAGGCGCCGAACGGGACCGGCCGCAGCAGGGTCACGTCGAGATCCGTGGTCATTCCCGACTCGCCACTGGCCAGCACTCCGAGCCAGAACGCCGTCTCGTCCAGGAGAGTCGTCAGCGCCACGGGTGCGACCATGCCGGCGACTTCATGGCTCGTCTCCGGCCGCCAGGTCCCACCGACGACGGTCTCGTCGTGACGGAGCTGCGCGTGGAGACCGAGCGCGTTGTCGGTGCCGCAGGCGAAGCACGAGCGGGAGATCGGCACCGGGTAGCCGTCGTCAACGGAGAGCGTGACCGAGTCGTCGCGACCGGAGCGCGACGCACCGGGGAGCTTCACGGAGCCGTCGACGAGCGCCCCGGCGTCGTCGGTGAGTAAGCACGTCACGCGATCGCCGTCGCGCGCCAGCGCAAGCCGCAGCGGCGCGCCGACGGGGACGCGCCGACGATACAGTCCGCGCACCGCGGCGCTCTCGGCACCGCTCGCGAGGTGGAACGCCGCGAGGACCGTGCCGCCGTGAGCGGTCTCGGGCAGACCCTGGAACGCGGGATCGAGCGTGAGGATCCAATCATCACCGCGCTTCATCAAGCCGCGGACAAGCGCGGCGTGTGTCTCGCCCATGCGATAATCGCTCGTGCCGGCGATTCTATCGCAGCACCCTTTTCTCCGCGCCACCGTCACGAACTTCTTTTTCTTCCTCAGCCTCAACGTCTTCGTATTGCTTCCCCTCTACATCCAGCGCCTCGGCGGCACCGAGGTGGACATCGGCGTCGTGATGGGCTGGTACAGCGCGGTGGGCATCATATGCCAGCCGCTGGTGGGGCCGTGGGTCGACGCCGTCGGTCGCCGGCCGTTTCTCCTCCTCGGCGTCGGACTGCTGCTGGTGTCCACGCTGCTGGTAACGATCACGAGCAGTATTCCCGGTCTTGCCCTCGTCCGCGTCCTGCAGGGCATCGCCTTCTCGGTCTTCTTCGTCGCGAATTTCTCCCACGTCATCGACCTGGTTCCGCCCGAGAAGCGCGGCTGGGCCCTCGGGATCTACGGCGTCTCGGGCCTGCTGTCCACCGCCATCGCTCCGCTCATCGGCGAGGGCGTGATCCGGCGCTTCGGCTTTCAGCCGCTCTTCGTCACGTCGGCGATCATCGCCGCCGTGACGGCGGTGCTGGCCTGGGGGACCCGCGAGCGCACGCGCGAGCCCGGGCTGCCGGTTCGCGGGTCGGAGTGGGTGCGCGCCAGCGTCGACGAGGTGATGCAGCGGCACATGGCGGTGACCGTGTTCTTCGGCCTGAGCACGGGCGTGATCTTCGCGTTCCTGCCCACGTTCGCCGAAAGCCTCGGCGTGCACACGCTCGCGCTGTTCTATACCGGTTACGCCGGCGCGGCCATGGCCGTGCGCGTCTTCGGAGGCCGGCTCATCGACACGCGCGGGCGGCATGCCGTGATCGTGCCGTCGATGTTCGTCCAGGCCGCGGCCACCGCGCTGCTGGCCAGCATCGGGCTCCACGCGCTCGGGCCGGGCGCCGCGCCGCTGCCGGCGCTGCCGCTGCTCGTCATCGCCGGAGTGATGGCGGGCGGCTCGCACGGCTTCCTCTATCCGGGGCTCGCCGCGCTCGTCACCGACGAGGCGCCGGCGGCACGGCGCGGTTCCGTCGTGGGTCTGTTCAGCGCGGTGTTCCTCGTCGGCAACGCCGGCGGCGCCTTCGTCTTCGGTTTCGTGACCCACGCCCTCGGCTACGGATACATGTGGGCGATCCTCACGGCGCTCCTGCTGGCCGGCGCGGGGGTGAGCTTGCGGCTGGCTCCGGCGGCCTCCGCCGGCCATTCCGCCGACGGCACGGACGGGTATACTGACGCGCAAGCTGGCGTCCGGCGAATCTCCGTGAACTCAAAGGAGCCATCATGAGCACGCGCTGTCGCGTCGGGATCATTGCGCTGGCGGTGGCCGTCCTGGCCGGCTTTTCGAGTGGCCCCGGTGCCGCCCGCGACCGTGGCGACGTGCCGATGCCCAAGGTGTCCGGCCCCCAGGAGGTCGAGGTCGTGGCCGCCTATATCGATCCCGTGGCCCAGGCGCCCGTGGTTCTGCTCCGCGGCAAGCGCGACAAGCGGAGCTTTCCGATGGTGATCGGGCCGGCCGAGCTCAACGCCATCGCGCTTCCGCTCAACCACGTGACGCCGCCGCGTCCGCTCACGCACGACCTCTTCCTCACGCTGTTCGGCCACCTCAAGGTCTCGCTGCGGCGCGTGGTCATCACCGACTTCCGTGAGGACGTCTACTATGCTGCGCTCCATCTGCAGTCGGCGAGCGGGGATCTGACGCTCGATTCGCGGCCGTCCGATGCCATCGCCCTCGCTCTTCGCGCCGGCGTACCGGTGCTCGTGGAAGATCAGGTGTTCGACAAGGCGGCCGCATCCGGGCGCGAGCCCGCACCGCGGCGGCCGTCGATCTGACGATGGCGCCGGCCGTGGACAATCTCGAGTGGGCGCTCCAACGACGGCTGGAAGACGTCTTCGCCAAGCTGGGCGAGAAGTACGGCGATCTCACCGGGCGGGTGGAGATGGCCATCCATCCCACCGTCACCTTCGAGGAGATCGGCGGTCTGGCGCAGGCCAAGGAGACGCTGCGTGGCTTCGCCACCGCGCTGAGCACGCCGGAGCGCTACCGTGAATGGGGCATCGCCCCGCCCAAGGGGTTGCTGCTCTACGGGCCGCCGGGCACGGGCAAGGCGATGCTGGCGCGGGCGCTGGCCAGTGCCGCCGAGGCGATCTTCTATCACCTCAAGCTCATGAACCTCACCTCGAAGTTCGCCGCCAACACCGCCGAGCTGCTCCAGGAGGTGCTTCGCATCGCGGTCGGCGAGGGCCGCGGCGTGCTGTTGCTCGACGAGGTGGACGCGCTGTCGCTCGACCATCTGCTCCCGCCACCGCAAGCGCGCGAAGCGAGCGCCCGTCTCATCGCCGCGCTCGGCGAGAAGCTCGACGCCATGGACCCCTCGCGGCTCCTGGTGGTCGGCGCGACCAGCCGCACCGACGCGCTCGATCCGGCGCTCGTCGCGCCCGGCCGTCTCGACCACCTGGTCGAGGTGACGTTGCCCGACGCGGCCGCCCAGCGGGAGATCCTCGAGCTGATGCGGGCACGCACCGAGAAGAATGCCGGCCGCGCGCTCTTCGAGACGCTGGACTACCGAACGATCCTGCCTATGATGGGCGGTATGAGCGGCGCCGACATCAAGGAGATCCTGCGCCGGGCCCTGGAGGCGAAGGTGCGGCAGACGGTCCGGGACGGCAGTGCGCCGCTGGTCACGACCACCGACCTGCTCGAGGCCATGGAAGGCTACAAGCGCGTGCGCAGCGTCGTCGAGAAGATCCGTTACGGGCAGTACCTCTGAGCGTGGTGGACTCGGGACTCGACTTCCACGACGTCGAGGGAACGATCCAGGCGATTCGCCTGGAGCTGCACCGTGAAAACCTCGCCGGCGCCGAGGAGCTGGTACGGACCGCCGCGGCCGTCCACCCCGACAGGCGCTACGACGAGCTGGCCACGAAGATCCGCGGCTGGCTCAGCCACCTCGACACCCGGGATGCCTACGTACGGGCTCAGGAGACCCAGTACTACCGTCTGCGCTGGGACATCGGCCTCAAGTGGATCGAACGGCGCATGCGGGTGCTCCTGGGGCGGAAGACGCGCAAGCTGGTGCGGCGCCGTGCGGCCAAGCCGGAGTTCCAGCTGCTCGAGCGCGAGATTCTCGCCCACCGGCCCGCGCGTGTCCTGGACGGAGGCGCCGGCGAAGGCGGAGCGGCACTCGCCGTCGGGGCCCGCCATCCGTGGCTGCGGGTCGACGGCGTCGAGGTGTCGGAGACGAATGTGAAGCTTGCCCGTCAGCTCAACCGCTTCCCCAACGTGACGTTCCATGTGGGGCTCCTCGAGGAAGTGCACCAGCTCTTCCCGCCGGCAACGTTCGACCTGGTGTACTCGTTTGCCGTGCTCGAACACGTGCGCGACGTCGACGCCACGCTCGCCTCCATGCTGGCGGTGCTCAAGCCGGGGGGTCGGCTCTGCTTCGTCGTGCCGATGCACGAGTTCGTGGCGGCCGGCCCCATCCCGGAATACGAGCCGATCCACGGCTACTGCGACCACGTTCGGATCTTCACCGAGTCCGAGCTGCATGCGCGCTTCGGCGACCGCCCGGGTTTCAGCCTGACGAAGATCCCGTCGCTCCCCAAGCCCGGCGAGATTCCGGGCTGCCTCAAGATCCTGGAGTTCGGATCATTCTTCGCCGCCTTCACGATGCTCGCCTGATGATCGCGACGACGACGGTCCGCGTCCGCTACAAGGACACGGACTGCATGGGCGTCGTCTATTACGGGAACTACCTCACCTACTTCGAGGTCGGGCGCGTCGAGTATCTCCGCCAGGCCGGCATGACGATCGCCGAGGTCAACGACAAGGTCTTCATCCCGGTGGCCGAGGCGTCCGTGAAGTACCACCGTCCGGCCCGCCTCGACGAGCTGCTGGAGGTGCGCTGCTGGGTCAGCGAGCGGAAGCGCGCCTCGTTCCGCTTCGAATACGCCATCGGCAGCGAAGCCGGGGAACGGGTGGCGACCGGCTTCACCTTGCACGCGGTGCTCGACCGCGCCACCAGCCGCATGATGGCCATCCCGCCCTGGATGGCCGAGCTCTTGCCGGTGGTTTCAGGCGGCGCCGCCGAGCGTGTATAATTCCCGGTTGTTGATCTCGGTATGATCGAAGTCGAGAAGCTCACCAAGAATTACGGCCCCGTCAACGCCATCCGCGACGTGTCGTTCAGCGTGGCGCCCGGCGACATCGTCGGCTTCCTCGGGCCCAACGGCGCCGGCAAGTCGACGACCATGCGCATCCTGTCCTGCTTCATGCCGGCCTCCAGCGGGAGCGCGCGCGTCGCCGGGTACGATGTGTTCCGCGAGTCGCTGGAAGTGCGCAAGCGCATCGGCTACCTGCCGGAGAACGTGCCGCTCTACGCCGACATGCGGGTGGGGCCGTATCTCGACTTCGTGGCCGAGGTGAAGGGCATCGCGCGCACCGAGCGCAAGGGCCGGGTGGCCGATGCGATGGACCGCTGCCTGATCACGGACGTGCAGAATCGCCTCATCGGCAAGCTGTCCAAGGGCTACCGGCAACGCGTCGGGCTGGCCCAGGCCATCGTGAGCGACCCGCACGTGCTCATCCTCGACGAGCCCACGATCGGCCTCGACCCCCAGCAGATCACCGAGATCCGCTCTCTCATCAAGTCGCTGGCCGGCGACCACACCGTGATCCTGTCCACGCACATCCTGCCCGAGGTCTCGATGGTGTGCAGCGGCGTCATCATCATCAACAAAGGCGCTATCGTCGCCCAGGGTCCCATCGACACCCTGGTCGAGCAGTTCTTCCCCACGGCGCGGGTCCACGTGCAGATCGCCGGGCCGTACCCGGCCGTGCTCGAGGGGCTTCGCCGCCTGGCCGGTGTTCTCGACGTGCACGACGCCGGCCCCCAGGATGGCGCGGCGACCTTCGTCGTCGAATCCGACCGCGGTCGCGACGTGCGAGGCGAGATCTTCCAGCTCGCCGCCCAGCAGAAGTGGGAGCTGCGGGAGCTGCGGCGTGCCGGCATGACGCTCGAGGAGGTCTTCATCCGCATCGTCGCCGGCGAGGAGACGGTGGCCGACGATCGGCCGGCGGCGGAGCCGACCCCGGCGGCCGCCGAGGCGATGCCGGCCGAGGAGGCCACGGAGTGAAGATCTGGCCGATCTACAAGAAGGAGATGCGTCTCTACTTCACCTCGCCCATCGCGTGGGTGATCCTGACCATCTTCCTGTTCATCGCGGGCTACTTCTTCTACTCGATCTTTGCCTTCTTCACGCTGGCCTCGATGCAGTCGGCGATGAACCCGGCCATGGCCCGCGACCTCAACGTCACCGATAGCGTGCTCCGCCCGCTGTTCTCCAACGTCAGCGTGATCCTGCTCCTCCTCATGCCGCTGGTGACGATGCGGCTGTTCGCCGAGGAGCGGCGCTCGGGAACGATCGAGCTGTTGCTGACCTATCCAGTGCGCGACGGCGCCGTGCTGCTCGGCAAGTATCTGGCCGGGCTCACCCTCTACGCGATGATGCTGGCCATGACGCTCTTCTACCCGCTGCTCGTCGCCTATTTCGCGCGCGTCGAGTGGGGCCCGCTGGCCACCGGCTACCTCGGCCTGCTCCTGATGGGCGCGACGTTCCTGGCCGTCGGCATCTTCGCTTCGTCGCTGACGGAGAACCAGATCGTGGCCTCCATCATCACCTTCGGCGTGCTGCTGATGTTCTGGGTCATCGGCTGGAGCAGTGATTACCTGGGCGGCACCTGGGGCCGCGTGCTCTCGCACCTGTCGCTCATCGAGCACTTCGACAGCTTCGCCAAGGGCGTGATCGACACGCGCGACGTTCTGTACTACTTCGATTTCACGATCGTGGCGCTGTTCCTGACGCTGCGCTCGCTGGAGGCTCGTCGTTGGAAGGGATGAAGCGCATCCTCGACTGGCTGGGCTACGTCGGCATCGCGGTCCTCGTCGCCGCCGTCCTGCTGCCCTTCTGGCGTCCGGAGTGGCAGCGGGGGCGTTGGGCGCTGGTCGTCGTCGGCCTGGTGCTCGTGCTGGCCTCGCTGCTGGTCTACGCGCGCGCCGTGGGGGGCGTGTTCGGCCGCCGCACGGCCCGTTACGGCCTGAACACCGCGGTCATGGTGGTACTGCTGCTGGCCATCGTCGGGCTCGTCGAGGCCGTCTCCTTCCGTCACAACGCGCGCGTCGACCTCACCGAGAACCGGCGACACAGCCTCTCGGCGCAGACGATCCAGCTCCTGCGTGGTCTCAAGACCGACATCAACGCGGTGGCCTTCTTCCGGAGCGATCAGCCGGGCAAACGCGTGGCCGAGGATCTCTTCAAGCAGTACGCGCGCTACGGCGGCAACAACTTCACGTGGCGTGTGGTGGACCCGGACCGCGAGCCCGCGCTGGCCCGGCGCTACGGCGTGGAGTCCTACGGCACGGTGGTGTTGGAGACCAAGACCCGCTCCGAGAAGGTCACCGACGCCGAGGAGGAGAAGATCACGAACGGCCTCCTCAAGCTGACGCGCGAGGGCAAGCGCACGGTGTACGTCGTGCAAGGCCATGGTGAGCGCGAGCTGACGTCGACCGAGCGGGCCGGCTTCAGTGAAGCCAAGTCGGCGATGGAGAAGGCGAACTACGAGGTGAAGCCGCTCATGCTCGCGCGCGAGGGCAAGGTGCCGCAGGACGCCTCCGTGGTCATCCTCCCCGGCGCGCGGACGGAGCTCTTCCCGCCGGAGATCGAGGCCCTCGACGCCTACATCGCCCGCAGCGGCAAGCTGTTCGTGATGGCCGATCCGACGATCCTCACCCCCGGCCAGGACGCCGCCATCAAGAAGTTCGTCGCCAGGTACGGGATGGAGCTGGGCGACAACCTGGTCATCGAGCTGAATCCGATCGGCCGGCTCTTCGGCATCGGGCCCGAGGTGCCGATCATCCAGCAGTACGAGCCGCACCCGATCACGCGCGACCTCGCCGGGGTCAGCACGCTGTTTCCTCTCACGCGTACGGTCACGCCGGCGGCGACCCCGCCGGCCGGCATGAACGATCAGGTCCTGGCCCGGACGACGCCGGACTCCTGGGGCGAGACCGATCGCGGCTCCCTGCAGGCCGGGCAGGTGAAGCCCGATCCGCAGGACCCCAAGGGGCCGCTGCCGGTGGCGGCCGTAGCGACGAAGGACAAAGCGCGCATCGTCGTGTACGGCACCTCGAGTCTCGCCGCCAACCAGTTCCTGAACGTCCAGGGCAACCGCGACTTCTTCCTGAACACGGTGTCGTGGCTCGCCGAGGAAGAGGATCAGCTCGCCATCCGGCCAAAGGAGACGAGGCAGACGCCGGTGTTCCTGACGTCGCAGCAGGCCCAGATGGTCTTCCTGGTGCCGGTCGTCGTCTTGCCCGGCCTCGTGTTGATCGGTGGGGTCGTGGCACTCATCAGGCGCCGGGCCGCGAACTGACCTCCGATGGTATGAGCGCGCAGCTCGAGACTTTCACCACCAACCTCTCGGTGACGCCGTTTCGAGCGCCGGCTGTGCCGGCGCAATTCGTTCTGGGGGAGGCCTCGGAGGGGGCCGTCGAGGCCCCCTCCGACTGATGCGCTGGCAGACGACGGCGATCCTCGCCGTGCTCCTCATCGCGGTGGGCGCCTTCTACTACGTGTACGACGTCCGCATGGGGCCCGAGCGTGAGAAGGCGGCCACCCGCAAGGGCCGGCTGTGGACGATCGAGCCGGCCGACGTCACCGAGGTCACGATCCGTCGACCATCCGACACGCTCACCCTCAAGCGCGAGGGTGACCGCTGGCAAATGCTCGGGCCGGTGGCGGCGCGCGGCGACCGCGGGCCCGTCGAGGACGCGCTCACCACGATCGTCACTGCGAAGATCGACCGTGAGATCAGCGCCCAGCCGACCTCGCTCGCCGAGTTCGGCCTCGACAAGCCGGCGGCCGACCTCACGCTGACGACCAAGGATGGCAAGCAACTCGGCCTCCAGCTCGGCGCCAAAAATCCGACCGGGGTGTGGGTGTACGCGCGGGAGCGTGACAAGCCCGCGGTCTTCGTCATCCCCGACAGTGTGCTTCGCGATGCCACCAAGCCCGTGACCGACTTTCGGGACAAGACGATCCTCGCCTTCGATCGCAAGGACGTCAGTGGAGTCGACCTCATCCTGCGCGATGAGCCCCTCGGGCTCCAGTACGGCGACAAGGGCTGGCAGATCACGCGCCCGCGGGCCCTCGCCGCCGACAACGACACCGTGAACGACTTCCTCGACAAGCTGCAGAACGCCAAGGTGAAGGAGTTCGTGTTCGACGCGCCGCGGTCACTCGAACCGTACGGCCTCGAGCACCCGACGCGAGTCGAGGTCCACACCGGCAAGGACAAGGACCGCGCCACCAAGACGCTCCTGATCGGCGCCGCTGACGACAAGAAGAAGGGCGTGTACGCGTTGCGCGCCGGCGAGCAGAGCGTGCTGCTGCTCCCCGAGGAGGTCTGGACGGCGCTGCCCAGGACCGTCGCGGCGGTTCGCGACAAGACGGTGGTGGCCTTCGAGCGCGACAAGGTCATGCGGGTCGACGTCGAGAGCCCGCGCGGCGCGTTGACGATCGTGCGCGAGGGTGATCGCTGGCAGATCAGCCAGCCCGAGGCGCTGCCCACCGATCAGCTCGAGGCCGGCGCGCTGGTGATGAACGTGCGGAATCTCCGGGCCCAGGCCTTCCTGAGCGACGACGCCAGCGGCCTGGCCCGCTACGTCGGCCGCCCGCAGGTGAAGGTCACGCTCACCGAGAAAGATGCGCCGCCCACGACCATCGTGCTGGCGCCGTCGACGGAGACGCGCGGCCGTCAGGCCAGCGCCTACGCCGGCATCGCGGGCCGCGGCCCCGTCGTCCTCGTCGACGCCAAGGCGCTCACCGATCTCGGCAAGTCGGCCACCGATCTGCGCGATCGCAGCGTCGTCAGCGGTCTCGAACCCAAAACGGTCAAGCGCATGCAGCTGACCCGCGACGGTAAGGCCGTGCTGCTCGAGCGTCTGGGCGACCAGGAGTGGCGCATGCTCGAGCCGACCCGGCGCGCGGCCAACGCGGGCCGGGTGGACGACATTTTGTTCGGCGTGCGCGGGCTCAAGTGGAAGGAGATCGTCGCGCCGAAGGGCGAGGACCCGGCGCGGTACGGGCTCGACAAGCCGGCGGGCGAGATCACGCTCTATCGCGGCGACGGTACCGCCATCGTGACGCTGATGGTGGGCAAGAAGGACGGCCAGCGGCTGTACGTGCAGACGAAGTCGGCGCCGACGATCTACGCCGTCGAGGCCGGACAGCTCGAGCTACCGAAGGTCCCCGAAGACTTCCAGGGCTAGCCGCGCGTCGGCGCGGCGGCCGCTCACCGCAGTCGTCAGCTCAGCAGACCGAGCGCGCGATACCTCGGGGCGACCCGCTCCGAGATCAGCCCGAGCCGCTGGAGCCGCGGCATCAGGTTGTCCTGGAACAGGAAGCTGTTGAAGTGCTTCGTCGTCACCGAGTTCGCGACGGTATCCTTCCAGATTTTCTCGCCGTCCCAGCCCATCTCGTTCCAGACGCTCTGGATCGAGCGAAAGCCCGTGCGCTCGTCGCGCGCGTACATCTGATCGCAGGCGTTGACCGTGAAGTCTTCGAGGTAGGCGCGTTTGTCGGGATCCATGGCCGGGATCGAGCGGCGCAGCGCGAAGTAACCGAAGTTCACGTGGCGGCCTTCGTCCTGCAAGACGTAGTCGAGGACCTGCGTGAGCGTGGGGTCGGCGGTCTGCCGGCGCATGACGTTGAACGCGGCGATGGCCAGGCCCTCGACGATCATCTGCATGCCGAGGAGCTTCAGCTCCCACAGATTGGTGGCGAGGATCTCGTCGAGCACGGCCTTGAGCAGGGGATCGACCGGATAGATCTTGTGCAGCTTCTTCACGTAGCGCTCGAAGACCTCGACGTGCCGCCCCTCGTCAACCACCTGCGTCGCGGCGTAGAGCTTGGCGTCCAGCTCGGGAATGGAATTCACGAGCTGGCCGCAGACCACGAGCGCGCCCTGCTCGCCGTGCAGGAACTGGGACAGGCGCCAGGCCGAGATGCGGATCTCGACCTCCTTCTGCTCCTCGGCGGTGAGCCGCGTGAAGAAATTGGTGCCCCTGAACGCCTCTTTCACGTTGAGGACCGGGCCCTCCGTTCCCACGGGCCGCGTCCAGTCGATCGCCGTCGATCCGTTCCACTGATTCTTCTTCGCGGTTTCGTAGAGGGTCGTCAGCTCGTCGTGGGTGGGCTCGTAGTCGTAGTCCCACAGGGTCTCGAGCTGGTAGGTCACTCGCCTGGCTGCCGCCTGCTCTGCGGTCGTCATCCCATCGCCTCGCTGATGAACGACGGTTCAGTTTTCAGGAGTCTAGCGTACGCCGGGGGGCGTGCGCTACTATTCGAGGGTGGACGACCGGGCCATATATCTCAAGCAGATGGAACTCGGGCCGATGCAGAACTTCGTCTATCTCGTCGGCGACCCGCTGGACCGCGAGTGCGTAGTGGTCGATCCGGCGTGGGAGATCGACACGATCGTCGAGACGGTCGCCGCCGACGGCATGACGCTCAAGGGCGCCCTCGTCACGCACACCCATCAGGACCACGTCGGCGGCAGCCTGGAGGAATGGGGCATGCCGGGACGGATCCCCGGCGTGGAAGAGCTGTTGGGCAAGGTGGCCACCAAGGTCTACGTCCACAAGGCCGAGCGTGAGTTCCTCCGCGGCTTCGGCTCCGACCTCGTGAAAGTGGATCACCACGACACGCTCCAGGTGGGCCGGCTCACGCTGACCTTCATGCACACGCCCGGGCACACGCCAGGCTCGCAGTGTTTTCTCGTCGACGGCCGGCTGATCTCCGGCGACACGCTCTTCATCGGTGCCTGTGGCCGGACCGACCTGCCCGGAAGCGATCCGAGCGAGATGTACTACTCGCTGACCCAGCGCCTCGCCGCGCTGCCCGAAGAGACGATCCTCTTCCCCGGACACAACTACGGTGGGGAATCGTCCACCATCGGGCGTGAGAAGCGCGAGAACCCGTTCCTGCGCTTTGCCTCACTCGGAGATTTTCTTCGCACGATGGGTGGCGGCCGCATCATCACGCCGTAGCCGCCACTCGCTCAGGACGTTCCACCCGGTAGCCACGCGAGCCCGTACATCAACCGGTAGAGGTTCACGGTCGTCTCGGCGGCCATCTTGCGTCCCCACGTCGGCCAGAACTCGCGAAGCGCGCCCTCGACACCCGCGTCACCGATCTCGAGCAACGTCAAGAAGGGTGTGGCCGCGCTGACCTCGCCGACGATCTTGCGCTCCTCGGTGACGACCGAGGTGCTGCCGCTCTCGGAGACGTACGATCCCCAGGCGCTCACTCCGGCCAGCCCGCCGAGCGCCGACGCCGCCTCGGCCTGGAGCCACTGACGCACGTACGGGCCGCGGCCGGAATCGGGCTTGATGCGCACGGTCAGCACGTGACTGGCCACCGTGTCCGCGGCCCCGGAAGCCAGACGCTGGTAGGCGGTGCGGATCATCCCGCGGAACGCGGACAGCGAGCGACGGGTCCAGTCGGTGGGACTGTTCAAGCTCTCGATGTAGGCAGGGCTCGACAGCACGCCGCCGTCCCGGGTCTCGTAGAGCGTGAAGAACGCCGGACCGTCGCCGGCCACGGCGTAGCGCCGGCCGCGTAGAAAGCCGGGTACCGAGAGACGCTCGGGCAGGTGCTGGCGCGGATACCACGCCTCCACTTCCTCCTTCCCCGACGGGTCCACGTCGAACCAGATCGCCAGCACAGCTCCACCGATCATCGGCGGCCTCCAACTCTTCCACCGCGCACCTGTCTGATCCGGCCCGTGACGGTCAGCGGGCACGTGGCGTAGTAGACGACCGCGGCCACGACGTCCTCGACCCGGACCTGCCGTCCGCGGGTCACCTTCGTCCACCGCGCGCGCGAGAAGCCCGCCGGGCGCAGGACTGCGCCCGGCGCGACGCAATTCACGGCAATGTCCCGGTCGCGCAGCGCCACCGCCAGCGCCCGGGTCAGCGCGACGACGCCGGCTTTGGAAAGCGTGTACGGAATATATCCAGGCCAGCGGCCGGTCGCACCGGCATCGGCCATGTTGACGATGTGGCCGTTCCGCATGAGGCGCGCGGCCGCCTGGCTCGTGAAGAACGCGCCGCGGAGGTTGACGTCCAGCAGCCGATCGTACGCGGCCGGCGTCGTCGTCGCCAGCGGTGTGCGCACGAAGACGGCGGCGTTGTTGACGAGCACGTCGAGCCCACCGAGCGCGCGCGCGGCCTCACGGACGAGGCGGCCTGCCGCACGCGGATCGGCGAGGTCGGCGCGGAGAGCAACGGCGCGCGCTCCGCCGGTGGTGAGCTTCCGCACGGTGTCGGTCGCCTCGCGCCGGGAGCCGTGGTAGCCGATCGCGACATCCATTCCGCGACGCGCGAGGGCCAGCGCGATGGCGCGACCGAGCCGGACGGCGCCGCCGGTCACGAGCGCGCGCGGCCGTTTCTTGACGCGTCCCCGTCGCTGTGATGTGATCACGTGTGCCTCATCATGGAACGCTCCGGGATCAGGAACTGGCTCAAGGTCCGAATGATCACCGGTTTCTTCGTCACCGTCCCCGCCGTGGCCACCGCCTGGATCCTCTGGATCTTCTGGAGTCGCATCGACGACATCTTCGGTCCCATGTACGAGCGGGCCTTCGGGCGTCCCGTCCCCGGCCTCGGCTTCCTCACGGCGGTAACGGTCATCTTCCTGATGGGGGCGCTCGCGCGCAACGTCGTCGGGCGGCGTGTCCTCGCCTGGGGTGACCTCATCCTCGAGAGGCTGCCGGTCTTCGGACGCCTCTATCCTTCGGTCAAGATGCTGGTCGATGCCTTCTCGCCGGAGCGCCGCAGCGGCTTCAAAGCGGTCGTCCTCGTACAGCATCCCCGCGAAGGCGGCTGGGCCTTCGGCTTCGTCACCAGCGAGGTCGTGGTCGAATCGCCGACCGGCAAGCAGGAGATGAACACCGTCTTCGTTCCGACAAACAACCTCTACCTCGGCGACGTGATCCTCGTCCCGCGCGCCGATGTCCTGCACACGGGCCTGAGCGTCGAGGAGGGCATCCGGGTCATCCTGTCAGCCGGCACCGTGACCCCGTCCCGCCTGCCGCGCTTCTAGCGCGCGGCCCCAGGCCGCGACGGCCTGGCCCAGGGGGTAGAGCTTGCCGAAGAAGAAATGGTTGGCGCCCTCGATGATCTTGATCTCGGCCGAGGGCACGCGCTGGCCGAGCGCTTGAAGGGCCGGGAGCGGGCAGTACTCGTCGTGATCGCCGGCGACCACGAGCAGGCGGACTGCGAGGCGGGCCACCGCGGTAAACGGCTCGTCGCCGGTCATGACGAGGGGTGGGGCGATCAGGGCCATGGCGGTCAGCGGGGGAAAATCGGCAGGTTCGCTGGCAAGATTGGCCGCCATCGCCGCGCCGAAAGAGTAACCGACGAGCCCGAGCGGTGCGCCGGTCGGCAGCACCGAGGCGAGGTGGGCGAGCGCTGCCGCCACGTCGTGCCGCTCGTCGCGGCCATGGCCGTGGTGACCCGTCGAGGCGCCAACGCCCCGGAAGTTGAAGCGCAAGGTGGCCAGCCCCAGCTCGTTGCAGACCTCCGCCACCCGGACCACGACGGGGTTGTCCATGTCGCCGCCGTACAGCGGGTGGGGATGGCAGATCACGACACCGCCTCCGGGGGTAGGGGGAAGGCCGAGCCGCGCTTCGAGGCTCACACGATCGCGCGTGGCGAGCGTTGCCGCTTCTTCGGCTATCATACGGGCGAGAGAATAGCGGGGGGCTCTTCCTCCGTCCAATCGATGTGCTGACCTGTTTCCGCACACGGCGGCGCCTCGGGGCCTACCTCGACGGGGCCTTGGATGCCGGGGCGACCCGGATGGCGGCGGCCCACGTTGCAGTATGCGAGCGCTGTCAGGGCGAGGTCGAAGCGCTGCGTCGACTCCGGAGTTCGCTGCACGAGACCCTCTCGGTTGCCGTGCCCACCGACTGGACGGGTTTCTGGCCGGGTGTCGTACGCGGCATCGAGCGGGAGCGGGAAGCGATCGCCAGACCTGCTCGCCAGTCATGGCAGGGGCGGCGTGGCCTCAGACATCCCCGGGTGGCGTTTGGAAGCGCGTTCGCTGCGGCGATCGTCGGAGCCCTCACGCTATGGCAAGTGCTGACTCCGACCCCAGCGCCGGCAGAGCCGATCATCGTGCATGCCGCCGACTCGGAGCATCCAGGGGCCAGCGTCATGGTGTACTCGCCGCCGGAGCGGGATCTCGCCGTCGTCTGGGTCTTCGACTCCGACTAGCCCGCCGGGCCGATAGACTTCGTCAGGCTTCGTTCTCGCTCGTCGCCGATCGTCACGTACAACCACGTACGCCGCGGTCGGCTCCTCGCTCGGGTCTCGTCTGACTCGTCTCTTGTCCCGGCGCTTGGTCCGGCTATCGGCGAGGCCTAGCGGTCTTTGAGGGCGGTGAGACGCTCCCGGGCCATCGGCGTTTCCTCGGCTTGCGGGAAATTGTCCACCAGATACTGAAGACGAGCCTGGGCCACCTGCGGCTGTTTCAGCTCGATGAGTGCGAGCGCTTCCTTGTAGAGTGCCGCTGGCGTCTTCTCCCCGCGCGGGTAGTTCGCGACGACCTTGCGGAACTCCTGAATCGCCTTCCCGAGCTCTTCCTGGGCGCGGTCAGCCTGCGCGGCATCCGTGAAGCCGCGAGCCAGGCTGAAGTGCGCTTCGCCGATCCAGTACTGGGCGTTGCCGGCGAGGCGGTGGTCGGGAAAGCGCCGGATGAACTCGCGGAAGTTGGTGATGGCCAGCTGGTAGGCGCCCTTGCTGAAGTCGATGTAAGCGGCCTGATAGATGTCCTCGGGCTGGAGTGTCCCGGTGGTCGGTCGCGGAGGCGGCGGCGGCATCGGCGTCCCGGGTGCCACCGGCGTCGCGGTCTGCGGCGGTGTTCCGCTCGGAGCCGGGATGACGGCACCAGGGGCCGGCGCGGCGCCGGGCGCGGGCACGATGCTCGACGAGGGCGGCCGCGGCGTCGCGCCGAGCTGACGACTCAGCGACTCCACGCGCGTGGCGAGCTCGTCGACGCGACTGGACAACCCCGTGACCGATGTCGAGAGGCCGTCGACCCGGGTGCCGAGCGCGTTGGCCTGACGCTCGATGTCGGTCGCCTGATCGCGAAGCCGCCCATCAACTTGAGGTCCAAGACTGTCGGCCTGCGCCTTGAGCTGGTGTGCGCTTGCCTGTAGCGAGGCGACGTCGGCACGGATCTGCACGAGATCGCGCTGCGTGGCGGTGCCCGTTACCTCGGCGGCCGTGGAGCAGCCTCCGAGCAGCAGCGCGATGGCGAGGACCCTGAGCGGCCGCCCCGCCATCGTGTGTCGGGTACTCAGCGCGGTTTGATCAGGAAGTGGGCGCGTCGATTCTTGGCCCAGCACGCCTCGGTGTGCTCGCTGCAGACGGGACGCTCCTCTCCGTAGCTGATGATCGTGATGCGATTCGCCTGCACGCCCTGGGCGACGAGGTAATTCATGGTCGCTTTCGCGCGCCGCTCGCCGAGGGCCAGGTTGTACTCGTTGGTGCCGCGCTCATCGCAGTGTCCTTCGACGAGGACGAGCATGTTCTCGTGCGACTTCAGCCAGGCCGCGTTGGCATCGAGCATCTTCGCGTCGGTCGGTCGAATGTCGTACTTGTCGAAGTCGAAGAAGACATCTTTCAGGTCGGCGATCGCTGCGAACTCACGCGGAACCGGACGCGCGCCGCCGCTGGCGCTACCGCTCGGCGTGGCCGTCCCGCCGCCCGCTCCGCTGCTCCCGCCCGGCTGCATCCCGGCGGTGCCGCCAGACCCACCCGAGCCTCCCGACGACCCGGTCGCTCCGGCCACGCCCGTCGGTGCCGGTGCAGAAGCCGCTGTTGTCGCCGGGCGCTTCGCGCAGCCCACCATCACGACGACCAACAGCAGCAGGGCCACGACACTGCCAATGCGACAACGGGTAAACATGATGCCTCCTTGTCCATGATGCACGGATGGGAGCCCGCGCGGCGACAATCCTATCATGGCAGCCGAGGCGACCAAGAGGGACTTGTCGCTTCCGTCGAGCCGCGTGTGACGGCAATCGCCTCCGACGATCCATCCGCGAGCATCGCGTACAGGTGGAACGCGCCGAGACGGTTCGACTGGAACACGAGATGCCGTCCGTTCGGCGCCCACGCCGCGCCTTGATTGTCACCGGGGCCGGCAGTGAGGCGGCGCGGGTTGGAGCCGTCGGGGCTGATGGCCCACAAGTCGTGCGTGCCCTGACGCGTCGTGAAGACGATGACGTCGCCGCGCGGCGACCAGCGGGGCTGCGTGTGGTGGCCGCCGTTCGTGAGCTGCCGGACACTTGCACCCTCGGCGTCCATCAGGAACACGTGCGGGCTGCCGGCGCGATCGCTGATGAAGGCGATCTGCTGTCCCGTCGGCGACCACGTGGGCTCGGTGTCGATGCCGGCGTGCCGCGTGAGCCGCCGCAGCGTACCGGTGGCCAGCGTCAGCGCGTAGATCTCCGGATTGCCGT
>MNEG01000015.1 GCA_001917585.1 Candidatus Rokubacteria bacterium 13_1_40CM_68_15
CCCGATGATGAAGCGCACGCGCATCATTTCGCCGGTGCTCACGACGTCCACGCCCGCGCGCTCCTGATCGGCGAGCGCGACCAGCGTGGCGTCCTCCATCAGCTCACGCAGGTCGGACTGGCCCAGCCGGTCCTGCTCCATCGCCTCGCGAGCCAGCCACACCCAGCCGGGCAGGCCGTGGCTGCCCACCACCGACGTCGGCAGCTTCGGTAACGCTGTCGTCATGGTTGCCTCCCCAGATACGCCTCGACCACCTGCGGCGCGCTCAGCGCCTCGGCGGGCGGCCCCTCGGCGATGACCTGTCCGAAGTCCAGCACGGTGACCCGGTCGGCGAGGTCCGCCACCATCTCGAGATCGTGCTCGACCCACAGCACGGTCGTCCCCAGCTCGTGCTTGATGCGAAGGAGAAAGCGCGCGAAGTCCTCCTTCTCCTCGCGGCTCATGCCACTGGACGGCTCGTCGAGCACCAGCAGCCGCGGCTCCATCGCCAGCGCGCGCGCCACGCCGCAGAGCTTCTGCACGCCGAACGGCAGGCTGTCGACGGCGTCGCGGCGGTAGCGCTCGAGCTCGAGGAACTCGATGACCGCCTCGACGCGGGCGCGGTGCGCCGCTTGCTCGCGGCGCGAGCGGCCGAAGAACACGGCGCCGGCCAGGAGCCCCGCCCTCATGTGCAGGTGCCGGCCGAGCATCAGGTTGTCGAGCACCGTCATGTGACGGAACAGCTCGACGAACTGGAAGGCGCGCCCCACGCCCCGGGCCGCGATCCGGTGCGACGGAAGGCCGTGGATCGGCGCCCCGTCGAGTCGGATCGACCCCGTGGTGATGGCGCAGAACCCCCCGACCGCATTCAGCAGCGTGGTCTTGCCGGCGCCGTTGGGCCCGACCAGCGCGGTGATCTCTCCGGCGCTCGCTCGCACGCTCACGCCGTTCAGCGCCTGGAGCCCGCGGAACGCCACCGACAGGCGCTCGACTTCCAGGGCAGCGCCGGCGCTCATGCGAACCACCGACGGCGCCGCCGGTACTGCTTCACGTCGCGGTACGTCCTCCCGGCGCGGCTTCGGGCACCACCCAGGTAAAACTCACGGACGTCCTCGTGAGCCAGGAGATCGGCCGCGGCGCCCTCGTGAACGATGCGCCCGTTCTCGATCACGTAGCCGTGGTCGGCGATCTCCAGCGCGGCGGCCGCGTTCTGCTCGACGAGCAGGATGGTCAGCCCCAGCTCGTCGCGGAGGCGGCGCACCGCCTCCATCAGCGTGCGCACGACGATGGGTGCGAGGCCGAGCGACAGCTCGTCCACGAGCAGCAGACGCGGCTGGCAGAGCAGAGCGCCGCCGAGCGCCAGCATCTGGCGCTCGCCGCCCGAGAGATAGCCGGCGAGCTGGCGCCGTCGGCCCGCCAGCTGAGGGAAGTACGTGAAGATGGCGTCGAGATCACCGCCCCGGCGGCACGCCTGGAGATTCTCCATCACGGTCAGCGTCTCGAAGATCTTCTCGCGCTCGGGGACGAGGACGAGGCCACGGCGGACGAGCCGGTGCGGCAGCCAGCCGGTGACGGCCTCGCCGTCGAAGATCACGTCACCGTCGGTGACGCGCGCGTCGTCGGCGTCGAGGAAGCCGGAGATCGCCCGCAGCGTCGTCGTTTTGCCGGCACCGTTCGGGCCGAGGAGCGTGACGATCCGGCCCGCGGGCACCTGGAGCGTGATCCCCTGCACCGCGGTGGCGGCCCGGTGGTACACGACCTCGATCGTTCGCACGTCCAGCAGGCTCACCGCGCGCTCCTGAGCGGCGCGTAGCGAAGCGGCCACAGCACGATCCAGGTCCGCGCCCGCCGCCAGATGCCGACGAGGCCGAGCGGCTCGAAGAGCAGGAAGAGCGCCATGAGCAGGCCGAAGGCGCCGAACTTGAGCGGGAAGAGCCAGTAGGGGGCGGCGCCCCCGGGCGCCAGCGCGCCGACCACGGCGTCGATGCCGTAGGGCAGCAGCGTCACGAAGCTGGCGCCGAGGAGCGCTCCCAGCGTCGAGCCCATGCCGCCGATGACGATCATCGCGATGAACTCGATCGTCACGAAGAACGAGAACGCTTCGACCGACACGAACGAGCGGTAGTACGCCCACACGGCGCCGGCCAGCGCGGTCACCACGGAGGACGCGACGAAGGCCAGGAGCTTGTAGCGGGCGACGGCGATGCCGAGGCTCGCGGCCGCGATCTCGCGATCACGGATGGCCATCCACGCCCGGCCGACCCGGGAGCGCGTGAGGTTCACGCTGAGCAACGTGGTCAGCGCGGCGAAGGCCACGAGGACGTAGTACCACTGCAGCCCGCTGCGGAATCGGATCCCGGCGATGGTGGGCGCCGGCACGCTCACGCCCGTGTTGAAGCCCCAGCGCGCCTGATATTCGCTGGCCGCGTAGAGCACGACGAAGTGCATGGCCAGCGTGCCGAGCGCGAGATAGAGGCCCTTGAGCCGGAGCGACGGGACCCCGACCAGGGTGCCGAGCAGTGCGCCGACGAGCGCGGCGGCCGGCAGCGTGACCAGCGGCGGCGCCTTCACGCTCTCGACCAGGATGCCGACGGTGAACGCGCCGGCGCAGAGAAACCCGGCGTGGCCGAGCGAGATCTGCCCGGCGAGGCCGGTCAACACGTTCAGCGCGAGCGCGCCGACGGCGGCCAGCGCGGTCTGCGTGACGAGCTCGAGGCTGAAGGGCGACGCCACGCGTGGCAGGGCAGCGAGCAGCACGACGAGCGCGGCGAGCGTCAGGCGGCGCAGGCGCGTGTCGACCAGCGCCATGTCGGCCTCGTACGTCGTCTTGAAGTAGCCGCTGCCGTGCGCCACCGGGCCGTCTCTACACGCGCTCCAGCTCCTCGCGCGTGCCCCAGAGACCCCAGGGACGGACGAGGAGCATCGCGAGCAGGCAGAGGAACGGCGAGACGTCGGACAGCAGTGGATTGACGTGGCGGATGGTCAGCACTTCGACCGTGGCCACGATGAGGGCTCCCGCGACGAGCCCGCCGAGGCTGTCGAGGCCGCCGACGAGCGCCACGGCGAAGGCCTTCAGGCCGAGGATGCCCAGTGAGGGATCGAGCCGCACGTTGCTCGCGTAGAGGACGCCGGCGAGGGCTCCGGCGAACGACGCCAACGCCCACGACAGCGCGAAGAGCGCGTGGAAGTCGATGCCGCGCTGGGCGGCCAGGAGCGGCCGCTCGGCGGCGGCGCGCATGCGGATGCCGAGGCGGGACAGCCGCAGGAAGGCGAGGAGCCCAGCGAGGAGCGCCGCCGCCGAGATCACCGTCAGCGCGTCGAGCGTGGACACCGCGGCGCCGCCGGGCAGGCGCACGGGCGGGTTCCCAAGATCCATGGCGGGCAGTGGGTAGCGGGCCTGGTCGGTATAGACCAGGACAACGGCGACACGAAGCAGGATGCCGAGGCTCACGGTGACGAGGACGGCCGCGAACACCGGGTGGCCGGCCATCGGCCGCATCAGGAGCGCGTACACGACCACGCCGGCGGCGGCGCCGACGGCGAGCGCCAGCGGCACCGCGATGAGCGGGCTCGCACTCACGGTCGTCACCGCGGCGAAGAGCGCGTAGCCGCCGACCATCATGAGATCGCCCTGGGCCAGGTTCAGCACGCGGCTGGCGCGGTAGACGAGGACGTAGCCTACGCCCAGCAGCACGTAGAGGCTGGCCAGGACGACGACGCCAGCGACGGCCTGCACGTTACTTCACGTCGAGCTTGGTCCAGCCTCCCACCGGCACGACGGCACGCTGGCCCGTGTCCCAGCGGTAGACCTTGTAGTACGCCCGCTGGCGGTAGTGATTCTCGGCGGTCCACTCGATCGGGCCACCGCGCAGACCCCTGGTGTCCACGCTGACGGTGGCGAGCGTCTGGGCGAGCTTGTCCTTCGAGCACGGCCAGCCGCACTTGCGCAGCGCCTGCTCGAGCACCATCGCCGACACCCAGCCCTCGACCAGATAGTGGGGCGGATGGCTCGTCTGCCCCTTCACCGCGCCCTCGATCTCCTTGTGGATGGGCAAGCCCTCGGTGAACATCGCATTGCCGCCGAAGGCGAAGAGGTTCGGCGACTTCAGGCGCGCGAGATCGTCCTGGGCCGGCTGATGCGCGTACGTCACGTAGCGGCCCGTCCAGCCGATGCGCCCCAGCGCCTCGAACACGCCGATCTCGAGGGGCCACGGCGCCCACGAGAGCACCCAGTCGGCGCCGGCGTCCTTGAGCTTCGCCGCGAACGGAGTGAAGTCGGCGCTGCCGCCGGGCACGACGATGACCGGGAGCGTCTCCAGGCCCTGCTCGCGGGCAAGCTTCTCGGCGAACTCCATCTCGGCCTGCGACACGGGGATGTTCTGCGCGACGAAGCCGACCTTCGCCTTGCTGCCCGCGTGCGCCTTGATGAAGGGTACGGCAAACCGGCTGTCCCACTGTGCCCCGAACGACGTCGAGCAGAAGATCAGCGGGTGCGCCGGCGGAAAGGCTTCCCTGGGGCACACGCCGCCGCCGAAGAGCAGCGGGATCTTCTCGGCGTCGGCTTCCGTCATCAGCGGCTTGTAGGTCGGCGAGATCGAGGCGTTGACGATGAGGATGACGCCCTCGGAGAACTTCTTGGCGTTGGCGGCGGCGCGCGAGGGCTCGCCCCGGTCGTCCTCGAACATGATCTCGACGGGATGGCCGTTGATGCCGCCGGCGTCGTTGATGCGCTTGAAGTACACCTTGTAGGCGTCGAAGGCCGGCGCGTAGATGCCCGCGGCCGGGCCGGTGATCGCTACGCTCATCCCGATGCGGTACGCATCACTCGCCTGCGCCGGCACGACCACCGCCGCGACGAGGAGCAGCGTGAGGGCCCGGTGTCGAACCATGACGACGACCTCCTATGAGCGGAGCGTGGTGTGCAGTGACGAGAGCTCAGCGGCGATCCGTCGCTCCTCGGCGTCGCCGTACATCGCGTCGAGCAGGGCGCGATAGCGCTCGGCCAGCAGCCGGCGCTTGACCTTGCGCGTCGGTGTGACCGGCTCGCCCTCCTGCTCGGGATCGAGCTCGCGCGGCAGGATCCGGAACGCCTTCACCTGTTCCGCGCGGGCGAGCAGCTCATTGGCCTGCGCCACTTCGCCCTCGATGAGGGTGACGGTCTCGGGATGCGTCACCAGCGCCGTGTAGCCGGTGTAGGCGATTCCGTGCGCACGCGCCCACTCGGCGACGGTCTCGTAGTCGAGCTCGAGGAGGGCGACCAGATACTTGCGGCCCTCGCCGAACACCGTCGCCTCCGCCACGTACGGGCTGGCCCGGAGCGCGTTCTCGACCTGCGCCGGGCTCACGTTCTTGCCCCCGGCCGTGATCACGAAGTCGCGCTTGCGATCGACGAGACGCAGCGTCCCCGCCGCGGTCCACGCGCCGACGTCGCCGGTGCGGAGCCCGTCCAGCGTGAGCGTCGCCGCCGTGGCCGCGTTGTCGTTCCAGTACCCCGCGAAGAAGTGGTGGCCGCTGACGACGATCTCTCCGTCGCTCTCCAGCGCGATCCTCACGTTCGGCGCCACCACGCCGACGTCGCCAGGTCGCGGGCGCTCGCCCTGCTGACCGCTGATGATCGCGCCCCCCTCCTCCGTCTGGCCGTACACCTCCGCGAGGTTGACGCCCCAGATCTGCCAGAGCGCGGCGACGGCCGGCGGCAAAGGCGCCCCACCCGAGAGCACCAGGCGAAGCTGGGCGAAGCCGACCTTGTCGAGCAGCCAGTTCAACACGAGGCCGCGCGCCAGGAGATACCCGAGCGTGACCAGTGCGCTCGGTCGCTGCTCCCAGTGGCGCGCGATCCACGCCCGGCCGACGCGCATGGCCGCGCGATAGGCCCCGCGCTTGACCGTGGACGTCGATTCGAGCCCGACCAGCAGGTGGGAGGCGATCTTCTGGAGGTAGCGGGGCACGGTGAAGAGGAAGGTCGGCGCGACTTCGAAAAGCGCCTCGGCCACGGTGTCGGGATCCTCGGGATAGTGGGGCACGATGTCGGCCAGCAGCGGGAGCGTGATGGTCGCGTTGCGGCCCATGACGTGGCTGAGTGGCAGGAACGCCACCGTGCGGTGCTCGCCCTCGGCCAGCACCGGATAGTGGCCGAGCATGTTGGCGGCGGCGGCGATGTGTCGCCCGTGGAGGAGCACGGCGCCCTTCGGGTCGGCCGTCGTGCCCGACGTGTACACGATCGTCGCGGGATCGTCGGGCCCGACGCGCGCGCTCAGCGCGGCCAGCGCGCCGGGCTCCGACGCCAACCGCGCACGCCCGTCCGCCTCGAGAGCGGCGAACGTGGCGATGCGCTCGTCGCGATACGCGAAGAGCGCGCGCGTGTCCACGACGAAGACGGTCTCGAGCGTCGGGCAGTCAGCGCTCACGGCCAGCGCCTTGTCGAGCGGCTCCTGGTTCTCGGCGACCATGAAGCGGGCGCCGGCGTGACGAAGCAGGTAGCGCAGCTCGGCCGGTGAGCTGGTCGGATAGATCCCGCAGGAAATGCCGCCGGCGGCCTGAACGGCGAGGTCGGCGATCATCCACTCGGGGCGAGGGTGGCCCATGATGGCCACGCGGTCGCGCGCGCGCAGGCCACGCGCGCGCAGGGCGAGCGCCACCGCCGCCACGCGATCGGCCAGCTCGCGCCACGTCGTCTCCCGGTACACGCCGAGCGTCTTCGCACGATAGGCCACACGCTCCGGCGTGCGACGCGCGCGGTCGACCAGAAGCGCTGGAAGGGACTGGCGCGCCAGTGCCGCGTAGTCGATCACGGCCGGCGCGGCTCGGCGCGAAGCAGCGCCATCGCGGCCCGGTATTCGTCGGAGGCCAGGCACGCAGCGAACTCCTTCTCCATGCGCCGCCGGAACTCGTCGAAGCCGACGTCGAAGGCGTGCCGGGTGAGGCGCTTGCTCGCCGCGACGGTCGTCTGCGGCAGGGCCAGGAAGCGCTCGATCGTGCGCGCCAGCTCGGCCTCGAAGTCGCTCGGCGCCACAACGCGATTCACCAGACCGATCTGCTCGGCCTCGCGCGCGCTGATCGGCTCGCCGAGCAAGATCAGCTCCTGGGCCCGGGCCAGGCCGATGAGGCGGGGCAGCCGGTAGAGCGACATCGACGGGATCAGGCGCTCCTTCACCGCCGGCAGACCGAGCCGTGCATCGGCGCTGGCCAGCCGGTAGTCGCAGACGAGCGCAAGCTGGAGGCCTCCGCCAAGGCAGTGGCCGTTGATTGCGGCGATGAAGAGCGCGTCCATCCGCTCCATCGCCGTCATGGCGTCTTCCCACGCGACGAAATCCTCGAGGTGGAAGCGATCGGCGGCCAGAGCCTTGAGATCGACGCCGGTGCAGAAGGCTCGCCCGGCGCCGGTGATCACAACGATTCGAGGCTCGAGCGCGCTCAAGGCCTTGACCGCGGCGCCGAGGTCGCGCACCCACGCCGCATCGCCGGCGTTGAGGACTTCCGGGCGGTTCAGCGTGAGACGGGCAAGCGGGCCCTCGCGGTCGAGGCGAACGTGGCTCAGCTACATCCTCACCGGCATGATGCCGCGGAGTGTATCAGAGTCCGGTGCGGTCCCTGGCCAGCCGGCCGAGCTCGGGCATCTCGAGACTCCCGATGTAAAGGTAGCCGGCCGTCTCCAGCGCCGAGCTGATCTTGCGATAGCCTCCGCTCGGGTCCTGCAGGCTCGCCACTACCTTGCCCGTCGCGTCGAACGCGACGACGTGCCCGTAGCTCGACGGCTGCGGCAACAGGACGCCGGGCAGGCGCATCAGGATCTTCCTCAAGAACGGGTGGGCCGCCAGCGCGTCCACCGGGCCGCTGCGTGGCGAGATCAGCGCCACCCAGAAGCGCCCACCGAGGCCGCGCGTCACGTTGTCGGGAAAGCCGGGAAGGTTCTCGATCAGCGGCTCGGTGCGACCGCCTCGAGGGCCGCTGAGCCAGTGGCGGAGGACTCGGTACGAGCCCGTCTCGGATACCAGCACGTAGCTCTCGTCGTCGGCGAGGGCGACACCGTTGGCGAAGTGGATGCCGCGCATCACGGTGGTGGCCTTGCCGGTGGTCGGATCCCAGACGAGGAGCCGCCCGTTGCCTCGATGCTCGATGATCTCGAGCAAGCTCGCCGAGTAGGAGCCGCGCCACTGCCGCGCGCCGAACTTGGTGGAGGCGTCGGAGAAGTAGATGCGGCCGTCGCGCGCCACGTCGAGGTCGTCGGCGTACGCGATCGGTGTGCCGTCAGCCTCGCTGGCCAGGACGGTGACGAGCCGGTCGGGCGTGATCCTGAGCAGGCCACGCAGCGCGTCGGCGACGATCAGATTGCCGCTCGCGTCGAAGCGGAGGCCGAGCGGCGCTCCCTTCGTCTCCGCGTACGTCTCGGCGCCCGAGCCGTCGGAACGAAGTCGGACGATCCGTCCCTCACGGGTGGACGTGTAGATGCGGCCGGCCGCGTCGAGCGTGACGGCCTCCGGCCCGTGATGAAGGCCGAACGGCAGGCGCTCCATCGCCGTGAGCCGGTCGTTGCGCGCGAAGGCGCCCTGATAGCCGGGCGCCGGCGGCGGCGTCCAGGCCACCGGATCGATCGGCACCGGCCACAAGACGAGATATGCGGCGACCGCGCCGAGCCCGAGCGCCAGCGCAATCCACACGCCACGCGCCATGACTCAGCGGGCGCGCTCGGGCGTCGTTCGAGCGCCGGCTTTGCCGGCGCAATCGCTCCTGGGGGAGGTCTCGGAGGGGGCCGCCGAGGCCCCCGCCGACAATAGCGGGCAGCCGGGCGGCATCGTCGCCTTCTTGCGCGCGACGATGTCGGCCGCGTAACGCTCGAGGTAGTGCGTGATCGTCTCCACGCGGATCTTCACCGAGCCGGCCGGCTTGGTGGAGTCCAGATCCTGGAACGAGAAGAAGAGCGTGCCCGAGCGCTCGACGATCTGCTGCACCGGCGTGTACGTCGGCTGGTCCATCCCGCACTCGTACGACGACATCCGCACCACGCAGGCGATCCACGGCACGCGCGCGGCCACCTTGGCGCCCCACAGGATCTCGTTGGTGTTGCTGCTGTAGGACGACGGCCACACGTCGCGGATGTCGAACGGCGAGCGAATGGCGCCGGCGGCCAGGTCGGGGCCGAACGCCCACTGCATCAGGTCGTCGTCGATGGGAAAGTACTGCGCCCACAGGATCGGGTAGCCGTAGGCCTGGAGATCCACCTCGATCTCGTGACCGATGCCCGGATCCATGTGGTACGGGCGAGCCAGGACGAGCAGGCAGGCGCGCTCCTCGCGCGCGCACCACTCGAGCACCTCGCGTGACTTCTTGCGGAGCCGGTCGTTGAAGTCCCGCAGCGCGCGGTACGCCGCGTCGACGGCGCGCGCCGTCTCCTCCATCGTCAGCCCGGGCACCGCCTCGCGCAGGCCCTCGAAGAGCTGCTTGGGGACCAGCTTCGGCTCGTCCAGCGAGACGAACGGCGTGGCGTAGTGGATCCCCTGGTCGGCGAAGACCTCGCGCTCCTTCAGGAAACCGGCCTTGATGTTCTCGGGCGCCGCCATCACGCGGGGACACGTGAGCGTGCGCGCCACGTGGCCGGAGAGAAACGACGGCAGCGTGTAGATCATCGGGGAGAACAGCACGTCGAGCTTCTCGCGCTGGCCGAAGATCAGCTCGCCGTAGTGGCCGGTGGCGCACTTCACCGGGTAGCAGCAGTCCACGGTGCCGCGGCCCTTGCCGAACTGCCGGCCCTGCTCCTCCGACGTGTCCGCCGAGAAGACCAGGTTGCGCGGGTCGACGCCGAGCGCCCCGAACAGGCCCACCCAGAACTGGTGCGTGGACCAGACGTTCAGGACGCGCGGGATGCCGACGCGGAGCTTAGACCGCGACGGCGCGGGCTCGGCGGAACGCGTCCTTCCGAACCAGCTCGGCAACGTTAGGGTAGTCACGCTTGACGTCCTCCAGCTTGGCTTTGACCTGGCGCATCTCGTTGACGTCCTCGACCAGTCCCTTGGGACACGAGTTGCCGCTGATCACACGCTCCCAGCCCGGGGCGAGGCGGACCTTGCTCCACTCGCGGCCGGCCGCGCCCGGCAGCTGGACGTCGATGAACGTGCGGGTGCAGTTGATCGGGCACCACTTGCAGACGGTCTCGGCGCTCGTCGTGCTCGTGTAGGCCAGCGCCGTGATCGTGGCGAAGCCCCGGAAGCGCGACGCGGCGCCGCGACCCCGCCAGTCCGCCGCACACAGCGCGGCGCCGATCGCCCCGGCCTCGCCCGAATACGGGTGCAGCACCACGTCGGCGTCGGGGACCTTGCCGCGGATGAAGTCGAGCTGGGCCTTCACGACGGCCTGGTTTCGGTGCGTGCCGCCCTGGAGCACGAACTTGCGGCCGGCCGATCTCAGATTTTGGAGCTGGCCGGCGTAGATCCAGACGTTGACCGGCAGCACGGCGGCCAGCGCCGCCATGATCTCCTCGGCCGACCAGCCCTTGCGCTGCTGGTTGACGATGTCGGACTGGAGGAAGACGCCACAGCCCATGGCGAGCGCCGGCATCGCCTTGGCCTGAAACGCCCGCTCGGCGTACTGCTCGAGCGGCACGTCGTAGCGCTCCGCCACGCCCTGAAGGAAGGCGCCGTTCCCCGACGAGCACTGCGAGTTGAGCCGGAAGTCGGCGACCGTACCCTGGCGCAGGATCATGATCTTGACGTCGGTGCCGCCCACGTCGCAGATCACGTCGGCGTCGGGGACGAAGTGGAGCGCGGCGGTGGCGTGGGCCACCGTCTCCACGACCGCCACGTCGGCGCCCAGCACGTCCTTCAGGAGATCCTTGCCGTAGCCGGTGAGGGCGAGCGCGGCGACATCGGCGAAGCCGGCCTCGCCCAGCTGTCGGAACAGCGACTGCGCGTCCTCGATCGGATTGCCCTTCGAGAGCGCGTAGCAGGAGAAGAGCAGCTCGCGCTCGGACGAGAGCACGACGGCCTTGGCGGTGGTCGAGCCGAAATCGCAGCCGACCAGCACCGGCGCGGTGGTCGCGCCGCGCGGGGCGCTCGCCCTGGCACGCCACGCCTCCCACTGCTCGGAGAAGCTCGCGAGGTCATCGGCGCCGGTGACGAGCGCGCGCCCCCCCTCCTTGGCCTTCTGCTCGTGCTGCCCCGTCTCCACCCACCACGAGAGCCGCTCGCGGCCCTGGTAGATGCCGACACCGGCCGGCTCGTCACGCCCGATCTCGACGCAGCCGAGGCAGGCGTAGTAGAGCGCCTCAGTGGGCACGAGGATGAGCGACGCCGGGTCGCGCTCGGCCGGCAGCACGATCTTGCGCTGTTCCCAGAGCTTCGTCAGGTGGTGACGCCACGCCTGCTGCAGCCCGGCGAAGAAGAGGTTGGGGCCGCCGAGCAGCAACACTTCCGGGAGCGGCGTGTTGCCCTTGGTCAGCGTGGCGAGGTTCTGGTAGACGACGGCCTCGAAGAGGCTCGCGATGATCTCCTCGACCGGCACGCCCGTCTTCACCAGCGTGTTGGCGTCAGTCTCGGCGAAGATGCCGCACTTGCTGCTGACCTTGTGCAGGCTCATACCCGCGTACGCCATCTCGGCCAGGCGCTCGCCGGGCACCTGGAGCTTGCGCGCCGTCTTCTCGATGAAGGTCCCGGTGCCGCCGCTGCAGGCCGACTGCATGAAGACCTGCTTCGACCGGCCGGTCCCGCTCGGCGTGAGGAAGATCGTCTTCATGTCCTCTCCGCCGATCTCGGAGACGAAGCGCACGTCGGGGTGCAGACGCTCGACGCAGGCGGCCACCGCGACGACCTCCTGGACGAGCTTGCCGCCGGCCTGGGGGGCGAGGAAGCCAGCCCCCGAGCCCGTGAAGAAGATGCGATCGCCGAGAGTGAAGCCCGCCTCGGTCTCCATCCGACCGAGGAACTCCAGCACCTTCTCGGCCTGCCGGGTGTTGTGGCGCTGGTAGTCCTGCCAGAGCGTCTTGCCGTCCTCGATGAGGACGGCCTTGACGGTGGTGGAGCCGACGTCGACGCCGGCGAGCTTCATGTTGCCCGTCCCATCGCTCGAGCGACGTGCATCACCATGTTGGCGCCGGTCCCCGCGACCGCCCCGCTGTGAGGTACCCGGTACGTGGCGCGCTTCATGACCGGATGCGCATCCACGTACGCACGGACCTCGTCGACGGTGAGGCGCGTACGCTCGAGCGTCTCCTCGAACTCGCGCTGGGCGCGCTTCTTGGCCTCGGTCAGGATCATCTGGCAGCGCGAGAGCGCATGGACCTCGGCGTCGCCCTTGATCTCGAGCGGCGCGTAGAGCAGGTCGGGATACTTGCCGATGACGCCGGCCATCGCGCCGATGCTCATGGTGTTCGGCATGCAGGAGTACGGCGACAGCTCGCAGATCATGTGGGCCTTCTTTCCGAGGTGAGCCCACAGCGCCTTGCCGACGAGCATGTCACCTTCACCGCCGTCGAGCCGGCTGTGGAAGTAGGGCGCGGCCAGTCGTCGGAGCTCGAGCTGTTGCGGCATCTCGTGCGGCAGGTCCCCCAGCGCGTGGCGCAGGCGGGCGACGAGACCGCGGTAGAGCTTCTGCACCACCCGGCCAGCGCCGAGCTTGATCCGGGCGCTCCGCTCGATGCCGGAATAGTCCTCGAATCTCTGGAGCCCAAGCCGCAGGAGATAGTCCATCCACACCGACACGGCAGCCGGATACACCTCGGCGCCTTCGGCCTCCAGCCAGCGATGGATGTTGTAGTTGGGCGCGCCCTCCACGGTCTGGAGATAGAACTCGCCGGTGATCTTCACGATCGGCTTGGGGCGCAGGCGATCCACCTCGATCGCCGCGAAGCGGCGGTGGACCTCACGCAGCGCCTTCGTGAAGTAGGGCGTCGCCAGATGCCAGGCCAGCGAGGTCCAGGGCCCACGCGCCGGCCGCCGATGGAAGACCTCATAGAGATGCTCGACGCTCTCCTTGACGACGGCGTCGGTACTCCCCGGCACGGCCTCGTACGGACGCACCTGGTACTCCAGGTCCTGCACCAGGTCGGTGCAGAAGATCGCCCACAGGCAGCCGAGCGTGATCGGCAGGTTGAAGTCGAGCCCGTCGCCCATCACGGCCTTCTGGTCGAGGTTGTCCTGGGCCATGAGGAACATCCGGAAGGCATCCAGGCCGGAGTTGCGGAGCGCCAGCTCGTAGCTCTGATGGTACTGGCCGAAGCGGCAGGCGCCGCAGGACCCGGCGGTGAGATAGACGTAGCGCTTGCTCACTTCCTCGGCGCCGATGCGCTTGGACTCGCCGCGCAGGAAGTTGACGAGATTGCCGGTCGTGAAGCTCGTCGGGCAGCACTGCCCGATGTCGGCCACCTCGCGGCCGGCCAGGAGATCCTCCTTGGTGGCGACCGGCAGCACGCGCGCGCGATAGCCGCTCTGCTCGAGGACGGCCTGGAGGATCCGCTCGGCGCGCCAGTGCAGGCCGCCGAACAGAATCGTCACCGAGTCGCGCTCAGCCCGCGTGAACGGGCGGGGCGTGTACGCGCGGTAGGGCTCAGCGATGACTGTGGCCATTCCGTCCTCCGTTGGCATGTCGACTCATCCACGTTTCGAGAAGCTGCACGGTGGCGAATCCAGGCAAGCGCCGGATCGTCTCGTCGACCTTCCGGATCGCGATCTGCCCTTCCTCACCATCGAAGAGGTACTTCGCCATGAGCTCGAGCTCGCCCGGCACGCCGACGCCGCTGCCGACCGGTCCCCAGAAGTGATCGACGAGGAAGCGGGCGACGCCGGCGGCGGCCGGGCGCCGCAGGCGCTCCTCGGCCTGACGGTAGTAGAAGAAGAAGTGGCGTGACTCGTCGCGCATGATGCGCTCGAGCAGATCGCTGAGCACCGGATGGCCGGCGACCGTCTTGAGCCGCAGGTATCCCGTCAGCGTCGTCAGCTCGTTGATCGCCCCCCACGTCATGTGGACCGCGCAGAAGTTTCCCCACGCGCGCGAGAGCAAGGCGGTCGCGCGCGCCTCCAGCCACTGCGAGAGCGACTCCTGACCGTGCGGCTTCGGCCGCGGCGGCACGGCGTGACCGGCCGCCTCGAGGAAACGGGCGAGCGCGATGCCGTGAAAGGTCTCCTCGTACAGCCAGCACGCCAGGAACGTGGAGACCTCGGGGTCGTCGATGGCGCGCGTGGCGAGCAGGGAGCGGAGGTAGACGATCGTGTGGCTCTCGATGTCCTGCATGTAGAGCAGCGTACGGACAGCCTGAGCCGGCAGGGGATGCCGCGGGACCTCGGTCCAGTCGATGCCCGTCAGGTCGAGGGCCCCTGACCGAGCGACCCAGCCGTCGAGGTCGAAGGTGGTCATCAACCGCTAATACGTTCGACCCCAGACCCCCGGTTTTCCAAGGAAATTGCGACGAAGTGGCGCAGGCTTGTCGGATCGAAGGGCTTGTCGAGCCTGGCGTTCGAGACCTCGGCCAGGAATGCCTGCGCTCGCGCGGTGTACGCGCCACCCGTGAGGAAGACCATCCGGGCGGCGTTCGCGGGCGCAGCCGTGGACAGGGCCTGGTGCAGGTCCATTCCGGTCATCCCCGGCATCATCAGGTCGCACAGGATCAGGTCGAAGCGCTCCCCGGCGGTGAGGCGCTGGAGGGCGTCGGACGCGCTGGTCAGCGCCACGACGTCGTGATCCAGCAGGCACTCGCGCACGGCCTCGCCGATGCGCGGGTCGTCGTCGATGATGAGGATGCGGCCGCGGCGTGTCGGTGTCGCGAGGCGCGCCGGGGGCGTCACTCCGCCCGGCGTGACCGGACGTGCCGTCGACACGGTCGAGGGCGGGAGCGTGACCCGGAACGTGCTGCCGCGCCCCACCTCGCTCTCCACCGTCAGCTCGCCTCCGAGGGACGCGACGATTCCGTGGCAGATCGAGAGCCCGAGCCCGGTCCCCTCGCCCACCGGCTTGGTCGTGAAGAACGGATCGAAGAGGCGGCCCACGATCTCCGGCGGGATTCCGGAGCCCGTGTCGTGAACCTCCACGACGGCGCGGCCGGTCTCGTCGGTGCGGGTCACCACGCGGACCTCGTTGCGGGCGGCGGCACCCTCGGGAATCGCCTGGGCGGCGTTGAGGAGGAGATTCACGAAGACCTGCCCCAGTCGGGTCTCGTTGGCGAGGACGGGAGGCACCGGCGCGAGATCGGTGCGCAGGCAGGCGCGCTGCTGGATCGCGCTCGACGCCAGGTTGACGGACGACTCGATGACGCGCCAGACGTCGACCGGAGCGACGACGTCCTCGTCCGGTCGTGAGAACGTCTTCAGATCGCGTACGATCCGGCGGACGCGCTCGGCGCCGTCGCGGGCCTGCTCGACCATGCGGTCGATCTGCTCGAGCGGGCCGACCTCGGTCTTGAGCCGGGCCAGACGCTCGGCCAGCGTGTCGAGCCTGAAGATGACCGTCGTATGCCAGTTCCTGACGTCGTGCGCGAGCCTGCCGGAGACCCCGCCCGTGACCCCACCGACCAGGTAGTCGATGGCGACCTGGGTGTCGGCCATGGCCTTCTCGATCTCGGCCAGGCGCGTGTCGAGATCACCGCCGCCGGCTGGTGCCGATCGCCGCGGCAGCCGCTCGGCGACGAGCGCGAGGTTGGTCACGACGTAGGTCAACGGCGTGTTGATCTCGTGCGCGACACCGGCGGCGAGCGTACCGAGCGAGGCCATCCGTTCGCTCTGGCGGAGGGCGCGCTCGGCGCGGCGCTGCTCGGCGAGATTGCGATCCACGCGCGCGACCAGGTCGACGAGGCGGCTCCGCGCGTAGGCGCACGAGAAGGCGGCCAGACCGAGGAGGATCACCGTCGACGCCATCGCGCCGGTGCTGACGCCGGCCAGCTCCTGCAGCGTGACCTCGAAGGCCGCGCCCACCGCCGCCGTGAAGAAGATGAACCAGTTCTCCAGCGAGAGCGCGGAGAGGATGACCAGCAGCACGTACACGCCGACGGTGAAGCCGGCGACGCCGCTGGCGCTGGGACTGGTCGGGAACGTCGCCCACTGCAGGAAGAACACCATCGGCATGTCGACGAGCGCCACGGCGAGGCTGGCGACACGGGCCACGCGCTCGACGCGGCGGCTCAGCACGTACACCGCGACGGTGATCAGCCAGTAGATCGCGAAGAGATCGAGGTTGCCGGTCCAGGCGGGCAAGCGGAGGAGGCCACCGAGGACGAGGAACAGCGCGAAGAATGCCGAGACACCCCACACCCGCACGAGATTGATCCGGCGTGCGCTCTGGATGCGCTCCTGCGTCAGCTCCCGGTGCAGCGCATCCGGTACGGCGGGTGGTGTGGCCGCCTCCGCCATCAGGGCATCGTATCCCCCATCAGGGGCCCTCCCCCTGCCGCGGCATCGCACTCGGCTCCGATTTCCACGTCGTGACGACGTAGCCGCGCGGCTCCATGCAGGCGGTGTAGTCGCGCCGGCGCTGGCCCGCCAGCACGGGCGACGCCGTCGACGCCCCGAATCCCACCGGCCAGAAGAGGAGACCGGCCACCGCGACGAGCGGTCGGCCGATCTTCTCGAGCACGCTGACGTGGTCGGAGGCGAACCGCTCGCAAGCCACCAGATCCTTGAGGACGCGGGCCGACGACAGTTTGCCGCGCAGCGACGCCCTGCGCACCTCGAGCGGCGCGTCGAGGACCTGGACGAACGTCTGATAGTTCCGGGCGATCATGCAGGCGGCAAATTCTAGCTCGCCGCCCAGCCACGGCCCCTTCAGGTGGCCCGTGACGGCGTCTTCGCACTGGCGCGTATCGCGCTCCACGACCGCCGGCGTGCGCTTCGACAGCGAGTGCGTGGGAATCTCGCGCAGCTTGGCCGCGCAGCCGGTCGTGGCCGCGGCCAGCACGCAGGTGAGCGCGAGCACGCCGCGGCCCGACATGCCGCGGTGGAAGTGCACGGCGGGTGCCACGCCTGCACGCTAGATTCGACAGGGAGTTCCGGGCTGGACTCGCGGGGTGGCACGCCAGTTTGCGGCGGCCATGACAAGGCGACATCGCGCCTAGGTCAACGGCATCAGCGCCGCTTCTTTCGTTCGCGGAGATCGAGCGCCGTGGGCCGGAGGCGCGGATCCTCACCTTTAGGGAAGATCTGTGTCTTCTGCACCTTCTGGGTCCCGGTGGTCGGCAGGGTGTCGACGAAGAGCACCCAGCCGGGCGCCTTGAAGTAGGCGAGGCGCGCCAGCGACCAGTCTTGAAGTCGCTCGGCGAGGGCGCGATCCGCGGCCACGCCGGCCATCGGCACGATGCACGCCATCACTTCTTCTTCACGCACGTCATCCGGGACGGCGAGCACGGCCACCTGGGCGACCGACTCGTGGCCCTGCAGGCACGCTTCGACCTCGGCGGCGGCGATGTTCTCTCCGGAACGACGGATGATGTTCTTCTTGCGATCGACGAAGACGAGCATGTCGTCGGGCATTCGACGCACGACGTCGCCGGTGTGGAACCAGCCCCCGCGCCAGGCCTCTTCCGTCGCCTCGGCGTTCTTCAGATATCCCGAGAAAAAGCCGTGGCGCGGCCCCTGGGGCCCGCCCCAGCGCACCAGCAATTCGCCCTCCGCGCCGCGTGCGAGGTCGTGATCGGCGTCATTGACGACGCGCGCCGCGAGGCCGCCGAAGGGCCGGCCGAACGCGCGCGTGGTCACCTGGCGCGGCTCGTGGCAGTCGGCGTAGATCCGCCCGGTCTCCGTCATTCCCCACACCTCGAGCAGCGGAAAGCCGAAGCGCTGCTCGAACTTCTTGTGGAGCTCGGGCTCCACGCCCGCGCCCAGGCCGAATTTCACTCGGTGGGCGCGCTCCTCGGGTGCCTCCGGCTGATTGAGGAGCAGCGGCGGCATGACCCCGAGGTAATGGATGATGGTCGCCTTGGCGTTGACGACGTCCTTCCACCAGCGCGAGGGGCTGAAGCGCTCGGGCTGGGCCAGGCAGCTCGCCGTGAGGATGGCGCAGGTGGCGGTCACCGCCTGGGCGTTCATGTGAAAGAGCGGCAGGGGATTCAGGAAGCGCTCGCGGCCCGGCTCGATCGAGACGCGGCCGCCGAGGTCGCGATACCAGGCGCCGGCGTTCAGATAATAGAAGTTGGTGAGAATGCAGCCCTTGGGGCGCCCGGTCGTCCCCGAGGTGTAGAGCAGGCTCGTCTCGGTATCGAGACCGGGGACGCCGCGGCGCGGCGGTGGCTGCGGTTTCGGCAGCGTCCTGGGCAGGTGCTCAGCGTCGATCACCGGCAATGGCGCGCGGCGCTCGCGCGCGACCGCTTCCACGTCGCCCACGCGCGAGGCGACCACGACCGCCAGGTCGGCCTCGGAATGCTCCATCTGATAGAGCATCTCGTCGTGCCGGTAATCCGGATTGACGGGCACGATGGAGCAGCCGAGCGCGTTGAGCGCCAGATAGTGGAAGAAGAACTCCGGGCGATTCTCGAGCAGCAGCGCCACGCGGTGGCCGTGACCGTAGCCGGCCCCCGCATAGACCTCGCGCAGGCTCGACACGGCGTGGTGCGTGTGACCGTAGGTGAATTCGACGCCGTCGGGATGGTAGGCGCGTCCCGTGGCCGGGGGCGCAGAGAGAAACACGTTCGCCGGGGCCGCCTTCGCGGTGGCCGTGAAGGCCTCGAAGACCGTCCGGGCCATGGACGCCAGGGCGCTGACGCTACTTGCAGCCGCGCATGCAGCGCACGGCGCGCGTGTCCGGGCGATCGTCGAGCATGAAGCCGTCGCGGTTCGGCATCTGGACCTTCGGTAACGTGGCCTGATCGAGGACGGCGTCGGCCGGCACGAGACCATTGAGGTGCAGGATGTAGGCGGAGACCGCGTAGACCTCGTCGGCCGTCATCGAGAGCGGCCGATCCATGGGCATCGAGCGGCGCACGTAGTCGAACAGGATGGGCGCGTACGGGTACATGCTTCCCGGGGTCACCACCCGGCTGTTCGTCTTGAACGAGCCTATGCCGCCCACCATGGTGCCGTACATCGCCCCGCCCTTGGCCTCCGGGCCGTGGCACGCGATGCACTTCGCCTCGTAGACGACCTTGCCCTGGGCCACGCTGCCCCGGCCGGACGGAAGACCGCGACCATCGGTCGTGCGGATGTCGATGTTCCAGGGCGCGACGTCGGCCTCGCTGATCGGATGACCGAAGCCGACGGTGGGACGCTCCGGCGGTCGCGACGACGACGTCTGCGTCACGCAGGCGGCAGCCCCGAGAATGAGCACGGTCGCGAGGAGGGCATCACGCGATCGCATTACGCACCTCCCCGCTCGCACTCACCGACCACGGGAAGACACCGTTGTGGTGCTGGACGAACCCGGCGATGGCGCGCGCCTTCATGATGTCCTGCACGGTCGGCTGCACGTAGCCGGTCGAGTCGACGGCCCGGCTGGCGATCACCGCCGGGCGCCCATCCCAGTTCCACCGGTAACGGAAGCGGGTGAGGCACTTGTCGATGACCGGCTCCTCGAGCGTCGAGGTCTGCCAGTTCTTCCCGCCGTCCACCGAGAGGTCAACGGCGCTGACGCGCCCGCGTCCCGACCACGCGAAGCCCTGGATCTCGTGGAAGCCGGGCCGATCGAGCTTCATGCCACCCGACGGCCGCGTGATGACCGATTTGCATTCCATGACGAAGCTGAACTGCCGCCACTTGCCGTCGGGCATCGGGTCGGTGTAGCGCGCGGTCTCGCTGCGGAAGTGCCACGGCTGATCGGCCACCTTGATGCGCCGGAGCCACTTCACCGACACGTTGCCCTCCCAGCCGGGGATGAACGCGCGCAGCGGGTAGCCCTGCTCGGGGCGGAGCATCTCGCCGTTCTGCGCGTAGACGAGCAGCACGTCGTCCATCACCTTGTCGAGCGGGATCGAGCGCGTGTGGTTCGAGCCGTCGGCGCCTTCGAAGAGGACCCACCTGGCCGCGGGTGCGACACCGGCTTCGTCGAGCAGCCAGGAGACCGGAACGCCCGTCCACTGCGCGCAGGAGAGCAGCCCGTGGGTCTGCTGGACCGTGGTCGACGCCACCTTGGTCCAGTCGGTGAGCGTGTTGCCCGAGCACTCCATGAAGTGGAACTTCGAGACCGACGGATAGCGCAGCAGGTTGTCCATCGAGAAGACCAGGGGCTGCTTGACCATGCCGTGGATCACGAGCCTGTGCGTCGCTGGATCGATGTCCGGAATGCCCGCGTGGTGACGCTCGAAGATCAGCCCGTTGGGCGTTACGATCCCGTGCTGGTGCTGCAGCGGGGTCATGCTCCAGTCCGACCAGTTCTGGCGATTCACGAACACGTCGGTGCGACGGCGCACCACCTGGCTCTCGAACTTGGACGGCATGCCGTAGCTCGCCGGCGGGATCGGCCGGCCGGGCTGCTGCGCGGTGGGCGGAACCTCGAGCGGCGCCGCGGACGTGCTGCGGGCCAGACCGGCGCCGGCCAGCGCCGTGCCTGCGATCAACGCGCTTCTGCGAAGAAAGTTCCGGCGAGTGTCAGGCATCGTTGCCCTCCTTGCAGTAGGAGCCGAGCGACCCGAGCGGGCTGGGCCCCGCCAGTCGCGAGGCGACCATACGACGATCCGTAGGAGCCGAGCGACCCGAGCGGGCCGCGGTGCGAGCCGCAGGGCGGTTGGGGCTGGGGCCCCGCGCCCGAGGCGAGCGAAACTCGAGATCCCGCCCATCGCGAGGCGACCATAGGATGACGCGCGGGATTATAGCAGTGGCATCGGCGCGGCGAAGAACGACGGCGAGCGAACGACGCGGCTCGAGCGGCTAGACTGCGGCGGCGCGCAGGACGAGATTGAAAATGTAGGGCGTGCCGGGACCGCCGACCGCGATCTCGTTGGCGCCCGGATTCAGCGTGGCACGCCGTCGGCCGCTGCCCCCGCCGATCCGAACCCCGTTGACGACCGTGCCGAGGCGGCTCATCGCGTCGACGACGGAGAGGCCCTGCTTGTCACGGACCAGCACGCAGTGGCGCCGCGAGACACGGAAGGGCTCGCGATCGGGCAGACCCAGGCGCCGGTCGAGCACGAGCGCGCGACCACCGACTTCACCGCAGCGCTCGATCGCATACGGAAAGTGGACGATCGGGTGCGGCTGCGCGCCGAGCGCGGCCACCGCGGCCGGCGTGCGACCCTCGATCACCGCCATGATCCTGGCGACGTCCGCCAGCACGGGAGCGTCCGTCGACGATTCGTTCGACCCGTTCAGCTCGACCATGGCCCAGCCCCGATTCTCCAGGTCGCCGCTGACGTCGCGACGACGCCGGCCGGGCGCGGCGGTCTCCGGTCCTCGGCACTCGCCCCGCCGGCGGTCCAGGATGACCTTGGTGGTCTCATCGGCGGCGAAGTACGTGCTCAGCCGCTCGTGCAGCTCGGGCTTGGCTTTCGACACGACATAGATCTTCTTCAGCATGCGCGCTCGCGTGTGCACGTCGCCTGCCAGGCATCCGCCGGGCGAAATTTCGCGGACTTCCGGCGATCACTCCCGCGAAGCGGACGAGGATCCGTCACCGTCGCCGTCCAGATCCTCCTGGCGCGAACGGCTCAGATACCGAGAAACCGCGTTGCCGCCGAGGACGCCGGCCTCGACCATCGCGTCCAGGCCCGCCACGCTGACCGCGCCGACGGGGTCGGCGGCGCCCATGTTCAGCGGGTAGTCGCTCCCCATCATCACCGCCCCCGGCGCCATCGTCTCCACCACCAGGCGCAACGTGGCGGCGCTGTGAGTGAGCGAATCGACGTAGAGGCGGCGCACGTACTCTGCGGGCGGGCGCGGCGCCGTCTCGTGGAGGTGGGTTCGCACCGCCCAGCCGTGATCGAAGCGGCCGAGCAGGAAGGGCAGCGTCCCCCCAGCGTGGGCGAAGCCGATGCGAAGCCTGGGCAGCCGCTCGAGCACGCCGCCGAAGATGAGCGCGGCGATGGCGATCGTCGTCTCCAGCGGATAGTGCGCGATCTCGCGGACGTCGTATCTGGCCAGCCGGTCACCGGCCGCGACCGGCATGGCGGGATGGACGAAGACGGCCACGTCGAGCGCGGTGCATGCCTCGAAGAAGGCAAACAGGATGGGGTCGTCGAAATCACGGTTGCCGGGGAACGTGCCGATCTCGACGGCGCGCAGGCCCAGCTGCTCACGCACCCATCGCAGCTCCTCGACGGCGAGCCCGGGATCTTGCATGGGCAGCGTCGCCAGGCCGACGAGGCGGTCGGGATGTGTCGCGCAGAGTGCGGCGATGTTCTCGTTCTGCATCCGCGCCCACGCCCGCGCGGCTTTCGCCTCCGCCCAGTAGCAGAACATCAGCGGCGGCGGTGAATGGCGTGGACGTCCACGCCGCCGCGGTCCATGTCCTGAAGGCGCGCCGCCACCTTGAAGGCGCCGGTCTCGAGCGCACGGACCGCCTTCCCGCCCACGACCAGCGACGCGCTCCCATCGTCGTGGTGAGCGATGGCCGGCCATGGGCCGACGGCGTGGCGGACGCCCCAGTCGTCCCAGCGCTCGGGAACGACGTGGGTGTGGACGTCGATGACGGGGTTCGGCCTCACACCCGGCCGTCCCCTCCTACCGGGCGGCCGGTGCGACCTGCACGCCGCGGAGGCCTGCGGTGTCGATGGCGCGTTGAACGACGCCGGAGCGCTTCGCGTGCCCGATCCAGTTGCTGACGTAGCCGAGCGCGGCCGGGCGGCCTTTGGGCAGCGCGAGAGCGAGCTGCACGACGTCGAGCCGGTCGGCGAGGACGCGCGCGCCTGGCAGCCGATCCGCCAGTCCGAGGAGCATGAAGCGATTCTGCGCGTACGCGTCGGCCTTTCCCTCTCGGAGCAGCTCGAAGGCCGCCGGCTCGCTCTCGACCGTGGTGAGCTGGGCATTCTTGAGCGTGCGCTCGAGCATGAGGGCGGTCGCCGCGCCGCGCGCCGCGGTCACGCGGACGCCCGGCCGATCGGCGTCGGCGACGCTGGCGATCGACGAGCCGGGACGCACGAGATACGTGATGTCGACGACGACGTAGGGTGGCGCATAGTCGACGACGGCGCGCCGCGCGGGATCGATGCCGAGGACGGCGACGTCCCAGGCGCCAGTCTTCGCATCGTCCATCAGGCTGGCGATCGTCGTGTACTCGAGCGGCATGAAGCGCACGCCCGCGTCGTTGGCCAGCTTCTGGCCCAGCGTGAACGCCGTGCCCGCGAGCTCGCCGGTCGCGCGGTTCTTGGTGGCGATGACGGGATTGCCGGTGAAGAGCGCGACGCGGAGCACGCCGCGCGGCGCGAGCTCGCCCTTGATGGACGGGCTCGGCTCGGTGAGCCGGCCCGCACAACCGCCCACGAGCGCGAGCCCGACGATTCCCGCGATTGCCCGCGCCGCCCTCATCGACACGGCTACGGCTTGAAGATGTCGACGCCGACGAGCACCACCTTGCTCGAGCCCTTGTTCTCCGCCCAGTGAGTGACGTCACGCGACTCCGTGATCACATCGCCGGGCTGGTACTGCTTCTGATAGCCGCCCTCGCGGCCTTCGGTCAGCGTGCCCTCGAGGATATAGGCAAAGGCCGGGCGGTCCTTGTGGCTGTGGACCGCCGCCACGCCGCCCGGCTCGAACGTGATCCGCCGCAGCCGCAGCTGGTACCCGGGCATGTCGGGCGCCAGGTCGACGGTGCTTACGAGCTTGGCATCCAATCCCTTGTTGTCCGCCGGTGGGCTCATCTGCCCGACTGCCGTCCCGATGCAGACGCCGACCAGCAACGTGAGAAGCCAGACCATGAACCGTAACGACCGCCGTGACTTCATGTGCGTTCCCCTCCGCGATGTGAGGCGCCCGTCGGGTCGCCCATTTGACGCGGGGACTCTAGCACGGCGACAATCCTACGTCCTACGCCGCCGAGGAGGTCACGCGAGATGAAGCCGCCCGTCGAGTTCCAGGATCGCAGCCAGTACCGGGAGCGGATGAACGCGCTGCTGACGATCGATCCCCGCCGGACCGTGATGGTCACCGTGGACATGCAGCGGGACTACCTCGACCCCGAGGTGGCGGCGGCGCCGGTGGCGCTCGACGAGGCCGAGCGCGTGATGAAGAACTCGCGCGACCTGCTGGACTTCGTGCGCGGCGAGGGCCTGCCCGTCGTTCACGCCTACGTCAACCGGCGGCCGGCCGAGCTCGAGCGCCACGTGATCGCGGGCCAGACGTTTCGCATCGCCCACCGCCACGGCCTGAGCCAGAACGCTCAGGTCGGCGTGCGGCGGATTCCCGACCGTCAGGAGGGCTCGCCCCAGGCCGAGGTGCCGGCGCTGCTCGTCGCCCCCGGCGACGTGCACGTCACCACGAAGAAGTCGCTCGACAGCTTCCTCCACACCGATCTCGACTTCCTGCTGCGCCAGGTCTACGACGCCGAGACCGTCGTGCTCGCCGGCATCAACACCGACACCTGCGTCTACTCGACGGCGTTCGGCGCCTCAAACCGCGGTTATCAGACCGTCGTCATCGCGGACTGCGTGGCCAGCATGCGGGGCAAGGACCACCACTGGATGGCGCTCGAGCTGATGGCGCGATCGATCGCGTGGGTGCTGAGTGTCGAAGAGCTCAAGACCAAGCTGCGCGCCGGCGTGTCGCCCCGGTCGTGAGCCCGGAGCTCGATCGCAAGCGCGTCCAGGAGTTTGCCCGCAAGGTGTTCGGGTTCTACACCGGCGGGGTCCTGACGCTCATGATCGAGCTCGGCTATCGCAATGGACTCTTCGAGGCGGCGGCGCAGGGCCCGGCCACCAGTGCGGAGCTGGCCGCGCGCGCCGGCCACGACGAGCGCTACGTGAGGGAGTGGCTCGGCGCGATGGCCGCCGGCGGCGTGGTCGACTACGACGCCGCCACGGGCCGCTTCACGCTGCCCGCCGAGCACGCGCAGTGCCTCACCGGGCCGTCGAGCCGGAATCTCGCGCCGGGCAGTCAGACGCTCCGGATGCTGGCGACGCGGCTGCCGAAGGTCGCCGAGTGCTTCCGCGAGGGCGGCGGCGTGCCGTACTCGGCGTTCCAGCCGGACTTCACCGAGGCCATGGACGCGTCGTGGCGTCGGATCTACGACGGCCTGCTCATCAAAGCCTTCCTGCCCCTGGTCAAGGGCGTCCCCGAGCGACTGCAGCACGGGATCCGCGTGGCCGACGTCGGCTGCGGCACCGGTCACGCGG
>MNEG01000051.1 GCA_001917585.1 Candidatus Rokubacteria bacterium 13_1_40CM_68_15
GTGCTTTTACCGCGGTAGGAGCAGCAACTGCAAGCCCATCGCGAGCAGCAAGGCCTCGATCACCGCCAGGAAGACCCGGTCCGACATCCGGTCGAGGAGGCGCCGGCCGATCCAGGAGCCGCCGAACATGACGGTGCCCAGGACCAGCCCGACCGTGACGGTGTCGGGCCCGAGCAGCGCGTACCGGGTGAACACGGCGCCGCGGGTGACGTGCAGGGCGAGCGCGCACATCGCCTCGGTGGCGATGTAGGCACTTCGGCGCAGGCCGTAGGAGAGGTAGAACGGCGCCAGCACGGGGCCCGTCGAGACGACGATGGCCGAGAGCAGCCCGAACACGACTCCGATGACGGGAAAGTGGACCAGGCGCACGCAGAGATACCGGCTCTGCAGCACTCGGCGTAGGGGAACGGCGGCGATCAGGAAGCCGCCGACGATGAGTCGGAGGTGCTCACTGGTCACGCCGGCGTAGAGCATCGCGCCGACGGCGGTGGCCGGAACGGCGCCCGCGAGGAAGCGCAACGTCACGCCGCGGTCGATCTCGGTGCGATTCCACCAGATCCGTGCGAGATTGCCGAGCGGCATGGCCACGGTCAGCACGGGCGCGGTGGCGCGAATGTCGAGCGTCCAGGCGATGAGGGGAAGGAGGATCACCCCGGTGCCGAAGCCGGCCACGCCGCCGATCACGGAGCCGATCAGCGCTCCGGCGACGAGGATGGACCAGCCGAGGGCGTCGGGCACGGCGGTGGTTGACCGTAGTATACGCGCGTGAGCCGGTGGATCGGCGCGGCCGGGGTCTTCGTGATCTCGCTCGACTCCATGGTCAACATCGCATTCCCCGCCATGGCGGCGAGCTTCGGGCTTTCGGCGCCGGCGATGCGCTGGGTGATCGTCTGCTACGTCCTGAGTTACGCGCTCCTCTCGTTCGCCGGAGGCGCCCTCGGCGATCGCATCGGATACCGGCCGGTCTTCGTCGCCGGGCTCGCCGGAAGCGCCATCGCCTACGCTGTCGCCGCGGTGGCCCCGACGTTCGGGTGGCTGCTGACCGGCCGCGTGGTGCAGGGCATCGCCGGCGGCCTCGTGTACGGAACGGCACCGGCCATCGTTACCGCCGGCGCCGATCGGCTGCAGCGCAGGCGACAGCTCGGGTTCCTCAACGCCGCTCTCGGGCTCGCCTTCGCGATCGGGCCGATCGTGGCCGGCCTGCTCGTCGCGACGGTAGGCTGGCGCGCCGTCTTCTCCGTCCGCGCGCCGCTGGCCCTCATCCCGCTGGTGGCGGCGCTACGCGGGCTTCCGCGCGATGGCGGAGGGGCGATACCCGGACCGATGAGCGCGCGTGACGTCGGGCGCCGCTCCGTGCTCCACCTGGGCGTGCTGCCGTTCATCGCATTCGGGGGGAACTTTGCGATCTGGCTGCTGGCGCCCTTCTATATTGTCGAGCGCCGCGGGCTCGGCCCCGTCGTCGGCGGCCTGATGTTCATGCTCACACCGCTCGGGATGACGCTCGGCGCGCCGTTGGCCGCGCGCCTCGCCGAGCGGCTGGGCTCCCGCGTCACCGTGGTCACCGGTCTCTTGGTGGAGGCGATGGGGCTCGGCGCGCTGGGCACGGCCGGGGCGACGACGCCGCTCGCCGCCGTGGCCGCCGAGCTCTTCGCGGCCGGTCTCGGCCTGGGCGTCTTCGTCGTCCCGAACATGGCAGCGCTGATGGAGGAGTTCAAAGCGCACCAGCAGGGCGCGGCGGGCGGGTTCGCATTCCTGGCGCGCACGCTCGGCATCGTGGTCGGCGTGCTGGCGTGGGCCGAGATCTTCGCCCTGGCCCGCGGATCGCTCGGCTTCGACGTCGCGTTCGAGCGCGCGCTCCTGGCCGCCGGGGCCAGCGTGCTGGTCGCCGCGGTACTGGCTATGCTCCGCCTGGGTGGCTGAGCGCTACGGGAGGGCCCGGTGTCGCGGATCGCGCGATGGGGAGGTATGGAGGGGGCCCGGTGTCGCGGATCGCGCGATGGGGAGGTATGAAGGGGGCCCGCGTGTCGCGGATCACGTGATGGGGAGGTATGGAGGGGGCCCCGGAGGCCCCCTCCATCTACATAATCAGAGCGCGGTGCACGACCACCGCGTTTTTATCCACCCCGGCTGCTACGCTGCGATTGCGGGATCCACGTTCATGACGACGTACCCACCGACCGCGCCGGCGCCGAAGCCCGGAGCGAAGACGCGCAGGCGGCGGTCGATGACGCCGCTCCGAATCGCGTCGTGGAGCGCGATGGGAATCGAGGCCGACGACGTGTTGGCCACCGTCTCGATGTTGAAGTAGCAGCTCTCGGGCGCCAGCCCCGCGTCGGCCGCGATACGCTCGACCATCGTGCGATTGGCCTGATGCGGCACGGTCAGATCGATCGCGTCCATGAGCGTGCCGGCGCCGCCGTCGGGATGGGGCAGCGCCCGGAGCTCGGACAGCATCTGGCCCAGGTACCGCTTCACGAGCTTGCGGACTTCCGGTCCGTACACGGTGATGTTGTTGTCGAACTCCGGGTTGGGCCAGACGATCGAGTCCACTTCGCTCATGGGCCCGCTCGCGTAGGTCTGGAACACCTCGACGTCGGGCGCGGCGCCACGCTCGGCCGGCGCGACCACCAGCGCAGCCGCGCCGTCGCCGAAGATCATCCGTGACGTGCGCACCGTTCCGATCTTGTCCGAGAACTTCTCGCCGCAGACGACCAGGACCGGCCGCTCGACTTCCTGCAGCAGGCGGACCGCCTCGGCCAGTCCATAGGGCAGGCCCGCGCAGGCGGCCACCACGTCGCAGGAGGCGTGTGTCTGGAACATCCCGAGCTGGCCTGAGAGCCAGGTGGCCACCGACGGCATCATCTTCGCGCTCGTGCACGAGCAGAAGATGACGGCACCGATCTCTTCCGGACGCCGGCCCGACTTCTCGAGCGCCTGCCGCGCCGCCAGCAGGGCGAGATGATCGAGGTCGAGATCGGTGTAGAGCCGCTGGGCGATCCCGGTCTTGAGATGAATCTCCTCGGCGGTCATCGGCGACCAGCACCAGGCGGCGTTGCGGATCAGGTCCTCGTTGGTGCAGACCTGCTCGCCCTTTTGCACGGCGAGCGCCTCCAGCCGCGGCATGACGGTGAAGCGCTTGCGCACCTCGATGGGCGGGTACGGCGTGGCCGGCCGCTGCGTCGTCGCCGGCGTCGGACGCGGCGTCCGCTGGCGGTGGCCGGCGCGCACGCGACGAATGAAGTCGGCGGCGTCCTCGCTGCGCGGCGTGAACACCACCACCCAGTCGTCGCCGTCCAGCTTGCCGACCTCGGTCAGGCGGAGCTTGCTGCGGTCCCAGCGGTACTCGTTGTGGAGCACCATCGTCTGGCGCAGCAGCGCTTCGAGCTCGGGCACCTCGTGATGGCACTCGACGATGTCCTGCCACGAATAACCGGGGTAATCGGGGTCGTAGGCCAAGAGCGTCCACGTCAGGTTGCGCGGGTTGGCCAGCGCCTCGGCGACGGTCGGCTTGATGGCCGGCAGCTCGGCGCCGCCCCACTTCCGGTGACGGAAGACGTCGAACAGGATGCGAAACGCCTTGTCCTCGACGCCTTCGTCCCACGTCGTCCCCAGCGCGCGATAACCGGCGTCCACCGCGGCGCTGAGCTCGCTCATGTCCGAGGCTTTGAACACCGGCAGGAACACCTCGTCGCGGAAGCGTGGCACGTCACGCCAGCGCGTGGGCCGCTTCTCATACAGCGTGATGCCGTAGCGGTTGGCCCAGAACAGCGTCAAGGCCAGGTCGCGCAGCAGCTCGTAGCGCGTCTTGTAGCCGCCGGCGACGATGCGCGACACGATGTCGCCCTCGGCGGGTGCCTTCTCCTCGAAGTCGCGGCGGATCACCGCCGAGAACTGCTCGAGCGAGTCGAACACCGAGAAGTCGAACGCGGGCACGAAGTTGAACGGGAAGACGATCCGACCGTAGCGATTGATGACGAACGGCTTCATGGCTGCCCCTCACGAGAAAATTGCTCGCTCATACTACACGCTCGCTTCGACGAGCGCCATCGCGCGCGAGTCACGTGCCTCGACTGATCTAAATCAAACGGTGTACCTCATGCCGTCGATGACTGGTCCGCTGCTGCTCGGATCGAGCGCAGCGATGTAGTGGATCAGACCGGGTGGGCAAATGACGATGGTCAAATCCCCACGATCGACAGTGTCGAGATATCGACGAGTGACTGGAGCACACCGGCATCACGCGGACACTTCCGTGTTTTCGGACGCTTCGTGGACAAACGAGCGAACGGTGGCGAAGGGACGAGATTTGGCAGCGCGCTTGCTCAAGGCACGCCCATGCGGCCGGTGGGGCGAATGTGCAGTTCAACGTTCGAGGCAAGGAGGACGAAGAGTATGCGGAAGCAATGGGTCACTGCAGTGGTCATGGTCGCGCTCGCGCTGGCGATGACGGTGCCGGCGTGGGCGGGCTGCAAGGTGCAGGCGGTCTTGACGGGGAACCACGCCGGCACCGGTACCGCCGAGAAGAAGATGCTGGCGGCGACGCTGAAGAGCGCGGCTGTAAACAAGTTCGAGGTCGATGTTTCGGGTGCCGGAGCGGGCGTTATTTACGCCGTCATGGTGAGCACCAACACCACCAGCACCTTCCCTCTCGGCTTCAGCACCGTGGGCGCGTTCCTTACCGATTCGCTCGGTGCAGGTGAGTTCGACCTGAAGAACAGCGCCATCACGTGCGACATCCAGAGGGTCGCAGTCGTGTCCTCGGGTGGCGCGAACACCCTGACCGGCAAGCTCAACGGTCTCCTGGCGAACGACGACGCGCCGGAGGTCCAGAACGAGGTCCAGAACGAGGTCGAGAACGAGATCAATAACCTGATCCAGAACGAGATCCAGCTCCAGCCCCACCCCCAGCCCGAGCCCCAGCCGAACAACGTCGTCCCCAGCCCTTAAACAAGTAACGAGCGGGGGCGAGGGAGGGCCTCGCCCGCTGACTCGGACGAAGGACGATGAGCGGAGCTCGGGACGCCATCGTCCGAAGTCGTTTCGTGCTAAAAACCTCCGCCATGCCGTCCTCGAATCGGTGGTCGGTTCTTGCCGTGACCGTGATCGCCTTCACGCAGACCCACCTTCACCGCTTCGCCTTCGCACCACTCATCCCCACCTTCGTGGCCGATCTCGGCCTCACCTACGCGGCAGCGGGAACGATCCAGACGGCGTACTTCTGGACGTACACGATCGTGCAGGTGCCGATCGGCATGCTCGCCGATCGCTGGGGCGCGCGCCGTCTGATGCTCGCGTCCATGGCGCTGCTCGCTGCCGGCGCCGGCGCCTTCGCCGTCAGCGGAGGCTTCACGTCGGCGATCCTCGCCCGGATGCTGGTCGGCCTCGGCGCCGCCGCCGTGTGGGTGCCCGGCATGCGACTCGTCACCGAGTGGTTTCCGGTCGAGGAGCGGGCACGGGCCACCGGCATGATGTCGGCCGGCGGCGGCATCGGCGGCACGCTGGCCTGATGCTGGTGCCGTGGATCGCGTCGCTCTGCGGGTGGCGCTGCGCCTACGGCGCGACGGCGATTCCCGCGCTGCTCGTGCTCGTCCTCGTCGCGGTCTTCGTGTTTCCGGGCCCGACGGCGCGGAGCTCCGACGCGGCGAGCGGCACGCTCGGCACCGTCCTCACCACGCGCGCGCTGTGGCCCTTCAACCTGATGGTCTTCTTCTCGTACGGCGGATACTTCTCGTTCGCGACCTTCTTGCCCGCGTTTCTCGTGAACGTGCTCGGCGCCTCAGTACCCGAGGCGGGGCTGATCACGGGGCTGGTCACGGCCGGGACGATAGTGTCGTGGCCACTCGCGGGCTGGCTGAGCGATCGCCGCGGCCGCCGCAAGCCGTTCACGGTCTTCAGTCAGGCGGCGAGCGCGCTGGCCTGTGTGGCCTTCGCGTTCCTGGTCCCAGTGCTCGGCTTGACCGGCGCCGCGGCGGTCGCGCTCGCCACGGGCTCTCGATCGGCGGCATGATCCCTGCCGTTCGTCATGGTGGTCGAGCTCTTCCCGCCGCACCTGGCGGCCACCGCGGCCGGGGTCGGGAATGCCGCGTGCTTCATCGGCGGGATGGTGCTCCCCATCGTCCTGGGCTTCCTGGTCGATGTGACCGGTGGCTTCGTCGCCTCGTTCGTGCTCGCGGCAGCGGTCCAGACGGCCGCGCTCGGCTGGGCACTCATGCTGCGCGAGACCGGACCGCGCGCAAAACGCGGCGGAGCGGCATGACGATCGCTTGACGAGGTCGAGATCCGAAGGTACTCAGGTAGAGGTTGTAGCCACTGGTCGACGAGTACCCCATCTGCGTGGGCCTCCGCCAGCACCGAGCGCGAGTCCGTAGCTTTACGGAGTGAGAAAAAGTTTTCCTACGTTCCGGTTTCGCGATTGCGCCGGGTCCCCCCAGCATATACCTTGGGCTTCTTCGCCAGCCGCCACCGAGGAGGAGTCACGTGAAGGGAACGTCGAGTCGACTTGCCGAGATCATCGCCAAGCACGAGCAGGATCTACTCGCGCAGTGGATCAAGGAGCAGACGAGCGCCGTCACGCAGCGTCCCGACCTCATGAGCGAGGCCGAGCTGCGCGAGCAGTCGCGCGCGCTGCTCAACGGCATTCGCAACGCCGTCCAGCGCGGGCGTCTCGACGACATCACCGGCTCCGAATGGGAGAGCGTGCGCGAACTGCTGGACGAAGTGTCGCGCGGGCGGGCCCGAACGGGCTTCAGTCCGACCGAGACGGCGATGTTCGTGTTCTCCCTGAAGCAGCCGCTCTTCAGCCGGCTGCGCGCCGAGATCCGCGAGCCCGAGGCGCTCGCCGACGAGCTGTGGACGGCGAGCGTCCTGCTCGACAAGCTCGGCCTCTACACGACCGAGGTCTCCCAGAAGAGCCGCGAAGAGGTCATTCTCCGGCAGCAGCAGGACATGCTGGAACTGTCGACGCCCGTGGTGGAGCTGTGGGACGGGGTCCTCGCGCTGCCGCTGATCGGCACGCTCGACAGCGCCCGCACGCAGGTGGTGATGGAGAACCTGCTCCAGAAGATCGTGCAGACCGGCGCCGGCATCGCCATCGTCGACATCACCGGCGTCCCCACCGTCGACACGCTGGTGGCCCAGCACCTGCTGAAAACGGTGGCGGCGGCCCGGCTGATGGGCGCCGACTGCATCATCAGCGGCATCCGGCCGCAGATCGCTCAGACCATCGTGCACCTGGGCGTCGATCTCGGCACCGTCACCACCAAGGCGACGCTGGCCGCCGCGTTCGTCGTCGCCCTCGAGCGGAGCGGCGCCACGATAAGCAAAGGCCGCTAGGAAGCGTCGGTGGAGCGCATCCCGATCCTCAAGATGGGAGAATTCCTGCTCGTCACCATCCAGGTGGACATGCACGACCGCCTGGCCCTCACGCTCCAGGACGACCTCACCGAGATGATCGTCAAGAACCGGACCCACGGCGTCCTCATCGACATCTCGGCGCTGGAGGTGGTGGACTCGTTCATCGGCCGCATGCTCGGCAACATCGCCAGCATGTCGCGGGTGCTCGACGCCGCGACCGTGGTCGTTGGCATGCAGCCCGCGGTCGCCATCACGCTGGTCGAGCTGGGGCTGTCGTTGCCGGGTGTCCGCACGGCGCTCAACGTCGAGAAGGGCATGGAACTCTTGCGCGGCTCCCTCACGGCGACGAATGGCCATGCCCGTCGTCAAGGCTGAGCGGTGCCCCGTTCGCTCCGGCGACAACGTCGTCCGGATTCGTCAGATCGTGCGCCAGTGGACGGTCGAACTCGGGTTCAGCCTCGTCGATCAGACCAAGATCGTGACGGCCGCCAGCGAGATCGCGCGCAACACCCTCGACCACGGTGGCGGCGGCGAGGCTCTCGTGGAGTCCCTCAGCGAGGGCGGACGCCGCGGCCTCCGTCTCGTCTTCACGGACAAGGGCCCCGGAATCGAGAACATCGATCAGGCGCTGAAGGACGGGTTCACCACCGGCGGAGGCCTGGGTCTCGGGCTGGGCGGTGCCCGCCGGCTCTCCAGCGAGTTCAGCATCGAGTCCCGGACAGGGGAAGGAACATGCGTCACACTGACGCGCTGGAAGTGACGACCACGGTCTCGCTGCCGATGAGTGAGACGAGCCAGCCCGGAGAGGCCCGACGGGCGGCCATGCGCCTGGCCTCCCGGGCCGGGCTCGACGACGAGGCGGCCGGCAAGGTGGGCATCGCCGTCACCGAGGCGGCCTCGAACGTCGTCAAGCACGGCCGCGGCGGCAACGTCATTCTCCGCATGCTGCGCGACGGCGAAGGCGACGGTGTCGAGATGCTGGCGCTGGATCGCGGCGCCGGCATGGCGAACATCGGCGAGTGTCTCCGCGACGGGTATTCGACGTCGGGAACGCCGGGTACCGGCCTC
>MNEG01000076.1 GCA_001917585.1 Candidatus Rokubacteria bacterium 13_1_40CM_68_15
GAGGCATACGGAAAGGAATCCGAAGGCGCCGAGTGGGCCGAGTCGCTGCCGCTGGACGACTTCGAGATGCTCCTCGGTGGTCACGCGAGCGGCCCGGCGCCGTGACCGTCAGCGCGCCGGCGGCGCCGATCGCCGCTCCCGATCGCTTCTATGCGACGCTGCGCCGCCTCGCGCGCTTCTGGGTGTGGTTCTTCTTCCGGCGCGTCGACGTGCGCCACGCCGAGCGCGTGCCGATGACCGGGCCGGTGCTGCTCTGCATCAACCATCCGAACAACCTCATCGACTCCCTCCTGGTCGGTGCGGTCGTCCCGCGCAAGGTCCACTACCTCGCCACCGCGACGCTCTTCCGTCACCAGCTGCTGGCTCGCTTCCTCCTCGCCGCGGGCGCCATCCCCGTCCATCGCCGCCAGGACGCTGCAGTGCGAGCTGAGCGACCCGAGCGGGCTGGGCCCCGCCAGTCGCGAGGCGAGCCTATGAACGAAGTCCGAGCCGAGCGACCCGGGCTGGCTGGGCCTATCAACGATGATCCCAATACCGCCATGTTCGCGACCTGCCATCGTGCCTTCGCCGAGGGCCAGGTCATCGCCATCTACCCCGAGGGCACCACGCACGCCGAGGCGCGCGTGCAGCGCATCAGGACGGGCGCGGCGCGAATCGCGCTCGGCTACCTGCGGGCGGGCGATCTCACCGTCATCCCGGTCGGGCTGTCGTTCGAGGCTCGCAAGTCGTTCAAGGGCCGCGTCCTCGTCTCCTTCGGCCCGGCCGTCCCCATCACGCCGTATCTCGACACCTACGCGAGCGATCCGGTCCGCGCCGTCGACGCGCTCACGACCGCGATCCAGTGGGGGATGGAGGCCGAGGTCGTCCACGTGGAGCGGATCGACGCCACCGGTCTCGTGCGCGCGGTGGAGGATCTCTACCGGAGCGAGCTGGTGCGTCAGCTCCGCGAGGAGCGCGGCCTGGCCGAACGCCAGGTGGACGTCTTTCGCCTGTCGCGCACGATCGTGGACGCGGTGAGCTGGTTCAAAACCCACGAGCCCCAGCGCGTCGAGCGCCTCTGGCAGCGCATCCAGGGCTATCGCGCGCTGCTCGAGGACTACCACGTCCGCGACGAAGCCGTGCGGGCGCGCCTACAGCCGCATCCCGTCGCCCGGCGCCTGGTGACGGGCTGGGAGGCCATCGTCGGGTTTCCCGTATTCGCCTATGGCCTGGCCGTCAACGCGCTCCCCTTCTTCGTCCCGCGGTGGCTCGCCCGCACGATGTCGCACAAGGAGACCGACTACGCGACGGTGCGTCTGCTCACCAGCATCGTGGCCGTTCCGGTGTTCTGGACGGTGGAGACGTGGATCGTCTGGCGTGTCGCCGGTCCTGCGTGGGCGGCGCTCTTCGCGCTTTCACTGCCGATCTCCGGGGTGCTCGCCTATCATTACCTCCGCGGCCTCGGCCGGCTTCGCCGGGCGGTACGCTTCGGGGCGCTCGCCTTGACGCGAGCCCAGGCGGCGCGCGCGCTGATCGCGGAGCGTCAGGCGCTGATCGCTGAGCTCGACCGCGCCAGGGACGATTACCTCGCATCCACCCGGGGGAGCACCTTTTGAGCGTTCACTTGCTGGAGGAGCTGTCGACCACGTCCCTGGACGCCCTCGACCGCGCCCGCACGATGGTAATTCTCACCGTGAGTCCGCTGGAGGAGCACGGGCCACATCTGCCGCTCGGCGTCGACGCCTTCACGGCGCGGCACTTCGCCACCGAGATCGCCGGACGACTGGTCGCCACCCGGACCGGGTGGAACGTCGTCCTGGCGCCGACGCTCCACCTCGGCTCGTTCACGTTCGAGGGTCCGGGGACGGTGACGGTCCGCCAGCGTGTCGTGCGCGACGCCGTGGTCGACTACGGCCTGTCGCTGGCCCGGGCCGGCTTCCGGTTCATGCTCGTCGCCAACGGCCACGCCGGGCCCACCCACCTGGCCGCGCTCGAGGAGGCGTCCGCGATCGTCGCACGGCGCGCGGGCGTGACGATGGCGTCGGTCAGCGGTCACCTCACCTGGAGCTTTCGGAGCGGACGCTTCCTCGACCAGGTGGAGGCTCAGCTCGGGCGCGCGCTCACCGACACCGAGCGGCGCGCGTTCGCCGAGGACGCCCACGCCGGCTGGTGGGAGACGTCGATGATGCTGATGCTGCGGCCGGACCTCGTGGACGAGCGCTGGCGAGCGTTGCCGCCCGCGACGTATTCGCTCCCGGAGCGCCTGGTGCCCGACTATCCGCTCAAGCGCGGCGGCCAAGGTTACGTCGGCCATCCCGGGCTTGCCGATCCCGCGTTCGCCAAGGCGACCTGCGACGTGCTCGTGACCGAGGCCATGGCGCTGGTGGACGCGCTGCTCGAGCGCCGCCTCGGCACGTTCACCCGGGCGCCGTTCTCCAAGATTCCACTGTTGCGCACCAACTTTTGGCCCGTCGCGGCCGCCGCGGGGTTCGCCGTCGCCGCCCTCGCCTGGTTCCGTCCGCGCCGGTGACCCTTTCAGTCGAGAGCCAGCCACCCGTCGCCTGGCTACGGCTCGACCGCCCGCAGGCGCTCAACGCCCTCGACACCCAGCTGACTACGGCGCTCGAGCAGGCGGTCGAGCGACTGGCAGGGATGACGGACGTGACCGTGGTCGTGATCGCTGGCCGCGGCCGGGCGTTCTGCGCCGGCAACGACCTCACGGAGATGGCGACGCTGTCGAGCGAGCAAGCCGAGGCGCTGGCCCGCCGCCAGGCCGCGCTGATGGCGCGCTTCGCCACGCTCCCGCAGGTGACGCTGGCCGCGGTCGACGGCCACGCGCTCGGCGGCGGACTGATGCTCGCCGTCGCCCAGGATCTTCGCATCGCCTCCGACCGCGCGCGCTTCGGGCTCCCGGAAGTGACGCTCGGGTTCAACCCGGCGTACGGGATCGCGCGGCTGCTCGACGTCGTTGGTGGCGCCCACGCCCGCGATTTATTGCTGACGGGTCGGGTCGTTCACGCGAGCGAGGCGCTACGCCTCGGTCTGGTGAACCGCGTCGTGGCGGCCCCCACGCTGGAAGCCACTGCAGCGGCCTGGGCGGCGGACGTCGCGCGCTCGCCACGGGGCGGGCTCGAGGCGACCAAGGCAATCGTCGCGGAGCTTCGACGCCAGGGCCGAGGCGCCGAGCCGGAGGCCTATGGCGCCGCGCTCAGGACGAGTCCCGAGGCGCGCGCCCGCATCCAGGCGTTCGTCGATCGACGGCGCGAACGCTGATCGACGTTTACCGCATGACGTCCTCGGAATCGTCCCACTGCGCGATGACGGCGTAAACCTCGGCGCCGTCCACCTGGGCCACGATCCACGGATCGACCTGCTTCTGGCTGAAGTACGTCGGCGTGACGACCGTGAACGCGGAGAAGAGTCCGCCCCGGACGGCATCGTCGTACTTGATCAAGGCCTCGTCCGGAATGAGCCCCTGGTAGCTGTCGATCGGCTGGAACACCGCGCGGCGTATGAACCCAAGCTTCTGGGGCAGCGTCTGCGCCACGCGCTGGTGGATCTCGGCGAGCGTGTAGAGCGGCCCATATTCCAGGCGTGCAGTGTCAAGGCGCTGACGCCGGGCCTGTCCGGGCAGTCGACGGGCGATCTCCCGGGCACGCGCGGCCATGTCGCTCACGGGGGGTTGGGTGGTAACGGTGGTGTTGATCGTCATTGTGTTTCCTCCTGCTGGCCGGTGTGACTCGGCGATGATGGGGCGAGAAAAACAGCAAGTAGGATGCCGCCGAGGCGTCAGGCGGGGAGGGTCACTCCCCGGCGGCGCATGTCCTCGTCGGCCTCGCGCAGGAGCTCGTCGCTGCTGTCCGGCGGTACTTCCCGGTAGGCGGTCCCCACTCGGCAGCTCACCGGAACGTTGAGGCCCCGGCGGGCGATCATGTCGCGAAGCTTCTCCCCGAAGCGCGGCGTGACGAGGTCGCCCTCGCGCGGGCCCGCGTCCTGGAGGAGGACGACGAACTCGTCGGCGCCGTAGCGCGCGACGAGGTCGGTCGCGCGCGTGGCCTCCATCAACGCGTCGGCGACCACGCGCAGCACGTCGTCGCCGATGGGGTAGCCGAAGCGGTCGTTGATCGCGTTCAGATGGTGGACGTCGAACAGCACCAGGAACAGCCCGCTCTTGCGCCGGCGCGCGCTGGCCGCGATGCGACGGTAGAGATCGAGGAACGCCCGGCGGCTGGCCAGTCCCGTGAGGGCATCGGGCGCGTAGCGGGCCAGTCGTCGATCGGAATCGTAGAGCCGGCGCGCCAGCAGCCTGGCCAGGCCCAGGGCGAGCGCCGGCGAGCGCCCGACCGCCTGCAGGAAGTGAGCGCGGCGCAGCGCGAGGCAGCGTGTGGGCTCGAGGGTGACGACCGTCGCCGAGCGCGGGCGGTCGGTGAGGATGCCGAGCTCACCGACGATCTCGCCCGGGCCGAGCTCGCCGAGGACGACCTCGGTCTGAGCGTCGGGCATCGCCTCCATCACGCGGACCCGGCCGGCGATGATGACGAAGAGGTACTCGGGCATCTCGCCCTCGGCGACCAGCTCGTGGCCCGCCGGATATCGCCGGTCGCTGGACTGGGCCAGGAGCGCCTCCAGCTCGTCGCGTCCCATGTCGCGGAACACGGGAACGATCCGGAGCGTCTCGGAATTGAGCGGCGCCATCGGCGCGAGCGCGGGCTCCTGTCGCCGGTCCTCGGCGGCCAGCGAGCGGGCCAGCCATGCCCGCACGCGGGCGTGGAGCATGGGAGGGCTGAACGGCTTGGCGAGGACGTCGTCGGCATCGGCGGACCCATCGAGCCCGCCCCGCACGCTGTCGACGTCGTCGGTGAGCAGCAGCACCGGTAGCATCAGGCGACCGACCCGCGCTCGGAGCTGCGCGACGAGCGCAGCGCCATCGCCATCCACCAGTTTCGCGTCGACGATGGCAAGGTCGGGCATGACGTCGGCGCCGCGAGCCAGCGCGGACGCGGCGTCGGGCACCGGCACCAGCACGAGATCTTCCTCCTCCAGCACGTCCTGGATGGTGGCGACCTCGGAGGCGTTGGCGGTGACGAGGAGGATCCGGCCGCCGGCGATCGGGCGGCGGGTGAGCGCCGAGATGTCGGTCTTGGCCGACGCGGTGGCGCCGCCGCCGCGGACCTCGATCTCCAGCCCCTCGGCCGCGGCGAACACCTCGAGGTCGCGACCGAGCCGCTCACGGGCCAGCGCCTCCAGTCGATCGACGGCCGCGTCGTCGTGACCGGGATCGTGGTGAAAGAGCGCCAGTCGCCGTGCGCCGGCCGCGCGCGCCACGTCGGTCGCGTACTCCACGGTCGAATGGCCCCAGCCCTTCTTCTCGCGGTACTCCTCTTCGGTGTACTGGGCGTCGTGGATGATCAGATCCGCTCCGCGCAGGAACGCGATGTGCCGCTGATCGCCGGGATGCTGGTACCGGCCCGCCGACGCCTTCCAGAACGGCTCGTGATCGGTGGCGTACGCGACGGAGGCGCCTCCGCTCGAGATGCGGTAGGCGATCGTCGGCGCGGTGTGGTTCAGGTACTGGGTCTCGATCAGCACGTCGCCGACGCGGAAGAACCCCTCGTCGAGCTCGGTGAAGTGGATGCGCGAGCGCAAGTCGCGCAGCTTCACCGGGAAGTACGAGTATTCCATCTGGCCGGCCATCGCCTCTTCGAGCCCGCGCTGAAAGCCGAGGGGCGCGTAGATGTTCAGCTCGGCCCCGGGCACGAACGCGGGGACGAAGAAGGGAAAGCCCTGGATGTGGTCCCAGTGCGTGTGCCCGATGAAGAGATGCAGGCGGGGAGGCTGCGTCATCTGCGCGAGTTCCCGGGCGTGGCGATGGACCCTCGAGTACCCCAGAACCGTACGTGCACGCTCTCCTCACTGGGGCGGGATCACAACGGTAGAAGTTGGAGAGCCATCTTAGCACCCTATCGCGACCTCCCCGAACCGATTAGAATGCCGCCGCCGTGAGCCGTGTTCCGTCGAGAGGAGAAACGCGATGATCACCAACCGCCGAACGTTCATCAAGGTTCTGGCCGGCGCGGCCGCTGGCACCGGCGCCCGCCTCGACGTCGCCCCCGCGCTCGCCCAGGCGGCGCCCGTCCGGATCGGCGTGCTGGCGGCGAAGGCCGGGGTCACGGCCCCCGTGGGTGAGTCGGGGCTGCGTGGCACGCAGTTCGCCGTCGATCGCATCAACGCCGCCGGCGGCATCGCCGGGCGGAAGGTCGAGATGGTGGTCGAGGAGGAGTCGAATCCCAAGGACACGGTCGAGCGCTTCCGAAAGCTCGCGCTGCAAACGAAGGCCGACGTCATCACGGGCGGGATCTCGACGGCGGTCGGGCTGGCGCTCGGCCCGGTCAGCGAGGAGCTCAAAGCCCTGTGGCTCGCCTGGGACGCGACGACGCAGAAGGGCGTGGAGGAAACGATCCCGAAGCCGCGCTACGCCTTCCGCAGCGTCGACAACGAGGCCGAGGCGGTGATGGCGTCGATCCTCACGGCCCGGCAACTCAAGGGCAAGGTCAAGACGGTCGCCGGCATCAACAACGACTACTCGTACGGCCGCGACAACTGGGCGGCCTTTCTCGCCATCATGAAGAAGTTCGGCATGAACGTCACGCCCGTGGTCGAGCTCTGGCCCAAGCTCGGCGAGACCAACTTCACCTCCCACGTCGCCGCGCTCCAGCAGGCCAAGCCCGACCTCGTCTTCTCCTCGTTCTGGTCGGGCGACGCGCCGATCTTGATGAAGCAGGCCCACGCGGCCGGGCTCACGCAGGGCACGAAGTTCGTGCTCACCACCGCCGGCGGCGTTCACGAGTCCATGAAGAAGGCCTTCACCCCCGAGGGCGCGATCATGGGCTACAACTCGATGTACTTCGAGGCGCCGAACGCGAGCCCGCTGCTGCGCGAGTTCTCAAAGTGGCACCAGGAGCGCTTCAAGGAGTGGCCGAACTACGAGTCGGACCACGCCTACTTCACGGTCGTGGCCTACAAGGCGGCCGTGGAGAAGGCGAGCAAGGCGGCCGGCAGCAAGTGGCCGACCACGGAACAGGCGGTCGAGGCGCTCGAGGGCATCGAGGTGGACTCGCTGTCCGGCCGGCGCAGCTACCGTAGCGATCACATCATGGAGTGCAGCTACTTCCAGGGCGTCACCACCCACAAGAATCGCCACGACTTCGTCACCATCGATCCCGTGGAGGTGATGTCCACGAAGCAGATCCAGAAGCCGAGCGGCACCGGGCTCTACGACTGGATCAACTCGTGGAACGTGTGAGGCGCCCGGCGCCCTGATCGCGCAGAGCCTCAACATCGTGCTCGGCGGCGTCTTCCACGCCGCCGTGCTGTTCCTGGTGGCGGCCGGCCTCCAGCTCGTCTTCGGCGTCCAGAAGATCCTCAACCTGGCCTGCGGCTCGTTCTATGCGCTCGGAGCGTACGCGGGCGTCTCGGCCGTCAGCTTCACGCTGGCCGCGGGAGCGCCTCCAGCGGTCTTTCCGGCCGTGCTGGTCGGCGCCGGCCTCGCCCTGGCTCTCGTCGGCCCGGTCGTCGAGCGCCTGCTGCGCACGATCTATGACCGTGACGAGAGCTTCCAGCTGCTGCTCACCTTCGCGCTGGTGCTGATGTTCGAGGACGTGATCCGCTTCGTCTGGGGAAGCGCCCCGCATCAGCTCGGCAACGTCTACCTCGTCTACGGCCAGCTGCGCGTGGGCGGCCTGGTCATCCCCGTCTACAACCTCGTCGTCATCGCGGCCGCGGGCGTGATCGCCGCGCTCATGGGCGGGATGCTGACGCGGACGCGCTTCGGCCGCATCGTGCGGGCGACCGCCGAGAACCGCCGCATGGCCGAGGCCCTGGGCGTCGACGTGTCGCGGGTCTACGTCCGCGTCTTCACCCTGGGCGTGGCGCTGGGCACCGTGGGCGGCGCGCTCGTCATCCCGGCCACCGCCGCCGTCAACGAGATGGGCATCGACCTCATCGTCGAGGCCTTCGCCGTCGTCGTCATCGGCGGGCTCGGCTCCATGCGCGGCGCCGTCGCCGGGGCGCTCATCGTGGGCATCATGCGGGCGGTCGCGGTCGCGACGTACCCGGAAGTCGAGATGCTGGCGATCTACGTCGTCGTCATCGCCGTGCTCGTCCTTCGTCCGGCCGGGCTCTTCGCGAAAGCGGCGGCGTGAGCATCCGGCTCGCCGTCGCCGCCGCGCTCTGCGCTCTGGCGCTCTTTCCCCTCGCCGGCCGCGACTACTACGCCACGCTGATGCTGCCGTTCTTCGGCTACGGCATCGCCCTGCTGGGCTTGAATTTATTGTTCGGCACGACCGGCCTGCTCTCCTTCGGTCACGCCCTGTTCCTGGCACTCGGCGCCTACACCGCGGCGTTTCTGACCTCGAAGCTCGGCGTGCTCGACCTCGAGGTGATCCTGGCCGCGGCTGCCGTGACCGGAGCGCTGGTCGCGGTGCCGACCGGGCTGCTCTGCGTGCGCTACGTGCGGATCTACTTCGGCATGCTCACGCTGGCCTTCGGGATGCTCTTCTACTCGTTTCTCCTCAAGTTCTACGCGGTGACCGGAGGCGACGAGGGCATGCGCGTGCTCCGACCGAGGCTGCTCGGCCTGGCGTGGGCGCCGCTCGGCAAGGTCGAGTTCCTCACCGGGCCGTTCTATTACTACTCGCTGGCCCTGCTGGTCGTCGGCGCGGTCGTGATGTGGCGGATCGTGCGCTCGCCGTTCGGCCTCGGCCTGCGCGCAATCCGCGAGAACGCCGGCAAGGCCGAGTTCACCGGCGTCGACGTGCGCCGCTACCGCTTCTGCGCGTTCGTCGTCGCCGCCGTCTTCGGCGCCGTCGGCGGCGCGCTGCTCGCGGTGCCGACCGGCCTCGCCGATCCGCTCCTCGCCTACTGGACCCACTCCGGCAACCTCGTCTTCATGCTGCTGCTCGGCGGCTTCGGGAATTTCTTCGGGCCCGTGCTGGGCGCCTTCGTCTTCATCGTGCTCCAGGACCAGGTGATGTCGGTCACCCAGTACTGGCGCTTCGTCTTCGGCGCGATCCTCGCGGTCGTGGTGATCTTCTTCCCGCAGGGCCTGATGGGCCTGCTCGACCCGCGCCAGCGCGCAGGCACGTGAGCGATGACCCTCCTTCTCGACGCCAATGGCCTGACCAAACGCTACGGCGCGTTTTCCTCGGAGAGGGGCTTCGCCCCCCTTCCGAGCCTCCCCCCAGGAGTGCGCCGGCAAAGCCGGCGCTCGAACCGCCAACATCGACAGCGCGCCGCGGATACGCGGGCATGAGCGTCCTGCTGGAAGCGCGCGGCCTGACCAAGCGCTACGGTGAGTTCACGGCGCTCGACGGCGTGAGCCTCACCGTGAGCGAGGGGGAGTTCGTCTCGATCATCGGGCCCAACGGTGCCGGCAAGACGACGCTGATCAACATCGTGACCGGACTGGCGCCTCCGACCGCTGGGCACGTGAGCTTCCGCGGCCGCAACGTCGTCGGCGTGGGACCGGTGGCACTGGCGCGGCTCGGCCTGGCTCGCAGCTTCCAGCTCGTCAACGTCTTCCCCGCCCTCACCGTGGCGGAGACGCTCGCCGTCGCTGTCTGCGCCCGGTTGAGGCGCGGGCGTCGCTTCTGGTCGGCCCTCGCCGCCGACCGCGCCGTCCACACGGAGGTGTCCGAGATCGCCGCCGTCTTCGGACTCGCCGATCGGCTGGCGCGGCTCGCCCGCACGC
>MNEG01000157.1 GCA_001917585.1 Candidatus Rokubacteria bacterium 13_1_40CM_68_15
GCTGGCCGGCATCAACCTCGTCATCATGGTGAACGTGGCCGTGGTCGTGGAGACCGTGTTCGCCTGGCCGGGCATCGGCCGGCTGCTCTACGAAGGCATCGCGTTCCGTGACTTCCCCGTCGTGCAGGCAACCGTGCTACTGGGAGGGGTGATGATCATCGCGGTCAACCTGGTCGTCGATCTGCTCTATGCCGTGATCGACCCGCGGATCCGGTTCCAATGAGCACGCCGATGAGCCCGAGCGCCAGCCCGAGCCGAGCGGCGAGCCTCACCCTCGCGTGGCGCTTCGCCGCCTTTCACGCCGAGGGCTTCCCCGTCCTGCCCACGCTGATCCTCCTCGTGCTCGTCCTCACCGCCGTGTTCGCCAACGTCATCGCCCCGTCCGATCCCGAGATCGGCACGCTGGGCGAACGGTTCCGGCCGCCGGCGTGGCAGGTCGGCGGCAGCGAGAAGTACCTGCTCGGCACCGATCATCTCGGCCGGGACGTGCTCTCCCGGCTGATCTTCGGTGCGCGGGTCTCCATGGTCGTCGGGCTCACCGCCGTCCTCTTTGCCGGCGCAGTCGGGACCGCGCTCGGCATCCTGTCCGGCTTCCTCGGCGGCTGGGTCGATCAGGTGATCATGCGCGTCACCGACACCTGGCTGGCCTTGCCCGCGCTCACCTTCGCGATCTTCCTGGCCGCGGTGGTGGGTCCGAGCGAGATGAACATCGTGATCATCCTGGGCGCCGTGTACTGGACCCGCTACGCCCGCGTGATCCGGGGCGAGGTGCTGTCACTCCGCGAACGCGATTTCGTACGGCTGGCCATCGTGGCCGGGTGCTCCAAGTGGACGATCATGCGTCGCCACATCCTGCCCAACGTGCTCAACTCCGCCATCGTCCTCGGCACGCTGATGCTGGGCGTCGTCATCGTCACCGAGGCTGCGCTCTCCTTCCTCGGCGTGGGCGTGCCACCGCCCAAGCCTGCGTGGGGACTCATGCTGGCCGACGGCAAGAAAGGTCTGATGGCGGGCTACTGGTGGCTGACGGTGCTGCCGGGATCCTGCATCATGCTGATGGTCCTCTCCGCCAACCTCCTCGGGGACTGGCTGCGCGTGAAGCTCGACCCTCAGCTCCGCCAACTGTGACGCCTCTGCTCGAGATCGACCGCCTCACCACGCGCTACGTCTCCGCGCGCGGTGCGCGCGTCGTGGAGGCCGTGTCGGACATCTCGTTCCGTCTCGAGGCCGGGGAGACGCTCGGCATCGTCGGCGAGTCGGGCTCGGGCAAGACGACGCTCGCGCTCTCCATCATGCGCCTGCTGCCGCCGGGCGCGCGCATCGCGGCCGGCGCCGTGCGCTTCGAGGGTGAAGACCTCCTCGCCAAGTCCGACGGCGAGATGCGCCGCCTGCGCGGCAAGCGGATCGCGATGATTCTCCAGGACCCGATGGCGTCGCTCAATCCGCTCTTCACGGTGGGCGACCAGGTCGGCGAGTCGCTGCGCGTGCACGAAGGCGCGTCACGCCGGACGGCGTGGACGCGGGCGCGCGAGCTCCTCACGGCCGTCAAGATCCCGGCCCCCGAGGCGCGAGTGCGCGAGTATCCCCACCAGCTCTCGGGCGGCATGCGGCAGCGGATCGTGGGCGCCATCGCGATTTCGTGCGAGCCGAGGCTGCTGATCGCCGACGAGCCCACGACGAGTCTCGACGTGACGATCCAGGCGCAGTACCTGAACCTCCTGCGCGACCTGCAGCGCGAGCACGGCCTGGCCCTGATCTTCATCACCCACAACCTCGGGATCGTGGCGCGCATGTGCGACCGGGTGGCCGTGATGTACGCTGGCCGCCTCGTCGAGATCGGCCCGGTGCGGCGCATCTTCGATGCGCCGGCGCATCCGTACACGCGCGCGTTGCTCGAGTCGATCCCGCGGCTCGCCGACGCGCGGGCCCGCCTGACGGCGATCGATGGCCAGCCTCCCGATCTCGCCGCGCTGCCGGTCGGATGCGCGTTTCATCCGCGCTGCCCGAAGGTCGAGGACCGCTGCCGGCGCGAGGTGCCAACCGATATCGCGGTGGCCGAGGACCACCGCGCCCGTTGTTGGCTGGCCGCCCGGTGACCCTGCTCGAGGTCGACAACCTCGTCAAGCACTTCCCGGTGAAGGGCGGGTTCTTCACCGGCGGTGGCGTCGTCCGGGCGGTGGACGGCGTGTCGTTCCGCATCGAGGCCGGACGCACCGTCGGTGTCGTCGGCGAATCGGGCTGCGGCAAGACGACGACCGCGAAGGTCGTCCTCGGCCTGGAGACGCCGACCAGCGGCACGCTCCGCTTCGAGGGCGCCGATCTCCAGACGCTGGACGCCGCGGGTCGGCGCCGCTACCGCCGTTCGGTCCAGGCCGTCTTCCAGGATCCCTTCGCCTCGCTCAACCCGCGGATGCGCGTGGGGGCGATCATCACCGAGCCGCTCGTCGTCCACGAGCAGCTCGCCAGAGGCGAGGCGCGCGAGCGAGCCCTCCGCCTGCTCGACGTCGTCAGTCTCCCCGAGCGCTCGATCGACCTCTTTCCTCACGAGTTCTCGGGGGGCCAACGCCAGCGCATCGCCATCGCGCGGGCACTCGCCCTAGAGCCGAAGCTCATCGTGCTCGACGAGCCGGTCTCCGCCCTCGACGTTTCCATCCGCGCCCAGATCCTCAATCTCCTGCGTGATCTGCAGGCGCGGCTGGGCCTGGCCTACCTGTTCATCACACACGATCTGGCGGCCGTCGCGTACATGAGCCACACGGTCGCGGTGATGTACCTGGGGAAGCTCGTCGAGTTCGGCCCGGCGCGCGCCGTGGCCACGGCGCCGCAGCACCCCTACACGCGGGCGCTGTTCGCCGCCGCGCTTCCCTCGCATCCCGACGAGCGGCGTGAGGACGTGACGCTCGTCGGTGAGGTGCCGAGCCCGCTGGCTCCCCCGCCGGGCTGCCGCTTCCACACTCGCTGTCCGGTCGTGATGGAGCGCTGCGCCCGCGAGGAGCCGCCTCTGGTCCACACCGATGGCCGGCTCGTCGCCTGTCACCTCTATAGCCCAACGCCCGGCGTGGGCCCGTGGCAACCGCAACGGGCGGCGCCGGGTTCATTGACGTCCCCGTCTTTCACCACAGGAGGAGCTCCATGAGCCGAGTGCTGAAGGTCGGAATCTCGCTGTCCCTGGCCGCCACGTTCCTGGCCGGCACCCAGGCCGGCGCCCAGCTCGCCGACAAGAAGGTCCTGACGCTCGCGGCCGCGAAGAAGATGGCCGCCGCGGCCGAAGCGGAGGCGGCGAAGAACAACTGGCGCGTGGTCATCGCGATCGTCGACGATGGCGGACACCTCCTGTACTTGCAGCGAACGGATGAGACCCAGATCGGCAGCATCGACATCGCGGTCGGCAAGGCCCAGACCTCCGTCGCGCTGAAGCGGCCGACCAAGGCAGTCGAGGACATCATCGCCAACGGACGGAACGCCTTCCTCGGAGTGAAGGGTGTGACGCCGCTGCAGGGTGGACTGCCCGTCATGGTCGACAACAAGCTGGTCGGCGCCATCGGCGTCAGTGGTGTGACGTCGCAGCAGGACGAGCAGATCGCCAAGGCCGGCCTGGAGGCGCTCGTTCGTTAGAGGCTCCTGGCTGAAGCCTAACCAGGCCTCCAGACGTTCCGACAGCGCGTTTCGGTGACGCACGCGGCCAGAGCGACCGCGCCGACCGCCACGGCCAGACACAGGCCGAAGGCGGCGCGGTACGCCGCGGCCGGGTAGACACGCATCCCCTCCATCTCGAGCCCCGTCCACGCCGCATCGAGCACGAGACCGGTGAGCCACTGCATGAGCGCGACGAGCAGGAACACCGGAATGTTGCAGAAGCCAACGACGACCCCGACGCGCGTCGGATCGTTCACTTCTCGCACGCACGGCCACACGAGGATGAGCCCGCTCGAAGCGAAGCCGAGCAGGAAGAACACTGCCGGCAGCCACGAGATCGGCGGCGCGAGCGCCGGCACCACGAGCGGCAGCCAGCACGCCGCGCAGAGCGCGCTGAACGCCAGGAACGGCGGCCGGCGCGCACCCAGCCAGCGGTCCGAGATTCGTCCCACCAGCGGCGCGCCCACGACGACGCCCACGGCGACCCACGCCACGTCGGCAGCCGCCTGAACGCGGGACAGACCGTGGACCTGCGTGAGATATGGAATGCCCCACAGGCCCTGCACCGCGACGACGCTCGAGTACATCGCGGCGCCGGCGAGGACCGGCGGCCAGGTCCTCGGATTGACGACGAGCGCCGGAATGCCGGCGATGACCACGCGCAGTGACCGGCGGGCGGTGGGCGCCCGCGCCGCCGAGCGTTCGCGAACGCCGAGCACTGCGACGACGGCGAGGGCCACGGTGACGGCGCCGATCGCCTCGAAGCTGCCCCGCCACCCGATGGCGTCGACCAGGAGCGCCAGCGGCGCGGCCGCCGCCAGGCCGCCGACGTTCCCGACCGTTTGCGTGAGCCCGGAGATCGTGGCGAAGTCGTCGGGACGAAACCATTCGGCGGCCAGCGTCAGGAACGCGATCAGGATGACCGACGCGCCGATGCTCACGACGAGCCGTCCCAGCACGACGACCGCAAACGAGGGGGCCAGGCCGAAGACGAGCGCGCCCAGCCCCATGGCCAGGGCCCCAGCGCCCAGGGTGCGCCGCGGCCCCAGCGTGTCGGCCAAGCTGCCCGCCACCAGCGCCATGGCGACGAAGACGTACGGATAGATCGCGGCGAGTGCGCCCACGCTGGCCGCCGTGATGGTGAACGCGCGCATCAGGTCCTGCGCGACGACGCCGAGCGCGATGCGGTGGAAGTGCGACACGAAGTAGATCGCGGAGGGAATGACGAGGACGGGCCAGCGTGCGCGCAGGGTTGCGCCGACCGTGACCGCCTCCGCCATCGCCGGCTATTCTACGCGCATGTGGACACTCGACTCCGGCGTCGTCTTCCTCAATCACGGCTCGTTCGGGGCCTGCCCCGAGGCCGTGCTCGACTTCCAGCAAACCCTCCGGGAGGAGCTCGAGCGCGAGCCGGTGCGCTTTCTGTCCCGCGAGCTGCCGGCGCGGCTCGACGCGGCCCGCGCGGCGCTCGGCACCTTCATCGGCGCCGATCCCGACGATCTCGCGTTCGTCGCCAACGCAACCACCGGCGTGAATACGGTGCTGCGCTCGCTGGCGCTCGAGCCGGGCGACGATCTCCTCGTGACCGATCACGCTTACAACGCCTGTCGCAACGCCGTGAGCGCGGTGGCGGTCGCGCGGGGCGCGCGCGTCGTCGTGGCCCACGTGCCGTTCCCGATCGATGGCGAGGACACCGTCGTGAACGCGATCCTCGCGGCCGTGACGCCACGCACGCGGCTGGCGCTGCTCGATCACGTGACGAGCCCCACGGCCATCGTGTTCCCCATCGCCCGCCTGGTGGCCGCGCTCGGCGAGCGGGGCATCGAGACGCTGGTCGATGGCGCCCACGCTCCCGGCATGCTGCCTCTCGACGTCCGCACGGTCGGCGCCGCCTACTACACCGGCAACTGCCACAAGTGGATGTGCGCCCCGAAGGGCGCCGCCTTTCTCCACGTGCGGCGTGACCGCCAGGCCGCCGTGCGGCCGCTCGTCATCAGCCACGGCGCCAACTCACCTCGCACCGATCGCTCGCGCTTCCGTCTCGAGTTCGACTGGACCGGAACCCACGACCCGACGCCATACCTGACGGTTCCGGAAGCCATTCGCGTGGTCGGCACGGCCTGGCCCGGCGGCTGGCCGGCCGTCATGAAACAGAATCATGCCCTCGCCCTCCTCGCGCGTCGGCGGCTGTGCGAGGCGCTCGGCCGGACGCCGCCGTGCCCGGACGTGATGATCGGCTCGCTGGCCGCCGTCCAACTACCCGATGGCACCGACGATCTTCAGAAGCGTCTGTTCGATCGCTTCGCCATCGAGGTGCCGGTCATCGCGTGGCCAGCGGCGCCGGAGCGGTGGGTGAGGGTCTCTGCGCATATTTACAATCGTGAAGAGGACTATGTGCGCCTTGGCGAGGCACTTCGATCCTCGATCTCCCCGGCGACGTGATATGGTGATCAACGTTGTGCGGGTTGTGGGCGCCCTGCTGCTGACGCTCGGTCTGGTCTTGATCGACATCTCCGCCCCCGCTGCGCTGTCCCCGCGAGCGGACAAGCCGAGCCATCATCTGCGCGAGGGATTTCGCAACGTCGCACCCGACTACGCGTACCCACTCCTCGGACGCGCCCTGCGGACCGTGCGCCTCGGCTTCGAGCCCGTGCCGGCGCGCGGTCAGGCGCCCGCCGTGCTCGCGAACAACGGCGCCGATGTTCGCGCGAACGGCACGGTGCCCACCATCACCTGGATCGGCCACTCCACGTTTCTGGTCCAGATCGACGGCGTGAACATCCTCACCGATCCGCACTGGGGCGACCGCGCCAGCCCAGTGAGGTTTACCGGACCGCGGCGTCTCGTGGCGCCCGGCATGCGGTTCGAAGACCTGCCGCCGATCCACGCGGTGATCATCTCGCACGATCATTACGACCACCTCGACGAGACGACCGTGCGCCGCCTGAACGCCGTGCATCATCCGACGTTCTTCGTCCCGCTCGGGATCAAGGCGTGGCTGGCCAACGCCGGCATCACGAACGCCGTCGAGCTCGACTGGTGGGAGACGCGCGAGTTCCACGGCCTCACGCTCGTGTGCACGCCGGCCCAGCATTCGTCGGGCCGGGGTTTGCGGGATCAGAACCGGCGGCTGTGGTCCTCGTGGGCGGTGCTCGGCCACGAGCATCGGCTGTTCTTCGCGGGCGACACCGGCTACTACGGCGGCTTCAAGGAGATCGGCGAGCGGCTGGGGCCGTTCGACGTCGCGCTCATTCCGATCGGTGGCTACAGCGCGTACGAACATCACCCCAATCACGTCAATCCCGAAGAGGCCGTCCAGGTCTTCGAAGATCTCCGGGCGCGGATGATGGTGCCCATGCACTACGGCACGTTCGAGCTCAATCGCGAGCCCTTCCGGGAGCCACCCGATCGGTTGATGCGCGAGGCGCTCCGGCGCGGACTCGAGGAGCGCGTGGCGCTCCTCAGCCCCGGCCAGACCATTCACTGGTAGGGCGCCGGCGGGCGCCTTCCCCGCGGTACCATGCCCGCGCTGGAATCCGTCCACTGAAAGCCGAGGAGGCCCGTATGCGTCGCGTCGCCTTCGTCATCGTCGCCGTTGTCAGTGCCGTGGTCAGCGGCGCGGCTGCCCAGGAGCCGTATCCGACGCGGCCAGTCACCATCGTGAATCCGTTCCCGCCCGGCGGGATCGCCGATCTGACGGCGCGGCCGCTGGCGGCCGCGCTCGAGCGGATCCTCAAGCAACCGTTCGTGGTCTCGAACAAGCCGGGCGCTGCCGGCGCGGTGGGAGCGCAGTCGGTCGCCGTTGCCAAGCCGGACGGTTACACGCTGCTGGTGGCGCTCGTGAGCATCTCGTCGACCCCGGAAGTCGACAAGCTGTTCGGGCGCCCGCCGATCTACACGCGCGATCAGTTCGTCGGCATCGCGCGACTCAACGCCGACCCACCGCTGCTCGTCGTCAACGGTCCGTGGAAGACCTTGCCGGAGCTGGTCGACGACGCTCGCAAGCGGCCGGGCGAGATCACGTACGCGTCGTCCGGGCCGTATGGAGCCTCGCACCTGCCGATAGAGATGCTGCTGAACGCGGCCGGCCTCAAAATGCGTCACCTCCCGACGACCGGCGGCGCGCCGGCCACGACGGCCGTGCTCGGCGGCCACGCTCAGCTCTGGGCCTCACCGCCCGCGCTGGCGGTGCCGCACATCCAGGCCGGAAAGATGCGGCCGCTGGCGTCGTACGGCGCGACGCGGCTGGCCGCCTTCCCCGACGTGCCGACGTTGAAGGAGCTCGGGTACGACGTCGAATATTACGTGTGGACCGCGCTCTTCGCGCCGCGCGGCGTGCCGGCCCACGTGGTCCAGACGCTGCGCGACGCCACCCGCAAGGCCATGCAGGATCCCGAGCTGCGCGCGTCGATGGAGAAGGCGAAGACGCCGATCGCTTACCAGGACGCCGACGAGTTCAAGAAGTTCTGGGACGAGGACGCCCAGCGGATCGCGGCGGTGATCCAGAAGATGGGAAAGGTCGCGGAAAAGTAGCCGCGCGTGCCTCGAACAGGCCACCCACGGAGCAAGCCGGCCTCGCGGCTTCGTTACAAAGTAGCCGCGCGTGCCTCGAACAGGCCACCCACGGAGCGATCCAGCCTCGCGGCTTCAAACAAGCGCCGCTAGCCGCGGCGGGCGAGCATCTTCACGAGCGCGTCGGGATCGACTGGCTTGACGATATGCGTGTCGAACCCCGCGGCTTCCGCGCGCCGGCGGTCGTCGGGCTGCCCGTAGCCGGTGAGGGCGACGAGGTACGCGGTCTTGCCGTGCGGCGTCGACCGGATCCGGCGCGCGACGTCGTAGCCGTCGCAATCGGGCAACCCGATATCGATCAGGGCGGCGTCGAGCGGCGCCGTCGATCGTTCGATGCCCTGCGCGCCGCTCTCGGCGGTACGCACGCGGTGGCCTTCCAGCTCCAGCAGCATCTGCAGCGTCGCGCGGGCGTCGGCGTTGTCCTCGACGACGAGGATGTCGAGCGTGCGGCCGTCCGTCATGGTCGTGGGGATTTTAACGCACGTTCAGGAGATCGCGTAGCCCATCCCCCACGAGATTGATGGCGAGGACCGTGGCGGCCAGGAAGATACCGGGAAACAGGATGATCCAGAATGCGAGCTGAACGTAGGCGCGACCTTCCGCCATGATGTTGCCCCACGACGGAATGTGCGGAGGCGTGCCAGCACCGAGAAACGACAGGTACGCCTCGAAGAGGATCGCCGACGCCGCGATGTACGTGCCCTGCACGATCAGCGGCGCCACCAGGCCGGGCAGCACGTAGCGCAGCAGGATGCGGGGCGTGCGGGCGCCGAGGGCACGCGCCCCCTCCACCATCAGATGCTCGCGCAGCGACAGCACCGACGCGCGAGTCAGGCGCACCACCCGCGGGATCTCCGGGATGAGGAGCGCGATGATGACGTTCTGCACGCTCGCCTTCATGAGGGCCATGAGCGCCAGGGCGAGGAGAATGGCCGGGATGGCCATGAGCCCATCCATCACCCGCATGGCGATCATGTCGAGCCTCCGGTAGAAGCCGACGACGAGGCCGAGCGTCGTGCCCAGCACGAGACTCAGCGTCGAGACCGCCGCCCCGACCGTGAGCGAGATGCGTGAGCCGTACAGCGTGCGGGTGTAGATGTCGCGGCCGAAGTTGTCCGAGCCGAACCAGCGCTCGGCCGACGGGGGCCGGAGCCGCACCGCCGGCTTCATCTCGAGTGGATCGCCCGTCCACCACAACGGCGCGAGGACGCCGGCGATGAGGATCAGGACGAGCGTGATGCCGCCGGCGATGAGGGTGGGGTGGCGGGCGAGAAGCGGACCCGGCCGCAAGGCGAGCCACGGCGCCCCGGACGACGGGGCGAGCGGTGAAAGGGCTCGCGAATCCGGCTCGTGCTGCGTACCCGCCGCCATCACCGGCGACATCGCTCAGTACCGGATGCGAGGATCCAGGACGACGTAGAGAACGTCGACGACGAGGTTGATCAGGACGTAGACGCCCGAGACGACGAGGATGACGCCCTGGATCACCGGATAGTCGCGACGAACGATCGCGTCCACCGTCAGGCGCCCGAGTCCGGGCAGCGCGAACACGCTCTCCGTCACCACCGCGCCGCCGATGAGCAGGGCGAACCCGATGCCGATGATCGTCACCACCGGCAGGGAGGCGTTCTTGAGCGCGTGGTGAATCAGCACGCGCCGCGGAGCCAGGCCCTTGGCGAACGCCGTGCGGATGTAGTCCTCGGAGAGCACGCCGAGCATGCTCGCCCGCGTCATGCGCGCGATGAGCGCCAGGTAGACGACCGACAGCGTGACCGCGGGAAGAATCAGATGGCGCAGGAAGGGCCACAGGCCCTCGGCGAGCGGCCGGTAGCCCTGCACCGGGAGCCAGTGCATGGAGATGGCGAAGACGTAGACGAGCAGGAAGCCGAGCCAGAACACCGGCATGGAGAAGCCCGAGACGGCAAGCAGCATCACCAGCCGATCGATGAACGACGATCAGCGTGGCCACCGGCAGGCCCGAGAAGATCGAGGTCCCGAGATCCCCGCGCACGATGCGACCGAGCCAGATGCCGACCTGCGTGACGAAGGGTTGATCCAGCCCCAGCTTGGCTCGGATGCGCGCGATGTCGTCGACCGTCGCGTAGTCGCCCGCGATGATGACGGCGGGATCGCCGGGCGTGATGTGGAGAAGGGCAAACACGGCGATGGCCACCACCCCCATGACGGGAATGGTGGCCATCAGTCGTCGGCCGATCTGCCCGATCACGCGATGGAGACGTTCCAGAAGACCGGCGCCGGGAACTGCAAGAACCCCTGCATGCTCTTCCGGAAGGCCGTGGGGGAAACCCACTGGCCGAACGGCACGTACATGACCTCGTCGAGCGCGACCTTCTGGATCTCCTCGGCGATCTGCTTCTGCTTCGTCTTGTCCGTCGCGCGCGCCCACTGGACCTTCAGCTCTTCGATCCGCCCGTTCTCGGGCCAGCCGAACCACGCGCTGGCTCCGGCCCCCGAGATTCCGGCGTGCACGGCGGGGTTGATCACGTCGGACGCGATCCACCACGTGAAGAGGACGTTCCAGCCGCCCTGGGCCGGCGGCTCCTTCTTGGCGCGGCGAGCGACGACGGTGGACCAGTCCATCGCCTGCAGATCCACGTTGAAGCCGACCTGGGTCATCAGCTCGCGGCTCACCAGCGCGGCGCCGTGAGTGAGCGGGATGTCGGTCGGATCGAGCACCACCACCGGCTTGCCGTCGTAGCCCGACTCCTTGAGCAGCTGCTTCGCCCTGGTGAGGTCCTGCTTCACGGCGCCCGCCGCCGTCTCGAACGGCCCGCCACAGGTGAACACGGCCGGGCACGTGCGGTAGTACTTCGGCTGCCCGATCGCCGCCTGCAGGTACTTCTCCTGGTCGACCATATAAAGGAGGGCCTGGCGAGCCTGCTTGGTGTTGAACGGCGGCTGCAGGTGGTTCGGCCGGATCCAGCCCTGCGTGCCGCGCGGATCCTGGATGGCGACCGCGATGTCCTTGTTGCCTTCGAGCCGGGCCGCGATGTCGACGGACGGCTGCTCGTACCAGTCGACTTCGCCCGCTTCGAGCGCGGCGGCGGCCGTGGCCGGATCGGGGATGTACCGCCACACCACGCGCTCGAGATTGACCTTCTTGGCTCCCGTCGAGCCGCTCGGAGCGTCGGTGCGCGGCACGTAGTCCGCGTTGCGGACGTAGACGACCTGATTCCCCGGCTGCCACTCGTCCTTCACGAAGCGGAACGGCCCCGAGCCAATCGTCTCCTTGATCTGCTCGCTGTCGGGCGTGGCGGCAATGCGCGCGGGCATGACGAAGGGCACGTTACTCGACGGCTTGCCGAGCGCCTCGAGGACGAGGCCGAACGGCTGGGCGAGGTCGAGGGTGAAGGTCTTCTTGTCCTGAGCGGCGACCTTGCCGGTATGGGCGGCGAGCAGCTTGCCCAGTGGATCGCGCTTGCTCCATCGCTTGATCGACTCGACCGCGTCCTCGGCGACGACGGGCTGACCGTCGTGCCACTTGAGGCCGTCACGCAGCGTGAACGACCACTTCATGCCCTTGTTCGTCGAGGACCACTTGTCGACCATCTGCGGCTTGATCTGGAGATTCTGGTCGGTGCCGAAGAGCGTGTCGTAGATGAGATAGCAGTGGTTCCGCGTGATGTAAGCCGTCGTCCAGATCGGATCGAGGACCTTGAGATCGGCGTGGGGAACGAAGCGCATCGTCCCGCCGCGCTTCTGCGCGTGGACGGCCGGAATGCCCGCAGAGGCGGTGGTGGCGACGACAGCGGCGCCCGCGATGAAGTGGCGACGACTGAGGTCGGTCATGACGGATGTCCTCCTCGGAAAGGAAGCCAGATACTAGCACGCTGCTCGTCGTCGTGTTACAGTGGCGCCCTGATCTACTTCTCTGTCGATCTCGCCGGGAGCCGTCCATGAGGCGTCGCAATTACGGGTTCGACCGGCGGCGCCGCGAAGACCTCCGCCGCGCCAAGCAGGAAGCCAAGCAACAGCGAAAAACGGACCGTGAGGCCAGTGGCTCGGTCGGGCCCGAGATGGGTGAAGCACAGGGCACGGGCGCGCCGGAAGGCATGTGGGAATGGTTTTCGCCGAGCCGCACGCGCACGGTAGCGACGCCGCCGCGCACACGCCCGCCCGCTGATCCGCCCGACGATTGGATCCTCCTCACCGAAGCGAGTGAGGAGGCTGCGCCCGAAGCCTAGACTACTTCTTCTGCTCTTGCGCCACGGCGGCCTCGGCCGCCTGAAAACCGATCTTGCTGTGGGTCCCGTCA
>MNEG01000117.1 GCA_001917585.1 Candidatus Rokubacteria bacterium 13_1_40CM_68_15
GCTCTGGACGCAGATCGTCGCCATCGCTCTGGACGCAGATCGTCGCCATCCTGGCCAGCTATGCGTTGGCCGCCGTGATGACGGCCGTGCTCTTGAAGGTCGTGGACGCCATCGTCGGCCTGCGCGTGCCCGAAGAGGACGAGGTGGCGGGGCTCGATCTCTCCCAGCACTCCGAGACGGCGTACGTGCTCGGCGGCGGCTCGTACAGCGAGTTCAGTGGCGGCGGAGGCGCGTTCTCCGAAGCGATGCGAGCGGCCGAGGCCAAGACACGAGTGGCCCACTGAGGGCGGGCGGCTTGATTTTACGGGGCTAGTTCCGTAAGGTAACAAGGCTAGCGCGTTCGTCCGGCCGCATCACACCACTAGAAGAAGGAGTTCGGCATGACCGCCAAGGACGTCCTCAAGCTGGCTAAGGAGAAAGGCGCCAAGATCGTCGATCTCCGCTTCATCGACCTCCCCGGCCTGTGGCAGCACTTCTCGATTCCCGTGTCCGAGCTGAGCGAGGACATCTTCGAGAACGGCCTCGGGTTCGATGGTTCCTCGATCCGCGGCTTCCAGTCGATCGACGAGTCCGACATGCTGCTGATCCCGGACCCGACGTCGGCCCAGATGGACCCCTTCACCGCGGTGCCGACGATGGTGTTGATCTGCAACGTCAAGGACCCGGTCACCGGCAAGGCGTACACGCGCGATCCGCGCTTCATCGCGCAGAAGGCCGAGGCGTACGTCAAGAAGAGCGGCGTGGCCGACACGATCTACATCGGGCCCGAGCTCGAGTTCTTCTTCTTCGACTCCATCCGCTTCGATCAGAGCTACAACTGCGGCTACTACTTCATCGACTCCGAGGCGGGCGCCTGGAACACCGGCAAGGAAGGCACGATCGACCAGCCCAACCTCGGCTACAAGCCGCGCTACAAGCAGGGCTATTTCCCGGTCCCGCCCATGGACAAGTTCCAGGACATCCGCTCCGACATGGTGCTGGCGCTGGAAAGTGTCGGCGTGCGCGTCGAGGTCCACCATCACGAGGTCGCCACGGGTGGACAGACCGAGATCGACATGCGCTTCGACACGCTGACGAAGATGGCCGACCGGGTCATGTGGTACAAGTACTGCGCGAAGAACACCGCGCGGAAGTGGGGCAAGACGGCGACGTTCATGCCCAAGCCGCTCTTCCAGGACAACGGCTCCGGCATGCACACCCACCAGTCGATCTGGAAGAACGGCAAGAACCTCTTCTACGAGCGGGGCGGCTACGCCGACATCAGTAAGACCTGCCTCTACTATATCGGCGGCATCCTCAAGCACGCGCCGGCGCTCTTGGCGCTCATCGCGCCGTCGACGAACTCCTACAAGCGCTTGGTCCCTGGGTATGAAGCGCCGATCAACCTCGTCTACAGTCAACGCAACCGCTCGGCCTGCATTCGCATCCCGGTCTACTCGAAGTCGGAAGGCGCCAAGCGCATCGAGTTCCGCACGCCCGACAACACCTGTAACCCATACCTCTCGTTCGCGGCGTGCGTGATGGCCGGTCTCGACGGCGTCGCGAACAAGATCGATCCCGGCAAGCCCGTCGACAAGGATCTCTACGAGCTGCCGCCGGCCGAGTCGAAGAAGATCAAGCAGCTGCCGGGTGATCTGTCGATCGTGCTCGACAACCTCGAGAAGTCCAACGACTGGCTCCTCAAGGGCGACGTCTTCACGCCCGACGTCATCGAGACCTGGATCGACTACAAGCGGAAGAACGAGGTCGATCCCGTCCGGTTGCGCCCGCATCCCTACGAGTTCGCCCTCTACTTCGACATTTGATTCACATCGGGGGAGCGGGTGCCGATGTTTGAGTGAGGGGGGCTAACGCCCCCCTCATACTCCCCCGGCCGATAACCCCCCCCACTCGAACATCAGAGCTGCCTCCACGCCGGGCATCACGCTTTGAAGTGCCGCGTCTCCGAGCAGCGCGGCGCACAGCACATCGGGAAGTGCTTGATTTCGTGCGCGCGAGGTCTGGCATCAGGCTTGCCGTGAATTGCCAGCGTGAGCAAGGCTCCACGCTGGCGGGTCGCCATCGTCGACGACCACGAGCGCTCGCGCGCGGCGCTGCGCGCTGCCATCTGGGCCGCGGGCGGGGAAGTCGTCGGCGAGGCCGTGCGGCGCGGTGATGCGAAGGCGCTCATCGAGCGGACGAAGGCCGACGTCGCCATCTTCGCGATCGGGCTCCCTGACGGCGACGGCATCGATGCGGCGGCCGACGCGGTCGGGGGCGGCTGCCCGGCGGTGCTCTTCACCAGCCGCACCGACACCACGTTCGTGGACCGCGCCCGGACGGCCGGCGTGATGGCCTACTTGCTCAAGCCGCTGCGTTCGGCCGAGCTGGCGCCTGCGCTCGACCTGGCCGTGGCACGCTTCGCGGAGACGCAGAGCCTCCGTACGCGGCTCGACGAACGCAAGGTGATCGAGCGGGCCAAGGGGGCGCTGATGCGGCGCTACGGCCTCAGCGAGGAGGACGCGTTCCAGCGGCTTCGCCGGGCCGCGATGGACAGCCGGCGCTCCATGGCCGAGATCTCCCGTGCGCTGCTCGTGTCGGAGTCGGTCGCCGGAGACGTGCCTGCCGAATAGGCAGTCGGCCCCGCCCGTTGTGACGTAAGTCAGTGAATTTTCTCGATCCACCTTCGGTACGTCGCTTGCACCCCGCCCCGATCAACGGACAACGGCGTCCGTCGCTGAGCGCGGCAACGGAGCTGCGCGGAACCGGCATCCGTCCTCAGTAGACCGTCGAGCTGGACGCTCCGACGGGAAAGAAAGGAGACGTCATGTCTGTGTCGCGTCGTGAGTTCCTCAGAGGCTCCGTGATCGCCGGTGCCGGTGTCGCGGCCGGCGTCGGCTTCCCCCGGATCCTCGCGGCCCAGTCGAAGGAGCCGATCAAAGTCGGAGTCCTTCACTCGCTCAGCGGGACGATGGCGATCAGCGAGGCGCCGATCAAGGAAGTCGTGCTGATGGCTATCGAGGAGATCAACAAGGGCGGCGGCGTGCTCGGCCGCAAGGTGGAAGCCGTGGTCGAGGACCCGGCGTCCAACTGGGACCTCTTCGCCGAGAAGTCGAAGAAGCTGCTGCTGCAGGACAAGGTCGCGACGGTGTTCGGCTGCTGGACCTCGGTCAGCCGCAAGTCGGTCCTCCCCGTGTTCGAGAAGAACAACGGCCTGCTCTTCTACCCCGTGCAGTACGAGGGAGAGGAATGCTCGAAGAACGTCATCTACACGGGCGCCACGATCAACCAGCAGGCCACGCCGGGCGTCGACTACCTGATGAGCTCCGAGGGCGGTAACAAGAAGAAGTTCTACCTGCTCGGCTCCGACTACGTGTATCCGCGCACGACCAACAAGATCTTGAGAATCTACCTGACGAAGGTGAAGAAGGTGCCCGAGGCGAACATCGCCGAGGAGTACACGCCGTTCCACCATCAGGACTATCAGACGATCGTCGGCAAGATCAAGAGCTTCGCCGCCGGTGGCGATGCGGCCGTGATCAACACGCTCAACGGCGACACCAACGTGCCGTTCTTCAAGGAGCTGGCCAACCAGGGCGTCACCGCGGACCGCCTGCCGACCATGTCGTTCTCCTTCGCCGAGGTCGAGCTGCAGACGCTCGACGTCAAGCCGCTGGCCGGTCACTTCGCGTCGTGGAACTACTTCATGTCGCTGAAGACGCCCGACAACATCAAGTGGGTGAAGGCGTACAAGGACTGGGCCAAGGCGCACAACATCCCCGACAAGCAGGCGGTGACCGACGATCCGATGATGCACGCCTACGTGCACGTGCACCTGTGGGCCACCGCCGCCAAGAAGGCGGAGTCCACGGACGTCGACAAGGTGCTCAAGGCGCTGGAGGGTCTCGAGGTGCCGAGCCCGGTCGGCAAGTACAAGGTCGACGAGAAGAACCACCACACCTGGAAGCCGGTGTACATCGGCAAGATCCGCGAGGACGGTCAGTTCGACGTCGTGTGGCGCTCGAAGGGCCCGGTGGCGCCGGAGCCCTGGAGTCCAGTGACCTACCCGGGTCGCGCGTGCGACTGGTCGAAGGGTGGCAAGGGGACCTACGACACGGTGGCCGGGAAGCGCGTGTGGCTATCGGAAAAGCAGTAAGAGCGGTCGGCTTCGCCGTCCTGATCGTGGTCGCCTCGTCCGGCGCGGTGCACTCCGCGCGGGGCGGGGCCGCCGCCGATCTCGAGAAGCTGGCCAACCGTCTGGCCGATCCCAAGACCCAGGCCCGGGCGTTCCAGAGCCTGGCCGAGAACGCCGATCCCGCCATCGAGCCGCTCATCCGCGCGCTGAAGGACGGTGCCCTCTATCGACTCCAGGGCCGGCTCGTCATGCTCGCCGACGATGGGAGTCTGCGCGACGTGGCCGGACAGGCCGTCGACGGCACGCTGCCGAGCGGGCAGGAAGCGGTCGGGCTCGACGAGAAGCTCTTCGGTGTGGTCCAGCGCGTGCTCGAGCGCTTCGAAGTCTTGAGCGCCTCGCGCGAGGTGCGCCGAGCCGCCGCAGTCAAGCTCGGCAACTCGGGTGCGCCCACGGTCATCCCGCTGCTCGAGCGGGCCCGCGAGCGCGAGCAGGACCCCGGCTTGCGCGCCGTCATCGACGAGGCGCTGGCCAAGCTGCAGCTGCTCTCGCCCGATCCGGCGGCGCGCACGCGGGCGGTCAAGCACCTGGGCGGGCTCAAGTCCGAAGCCGCCCTCTCCCAGCTCCGCGCGATGCTGGCGACCGAGCCCGACCCCGCCGTGCGCCAAGAGGTCAAGCGTGCCGTCGACGGCATCGATTCTCACATCGGCATCCGTAACATCGTCGGCTACGCGTTCAACGGGGTCAGCCTGGGCGCCGTGCTCCTCATCATGAGTCTCGGCCTGTCGGTGACGTTCGGCCTGATGGGCATCATCAACATGGCCCATGGTGAGATGCTGATGATCGGCTCCTACACCGCCTACGTCGTGCAGGAGATCGTGGCGCAGCACTGGGCGGGGTACCAGGACTACTACTTCTTCGTCGCGCTGCCCCTGTCCTTCATCGTCGCGGGTCTCGTGGGCCTGGCCCTCGAGCTCGGCATCATCCGGTTCCTCTACGGCCGGCCCCTGGAGACGCTCATCGTCACCTGGGGCATCGGGATGATCCTGCAGCAGTGCGCGCGGCTCTACTTCGGCGACCAGACGAGCGTCAACGCCCCTACGTGGTTCCGCGGCGGGGTCGAGGCGATGGCCGGGCTGATCTTTCCCTGGAGCCGCATCTTCATCGTGGGCCTCGCCGTGGCCTCGCTCATCGCGCTCTGGCTCGTCCTGACCTACACGTTCGCCGGCTTGCGCGTGCAGGCCGTGATGCAGAACCGGGCGATGGCGGCCTGCCTCGGAGTCTCCACGCGGAAGGTGGATGCGGTCACGTTCGCGCTGGGCACCGCGCTCGCCGGCGTTGCGGGGTGCGCGCTGGCGCTGATCGGCACCGTGGATCCGGAGGTCGGCAAGACGTACATCGTCGACTCGTTCATGGTCGTCGTCCTGGGCGGCGTCGGGAAGCTGCTCGGGACCGTCGTCGCGTCGTTCACGATCGGCGTGTTCAACAAGCTGCTGGAGCCGGCGATCGGAGGGACGGCGGCCGCGGTCTACGCCAAGGTGGCCGTGCTGTTGATGGTCATCTGGTTCCTGCAATGGCGCCCGACGGGGCTCTTCCCGGAGCGCGGCCGGGCCGCCGAGGCGACATGAAGATTCGTGACAGCGAGCTCGCGGCGGTGGGCGTCTTCGCGGCCATCTTCGTCGTCGGGCTGCCCACGGCGAACGCCCTCGGGCTCATCTCCGACTATTACCTGAACCTCTTCGGCAAGTACCTCGCGCTGGCGATCCTGGCGCTGGGCCTCGACCTCATCTGGGGCTACGCGGGAATCCTGTCGCTCTGCCAGGCGATCTTCTTCGGCATCGGCGCGTACTCGATCGGCATGCACATGATGCTGGAAGGCAGCGGCCGGGGCGTCTACGGAGAGCCGGTGCCGGACTTCATGATCTGGAACCAGGTCTATCAGCTCCCGTGGTTCTGGAAGCCGTACCAGTACGGCGCCGTGGCCGTGTTGGGCGCGATCCTGGTGCCGGCGGCCCTGGCCGTCGTGATCGGTCTCGTCACGTTTCGGCGCCGGCTGCGTGGCACGTACTTCGCGATCCTCACCCAGGCCATCGCCTTCGCCGCGTGGCTCATCATCAACCGCAACGAGATGAAGCTCGGGGGGACCAACGGTCTCACCGACTTCAAGTCGCTCTTCGGCTTCTCGCTCGGCAACCCGCGGACCCTGCACGTGCTCTACGTGCTGACGGCGCTCGTGCTCGTGGGTGCCTTCGCGCTGTCGCGCTGGCTCGTGCGCTCCAAGGCCGGCCTCGTGCTCACGGCCGTCCGCGACAACGAGCGCCGCCTGGAGTTCCTCGGCTACGACACCGCGCACTTCAAGATCTTCGTGTTCGCCGTCTCGGCGGCGCTGGCCGGTCTCTCCGGCCTTCTCTACGCGCCGCAGGTCGGCATCATCACGCCCAGCCAGATCGGCGTCCTGCCGTCGCTCGAGGTCGTCATCTGGGTCGCCTTCGGCGGCCGGGGCACCCTGATCGGCGCCGTCATCGGCGCGATCGCCGTGAACTGGCTGCGCAGCGTGCTGACCGCGAGCTACCCGAGCCTGTGGCCGATCATTCTGGGTGGTCTCTTCGTCGTCGTCGTGCTCATCGTTCCCGACGGCCTGGTCGGTGTCGGCCGTCGCCTCCTGAGCCTCCTCTGGCCGCGCCGGCGCGAGGGTGAGGCCACTGCCGCCGCTGCCCCGATGAAGGAGCACGTGATTTGAGCGCAGCCGACACGCTCCTCTACGTCGAGAGCCTGTTCGTCTCGTTCGACGGCTTCCTGGCGCTCCGCAACCTCAACCTCATCGTCGATCGCACGGAGCGCGTGCGGCTCCTCATCGGTCCCAACGGCGCCGGCAAGACGACGTTGTTCGACGTGCTCACTGGACACGTGACGCCGGTGTCCGGGCGCGTCCTCTTCCGCGACACGGTGAGCCTGCTGGGCCGCAGCCCGCACGCCATCGCCAACCTCGGCGTGATTCGCAAGTTCCAGACACCGTCGGTCTTCCCTGGACACTCGGTGTTCGAGAACATGATTCTCTCCGTCGGCCGCAAGCAGTTCGGGGAGACGATGGCCGCGGGCCGCCGGGCACTCCACGCCGACGAGATCGCGGCCGCTCTGGATCACGTGGGCCTCCTCGGCCAGTCCCACGAGCTCGCCGGGCGGCTCAGTCACGGTCAGAAGCAGTGGCTCGAGCTGGCGATGCTGCTCGTCCAGGCCCCACCGCTCTTGCTCCTGGACGAGCCAGTGGCCGGCATGACCAAGCCGGAGAAGGAGAAGACCGCCGAGCTCCTGCGGACGATCGTGGAGCGCTCGTCGTCGAGCATCATGCTGATCGAGCACGACATGGATTTCGTCCGGACGATCGCCGCGCGCGGGCACCGCGTGACCGTGCTGCACGAGGGCACCGTGCTGGCCGAGGGGCCGCTCGAGCGTGTTCAGGCCGATCAGCGGGTGGTCAAGGCGTATCTCGGACGCGGCCAGGTGAAGGCGGAGGCGTGATGCTGGGCGTGGATGGGATCGACGTCTACTACGGCGAGAGCCGGGTGCTGCCCCACGTTAGCGTGACAGTCGGCCGGGGCGAGGTCGTCTGCGTCATGGGCCGGAACGGGGTGGGGAAAACCACGCTGCTCAAGACGATCGTCGGCCTCCTGACGCCGCGACGCGGCCGCATCACGTGGGAGGATCGTGACATCACGCGGCGTCCACCGTACGAGCGCGCGCGCCTGGGGATCGGCTACGTCCCGCAGGGCCGCGAGATCTTCCCCGGGCTCACGGTCCGCGAGAACCTCATGCTGGGCGCGCGGCGGAAGTCGCCGAGCCGGGAATCGATCGACTACGTCTTTTCGCTGTTCCCGGCCCTGGCCGTGATGCTGAACAAGCGGGGGGGCGACCTCAGCGGCGGCCAGCAGCAGCAGCTCGCCATCGCGCGAGCCCTGATGGCCGACCCGTCGCTGCTCCTGCTGGACGAGCCGACCGAGGGCATCCAGCCCTCGATCGTCGAGGAGATCGCGGCCGTCCTCGCGCGGATCAAGCAGGAGGGTCGACGCTCGATCCTCATCGTGGAGCAGTACCTGGAATTCGCGCGCGAGATCTGCGATCGTTTCTACGTCATGGACAAGGGTGGCGTGGCCCTCCAGGGCGACCGGCACACGTTCCGCGTCGACGAGGTCAGCGCGCTGCTCAGCGTCTAGTGAAATGGGGGGCCCCGAGATGGCCCCCCAAACCCCCCGGACGCTCGGAGAGCCACGGCAAAGCCGCGGCTCTCCTCGATACAGGAGGCACCGAGTGCATCTGACGCCCCGGGAGCAGGAGAAGCTCTTGATCTTCACCGCGGCCGAAGTCGCGCGCCGCCGGCGCGCCCGCGGCCTCAGGCTCAACCATCCCGAGGCCGTCGCGCTCATCACCGCCGATATCCTCGAAGGCATCCGCGACGGCCGCACCGTCTCCGAGCTGATGGCGGCGGGACAGGCTATTCTTCGGCGTGACGACGTCATGGAAGGCGTGCCCGAGATGATCGACGAGGTCCAGGTCGAGGGAACGTTCCCGGACGGGACGAAGCTCGTCACGATCCATCACCCGATCCGATGATCCCGGGTGAGTACGTTCTCGCCGACGGCGACGTCGTCGCCAATCAGGGGCGACGCACGGTCGAGCTGGTGGTCGCCAACACGGCAGACCGGCCGATCCAGGTCGGCTCCCACTTCCACTTCTTCGAGGCCAACCGCGCGCTGCGCTTCGACCGCACGCAGGCGTTCGGCATGCGCCTCAACGTTCCCGCCGGCACGGCCGTGCGCTTCGAGCCCGGTGACGAGAAGCGCGTGACGCTGGTCGAGCTGGCCGGCGCGCGCCGCGTCTTCGGACTCAACGGTCTCACCGCAGGCGGCGACAAGAACGCCGCCCTGGCCAGGCTGACCGAATGGGAGCGCGGCAGTGCGAGCGGAGGCGCACCGGGCGACGAGGCGAGCGGTGAAATGGGTCGGAGATCATGACCTTGCGCATGACGCGCCGCCAGTACGCAGACCTCTATGGTCCGACGGTCGGCGACCGGGTCCGTCTCGCCGACACCGAGCTGCTGATCCGGATCGAGCGCGATCTGACGATGCCGGGAGAGGAGGCCAAGTTCGGCGGCGGCAAGGTGATTCGCGACGGCATGGGCCAGTCCGCCCGGGCCACCCGCGCCGAGGGCGTGCTCGATCTCGTCATCACCAACGCGGTGATCGTCGATCACTGGGGTATCGTGAAGGCCGACGTCGGCATTCGCGACGGCCGCATCGTCGGCATCGGCAAGGCCGGCAACCCCGATCTGATGGCCGGTGTCACCGACGCGATGGTCGTGGGCGCGGCGACGGAGGTCATCGCGGGCGAGGGCAAGATCCTCACCGCCGGCGGGCTCGACGCCCACATCCACTTCATCTGCCCCCAGCTCATCAACGACGCGATCAGCGCCGGCCTCACGACGCTGATGGGTGGCGGCACGGGTCCCGCCACCGGCACGAATGCGACGACGTGCTGTCCCGGCGAGTGGAACATCCACCGGATGCTGGAGGCGGCCGAAGCCTTTCCGGTGAACCTCGGGTTCCTCGGCAAGGGCAACGCGTCGGCGCCCGATCCGCTCCGCGAGCAGATCGCTGCCGGCGCCATCGGCCTCAAGCTCCACGAGGACTGGGGCACCACGCCGGCGGCCATCGACTGCGCGCTCGGCGTCGCGGAGGAGTACGACATCCAGGTCGCCATCCATACCGACACACTGAACGAGGCCGGCTTCGTCGAGGACTCGATCCGCGCCTTCAAGGGGCGGACGATTCACACCTACCACACGGAAGGTGCCGGCGGCGGCCACGCCCCCGACATCATCCGCGTGTGCGGCGAGCCGAACTGCCTTCCGTCGTCGACGAACCCGACGATGCCGTTCACCGTCAACACGATGGACGAGCACCTCGACATGCTGATGGTGTGTCACCATCTCAACCCCCGGATTCCCGAGGATCTGGCGTTTGCCGAATCGCGCATCCGCGCCGAGACGATCGCCGCCGAGGACGTGCTGCACGACATCGGCGCGATCAGCATGATGTCGTCGGACTCGCAGGCGATGGGGCGCATCGGCGAGGTCGTGATCCGGACCTGGCAGACGGCCGACAAGATGAAGCGCCAGCGCGGCCCACTGCCCGGCGAGACGGCGGGCGACGACAACATCCGTGTGAAGCGCTACGTCGCGAAGTACACGATCAATCCCGCCATCACCCACGGCCTGGCCAGGCACGTCGGATCGATCGAGCGGGGCAAGCTCGCCGATCTTGCTCTGTGGAAGCCGGCGTTCTTCGGCGTCAAGCCCGAGCTCGTCCTCAAGGGTGGCATGATCGCGTGGGCCGCGATGGGCGATCCCAACGCGTCGATCCCGACACCTCAGCCCGTCCTCTATCGACCGATGTTCGCGGCGTTCGGGCGGGCAGTCTCCACGACCTCCGTGACATTCGTGTCGGCCGCGGCGCTCGCCGCCGACGTGCCGCGGCGGCTGGGGCTGACGCGGAACGCCGTGGCCGTGGGAGGCTGCCGCGGGCTCGGCAAGCGCGACATGGTCAACAACAGCGCCGTGCCGCGCATCGAGGTCGACGCCGAGACGTACGAAGTGCGGGCGGATGGGGAGCTGCTCACGTGTGAGCCGGCGCGCGTGCTGCCGATGGCGCAGCGCTATTTCCTCTTTTAATGGGGGGCCCAGAAATGGCGCCCCACACCCCACCATCTGCGTCTCGATCGAGCCAGGGGCTCGATCGCCCTCGCGACTCCACGCCCGTAATCACAGAGACTCACATCCATGTCGATGCGAATGAGCTCGCCGGGCTCGGGCGCGATGTCCTCGTGCTCACTGCGGAGGAGCGGCGATGGGGACGCCGCCGTGTGAAGACAGGGGCCGGGCGCGAGCTCGTCCTCGCGCTGCCAACGGGGAGCGTGCTGACGCCGGGGCACATCCTTTATATAAGCACCCACTGGTACGTCGTGGTCGAAGCCGCGGACGAGCCCGTCCTGGCCGTGACGCCGCGCTCACGGGACGAGGCCTTGCGCGTGGCCTTCGAGGTCGGCAACCGTCACTTCACGCTGGCCATCGACGGCGACCGTCTGCTCGTGCCCGACGACACCGCGATGGAGCAGCTCCTGACGCGCCTCGACGTTCCGTGGAAGCGTGATCACGCCATCTTCGTTCCGGTCGGCGCGGGGCATCGCCATGACTGAAGAGTGTATCGGAGCCGCCAGCCCGGCTCGGTCCCCGGGGGGCGCTGATGTACTGCTGGCCGTGCTCCAGTTTGCCGACGGACTGTTCCCGTCGGGCGGCTTCGCCCATTCGCTCGGTCTCGAGACGTATGCGCAGACGGGCGCGGTCCGCGATGCCGCCGGTGTCGGTGTGTTCCTCCGCACGCAGCTCGAGGGAAGCACGGGCCCCGCCGATGCCGTCGCCGCCGCGCACTCGGCGCGCCGGGCGCGGGCGGACGTTCTGGCCGGCTGCGTGGAGGTGGACCGCCGTCTGGACGCGATGAAGTGGGTGCCGGAATTCCGTGCCGCGAGTCTCCAGATGGGACGGCAGACGGCGCGCGTGGCGGAAAGCAGCGGTGACGCCTTCATGACCCGCCTCGCGCGCGCGATCGATGACGCCGGCACGCCCGGGCATCACGCGGTGGTGTTCGGCGCGGCGCTCGGGCGACACGAGGCCGACCCCGAGATGGTGACCGCGGCCTATCTGCACTCGACCGCCGCGTTGCTCGTCAACGCGGCGCTCCGCCTCGTCGCCGTCGGTCAGCTCGAAGGCCAGCGGCTGCTTGCCTCCCTGCGGCCTCTGATCAGCCGGTTGGCCCACGAGGCGGCCACCGCCGATCTCGACGAGATGTGGAGCTTCACGCCTGCGCTCGAGATCGCCGGTGTCCGTCACGCCGAGCTCGACGCCCGGATGTTTCGGTCGTGATCCCGAAGCCGCTCAAGATCGGGATCGGCGGTCCCGTCGGCTCCGGGAAGACCGCGCTGACCGAGGCGCTCTGCCTGCGGCTGCGAGCGCGCGTGGACATGGCCGTGATCACCAACGACATCTATACGAAGGAAGACGCCGAGTTCCTCACGCGGCGCGGGGCGCTGCCGGCCGAGCGCGTCGTCGGCGTCGAGACCGGCGGCTGCCCGCACACGGCGATTCGCGAGGACGCGTCCGTCAACCTCGAAGCGATTCGCGGCCTGCTGGGACGGTTCCCTGCGCTCGACCTCCTGCTGGTGGAGAGCGGTGGCGACAACCTGGCCGCCACGTTCAGTCCGGAGCTCGTGGACGCGACCATCTATGTCATCGACGTCGCGGAAGGAGAGAAGATCCCGCGCAAGGGCGGCCCGGGCATCACGCGGTCGGATCTGCTCGTCATCAACAAGATCGACCTGGCGCCGTACGTGGGCGCCGACCTCGGCGTGATGGAGCGCGACGCCCACCGGATGCGCGGCAGCCGACCCTTCGTCTTCACCAACCTCAAGACGGGCGAGGGGGTCGATCGCATCGTCGAGTGGATCCAGTCGGACCTGCTCCTTGAATCCAGCGCGGTGTAGCCCGACCGCCGGGCGCCCACCGGCAGGCTTGTCCGCCGGCGAATCGATCGCCCCGACGGCACATCGAATAGGCCGCGACGGTTGCCTCCACCTTTGTATCGAGCGTCGGGGAGCGGTGAGCGTGGTGGCCCGGTCGCGCTCGACGCTGCCGCTTCAAGTGCTGGCGCCGGTGGCCCTCGACGATCCGGCGGCGGTCGTCTCGATCCTCAATCCCACGGGCGGCCTCGTCGGCGGTGACCGCCTCGACCTCGCGATCGAGGTCGCGCCCGACGCCCACGCCTGCCTGACGACGCCGTCGGCGACCAAGGTGTACCGAACCACGGGCGCGGCGGCCGAGCAGCACGTCCGGATGGCGGTCGGCGCCGGGGCGCTGTGCGAGTGGGTCCCGGATCACACGATCCCGTTTCCGGGATCGAAGCTGCGTCAAACGCTCGAGGCCCACCTGGCGGCGGATGCCCGGCTGATCGTCGTGGACGCCTTCGCCGCGGGCCGCGTGGCGCGCGGCGAAGCGTGGCGCTTCGACCACCTCGAGAGCGCCCTGAGCATTCGCGACCCCAGCGGGTGGCTCTTCCACGACCGCTTCGTGCTGCGCGGTGGTGGCCGCTACGACGGCCTTGGCTTCACCGACGGCCAGCCCTACTTCGCGACCGCGGTCGTCATCGCGGACGGCCCCGCCGACGAGTTCGCCCGTGTCGCCACCATTGCGGGCGGGGAGGCCGGAGCGATGGTGGCCGTGGCGGCCCTGCCACGCCGGGGCGCCGTCGTGCGCCTGCTTGCGGCCGGTGCGCCGGCGTTCGTCGCCGCGCTGGACGCAGTCTGGACGATGGCCCGGCAGCGCCTCCTCGGCGCTCCCGCTCTCGCCCTGCGCAAGCCATGAGGCGCCTCCGCCAGCGCTGGCAGAGGCATTCCGTTTCCGTTACACTCTGCGTGGCTCGGCCATGTTCAGCCTGATCCCGCGGGAAGTCCGCTTCTTCGACCTGTTCGAGCAGCAGTCGCAGCACATGATCCAGGGGGCGGCGCTGCTCCACGAGCTGGTCCACAACTTCTCCGATGCGCGGGCCAAGGCGCACGCCATCAAGGAAGTCGAGCACCAGGGCGACCAGGTCACCCACGAGATCGTCAAGCGTCTGAACACCACGTTCATCACGCCGATCGACCGCGAGGACATCCACGATCTTGCGACGCGACTCGACGACGTGCTCGACTACATCGAGGCGGCCGCCGAGCGCCTGGTCGTCTACCGGATCAAGGAGCCGACCTCGGCGTGCCGGGCCATGGCCGAGGTGATCGTGCGCATCGTCGCGGCGACCGATCGGACCATTCGATGTCTGCGGACGATGGACCCCGGTTTCCACGAGCACGCCGTCGAGGTGAACCGTCTCGAGAACAGCGCCGACAATCTCCTCCGCGACAGCCTGGCCGCCATGTTCGAGGCGTCGAGCGATCCCATCGAGGTCATCAAGTGGAAGGAGATTTACGAGACGATGGAGATCGTCACCGACCGCTGCGAGGACGTGGCGAACGTGATCGAAGGGATCATCCTGAAGATGGCCTGACGTGCTCACCCTCATCGCCTGCATCGTCCTCGTCGCGCTGATCTTCGACTTCATCAACGGTTTTCACGACGCCGCCAACTCCATCGCCACCGTGGTCTCCACGCGCGTGCTCACCCCGCTCCAGGCCGTGGTGTGGGCCGCGTTCTTCAACTTCGTGGCCGCCTTCGGCTTCGGCGTGCAGGTGGCCAAGACCGTGGGCAAGGGCGTGGTGGAGTCCAGCGTGGTCGACCAGTGGATGATCCTGGCCGGGCTCTTCGGCGCCATCGTCTGGGATCTGATCACGTGGTACTGGGGGCTACCGACCAGCTCGTCGCACGCGCTGATCGGCGGGTTCGCCGGCGCCGCCGTGGCCAAGGCCGGGTTCGGGTCACTCATCGGGGCCGGGCTGATCAAGATCGGGATCTTCATGGTGCTGGCGCCGGTGATCGGGCTGACGGTGGGATTCTTGCTGATGCTGGCCACCGTGTGGATCTTCAAGGACGCCCACCCCGGGCGCGTGGACTGGCTCTTCCGGCGGCTGCAGCTCGTCTCGGCCGCCGCCTACAGCCTGGGCCACGGGACCAACGACGCGCAGAAGACGATGGGCATCATCGCGGTGCTGCTCTTCTCGGCCGGCTACCTCGGTCCCGAGTTCTACGTGCCGTTCTGGGTGATTCTGGCCGCGCACGCGGCCATCGGCCTGGGCACGCTGTCGGGAGGCTGGCGTATCGTGAAGACGATGGGCATGCGCATCACCAAGCTGCGCCCGGTCGGCGGGTTTTCGGCGGAGACGGCTGGCGCGCTGACGTTGCTCGGGACCGCGACGTTCGGCATTCCCGTCAGCACCACGCACACGATCACCGGGGCCATCATGGGTGTGGGCTCTCTCCAGCGCTTCTCGGCGGTGCGCTGGGGGGTTGCGGGGCGGATCATCTGGGCGTGGATCGTCACCATCCCGGCATCGGCACTCGTGGCCGCGGGCTCCTGGTGGATGCTGCATTTGCTCGGCGTCTGAGCATATCGGCACGCGCCTGCGCTAGAGTGGCGGGCATGGCCGCCGAGGTTCTCGTCGTCGAGGACGAGTCCGACATCCGCAACCTGATCGTCCTGCATCTTGCCCGCGAGGGATTCCGTTGCCGGACCGCCAAGAGTGGACCGGAAGCGCTTCGCGAGGCGAGGACCGCGCCGCCCGATCTGGTAGTGCTCGACCTCATGCTGCCCGATCTCGACGGCCTCGAAGTGTGCCGGCGCTTGCGGAGCGACACGACCACGGCCACGATCCCCATCATCATGCTCACGGCCAAGGCCGACGAGGTGGACCGCGTGGTCGGCCTCGAGATGGGCGCCGACGACTACGTCGTCAAGCCGTTCTCGCCCAAGGAGCTGATCGCCCGCATCCGGGCCGTGCTCCGGCGGGCGCGGCCGGCCGCCGACCCGCGCGTGCTGCGGGCCGGCCCGATCACCGTCGATCCCATGCGTCATCAAGTTCACGTCGGCGGGACGGCCGTCGCCCTCACGCCAAAGGAGTTCGATCTGCTCCAGGCGCTGGTCGAAGCGGCTGGCCGCGTCCTGTCGCGGGAGCACCTGCTCGAGCGCGTCTGGGGCTACACGCGCGGCGGCGAGATCGAGTCGCGCACGGTGGACGTCCACGTGCGCCGCCTGCGCGCGAAGCTCGGTGATGCCGGTCGCCGCATCACGACCCTCAAGGGCGTGGGCTACCGGTTCGAGGACGATTGATGCTGCCCGCCCTCCTGCACGCCATCCGCCGCAGCATCGCGCTCAAGCTCACGCTCACGCTGATCGGCTTCGTGGGCGTGTCGCTGGTCGCGGCCGGGATCTATCTCAACCAGGCGCTGGAGACCTTCGCGATCGAGGCGCTGGAGGCGCGGCTGGCGACGGCTGGCCAGCTCTTGATGGACGACGCGCGCGGCCTCGTCGCCCGGCGCGCCGGTCCCGACGCCGTGCGCGCCTTCGCGGTGCGGGCGAGCGAGCCGTCCGGCTCGCGCATCACGCTGATCGCCCCCGATGGTCGCGTGCTCGGCGATTCCGACGTGCCGACGGCGGCGCTGCCGCAGGTCGAGAATCACGCCGGGCGTCCGGAGGTGCGGGCGGCGCTGGCCGGCCGTGTCGGCCGGCAGCTGCGCCGCAGCGTGACGATCGACCAGCCCTTGCTCTACGTCGCGCTTCCCGTGCGCGACGGCGACCGCATCACGGCGGTGCTGCGTCTGGCCGTGCCATTGTCGGCGGTGACGGCGTCCTATCGCGCGATCCATCGGGTGATGTTGATCGGCGGACTCGTCGCGCTGCTCGTGGCCCTGGGCATCGGCGTGTTCGTGGCCGGAAGGGTGACGGACCCGGTGGTCCAGATGCAAGCCATCGCCCGGGAGATGAGCGAGGGCAACTTCGCGGCGCGCGCGCCCGTGCGCTCGCCCGACGAGATCGGCGTGCTGGCCCGAGCCATCAACACGCTGGCCCAGCGGCTGCGGGACCGGCTCGAGGATCTCCAGCACGAGCGGGCCAAGATCGGCGCGATCCTCGACGGCATGGTCGAGGGCGTGCTGGCCGTGGATGGGCGCGGTCACGTCGTCCTCATGAACGAGCGCGCCCGGACGATGTTCGGCCTCCAGGCGGCGCACCCCGAGGGCACGCCCTTGCTCGAGGTGGTCCGGCACGTCGGCCTGCACGAGCTGGTCGGCCAGTGCCGGCTGACCGGTGAGGGCACGGTCGTCCGCCGCGAGCTTCGGGTGGCGGGGCCGGTCGAGCGCACCGTGCAGGCCAACGCCGTGCCGCTGCGGCTGGCCGCCGACGATCCGGGCGTCGTCATGGTGCTTCACGACGTCACCGAGCTCCGGCGGCTCGAGCAGGTGCGCACGGAGTTCGTGGCCAATGTCTCGCACGAGCTGCGCACGCCGCTGACGGCCATCCACGGCTATCTGGAGACACTGCTGAGCGGCGCGCTCGAGGATCGCGACCACGCGCGCCGCTTCCTGGAGATCGTCTTCCGCCACACGGAGCGGCTCGGCCGCCTGCTCAACGACCTCACCGATCTGTCCAACATCGAGCTGGGCCGCGTCATCTTGAAGATCGAGCCCACGCGAGTGGACGAGGTGGTCGAATCCGTCCTCGCCATCATCAAGCCGCGGGCGGAAGCGGGCGGCGTCACGCTCACTGCCGACCTGGCCGGGCCGTTACGGGCGCAGGCCGACCGCGACCGCCTGGCCCAGATCCTGATCAACCTCGTCGACAACGCGGTCAAGTACACGCCGGGCGGCGGGCGCGTGACGGTGAGCGCGCGCCCCGTCGCCGGCGGGCGCGTCGTCGTCGCGATCGAGGACACCGGCGTCGGCATTCCCGCCGAAGACCTGCCGCGGATCACCGAGCGCTTTTACCGCGTCGACAAGGCCCGCTCGCGCGAGCTGGGCGGCACCGGGCTCGGGCTGGCCATCGTCAAGCATCTCGTCGCTGCGCATGGCGGTCAGCTCGACATCGAAAGCGAGGTCGATCGGGGCACCACCGTGCGCGTCACACTTCCCGCCGCCGAAGTGCGATAGACTCCGCCCCGCCGCGCGCACGCGGCAGGGGAGGGGCGTATGGGCGAGAGCATCAGGATGGTGGACTACTTCTATATGGAGTCGCCCGATCAGCCGGGCGAGGCGGCGCGTGTGCTCGATCAGCTGCGCAAGGCCGGCGTGAACCTGCTCGTCTTCTCCGGCTTTCCGGTGGGGCGCAAGGCCCAGCTCGACTTCGTCCCCGAGAATGCGGCGGCGTTCCGGGCGGTGGCCAAGGCTTCCAAGTGGAAGCTCAATGGACCGAAGAAGGGCTTCCTGGTCCAGGGCGACGATCGGGTCGGCGCCGTCGCGGACCTCCTGGGTCGGCTGGGGGCGGCGAAGGTCAACGTCACGGCAACCGACGCCGTCTGTGCCGGCGGAGGCCGCTACGGCGTGATCCTCTGGGTCAAGCCACGCGACGTGAAGAAGGCGGCGACGGCTCTCGGCGCCAGCTAGGAGCCGGGCTCTATGGTGCCTCGCCGGGCGTCACGACGACGTCCCGGCGAGCACTGCCTCGCACGATACCGAGCGTGAGCGGCCGCGCGATCGGCCATTCGGCGAGGAAGTGATGCAGATCGTCGATCCGGGTGACGGCGAGGCCTTCGACGACCACCAGGATGTCGCCGTCGGTCAGCCCGGCCTGTGCGGCCGGGCCACCGGGCTCGACGGCAACGATCTCGACGGCGCGCTCCTGGACCAGGCCGAGCGCGCGGGCCAGTCGCCGATCGAGCGGCCGAGGCTGCGCGGTGAGCCCCAGCCACGCGCGGCTCACGCGGCCGTGCGCGAGCAGCTGAGGCACGACCCACCGTGCGGTGTTGGCCGGGATCGCGAAGCTGATGCCCTGGGCCATCGCGATGATCGCCGTGTTGATCCCGACGACCTGCGCCCGCGAATCCACGAGTGGCCCGCCCGAGTTGCCCGGATTCAGCGCGACGTCCGTCTGGATGACGTTCTCGATCAGCCGGCCGCCCGCGCCGCGCAGTGTGCGCCCGAGCGCGCTGACGACGCCGGCCGACACCGTCGACTGGAAGCCCAGCGGGTTGCCGATGGCGATCACGAGCTGACCGACGCGCAGCGTAGCGGAATCCCCGAGGGGCGCATAGGGTAGACCGGTGCCGTCGGCGCGCACGACGGCGAGATCCGTGGCCGGATCGTCGCCGACGAGGGTCGCGCCCAGTGTGCGCCCGTCCGTCAGCGCGACCTCGAGGCGTCCGGCGCCGTGGACGACGTGGCTGTTCGTCAGGACGTAGCCATCGGGCGCCAGCAAGATTCCCGAGCCGGCGCCCACGCGCCCGCGCCGACGATCGCCCGCGGTGAGGCTGACGACCGCCGGCCCCAGCGTCTCGACCGCCGAGACGACGGCGTGCGAGTAGGCATCGAGCTCGACGCCCTCAGCGGCGAGGAGCGGCTCGATCACGCGGCCACTCGCGCGATGGCCGGACGCGCAGCCGCCGCCTGCGCCGACAGCGCCGGCTTGACGACGAGCTCCCACGTCGGCGGCGTGTTCGCCAGCGCCTCACCGGCGGCGGCCTCGAGCAGGCATTCCCAGCCGGCCGGTGCCGCCAGGACCACCCGACCGGGATGCCAGAGCGCCGGCGGCTCCACGTTCACCGACACGTACGACTCACCCCCGAGCGCGCGGATGACCGCTCGATGCACGTCGGCGCGAACGAGTAGCGCCCGCGCCTGCTGACGGTCGGTCCAGGCGCGCCAGGCCAACGGCGCGAATGCGAGCCCGGCGACCAGGATCGGAGGAACGATCGCTTCCACCATGTCCAGTCACCTCCGACGTTGAGATGCCGGGGCCTCCTGGCTGGATTCATCCTCCATTCGTCACGAAAACTTCACCGACGGCGTAACACAGCGGTCACGGCGCCTCGCCACACTGGTTGCAGATGGACGAGAGCCTCAGGGCGCGGTGACGGTTCACTGGCGTGAAAGGGGGGCACCGTGAGGGTATTGGCACACCCGCAGTATCGGTGGCTCGAGCGCGGTGAAGGAGAGGCGGTCGTCCTGCTGCACGGGTTGATGGGACAGATGCACCACTGGGACGAGGTACTGGACGATCTGGGCGGCGCGTGCCGCGCGCTGGCGCCGATGCTGCCGATCTTCGATCCCGTCGTGGCCCGGCCCTCCATCGACGCGCTCGCCGGGTGGGTCGTCGACTTTCTCGACGCGCTCGAGATCCCGCGGGCGATCATCGGCGGCAACTCGCTCGGCGGCCACGTGGCGCTCGCCGCCGCGCTCGCCTATCCCGAACGTGTCCGTGGCTTGATCCTCACCGGCTCGTCGGGCTTGTTCGAGCGCAGCTTCACCCGCGGCGTGCCGCACCGGCCGACGGCGGACTACGTGCGCGAGAAGATGGAGGAGGTGTTCTTCGACCGCACGCTCGTGACGCCCGAGTGGGTGGAGAGCGTCCGGCGCACGGTCACCGAGCGCCCGAGCGCGCTGCGCGTCCTCGGCTTCGCCCGGGCCGCCAAGCGCGACAATCTCGAAGCACGGCTCGGTGACATCGCGGCGCCGACGCTGATCCTGTGGGGCGCGGAGGACCGCATCACGCCGCTCGACGTGGCCGGGCGCTTCCAGGCTCTGATCCCGCGCTCGCGGCTCGTCATCCTGCCCTGCTGTGGTCACGCCCCGATGCTCGAGCATCCGCACGCCTTCGCCGCGGTCGTGCGCCACTGGCTCGCGGTCGAGCGTCTCCAGGCCGGCGCCACCGTCCGCGCCGGGGTGTCGCGATGATCGCGAGAGCGGGCGGGGCTCTGCTCGACCGGCTCGCAGATCGGCGCCGGCGGGCGCTGGAAGCGCTCGCTCGTCGGCCGCTCGAGACACAGAAGGCAACGCTGCTCGACCTGGTGCGCCAGGCCCAGGAGACACGGTTCGGACGGCGACACGACTTCGCCGGAATCCGTTCCGTCGCGGACTACCAGGCCCGCGTCGAGGTCGGGCAGTATCTGGACTTCCGCCCGTTGTGGACGCGCGCGCTCGAAGGCGAGCGCGACGTCACGTGGCCCGGACGACCCCGGTACTGGGTGAAGACGTCGGGCACCACCGCCGGCGACAAGACCATCCCGGTCACTCCGGAGGCGTTCGCCTCTCATCGCAAAGGCGGCTGGGACGCGCTGCTGCTGGCCGCGGCGAAGGTGGGCGGTCAGCACCTGCTCGGCGGTCCGATGCTGTTTCTCGGCGGCTGCACACGCTTGTCGCCGATCGGTGTCGACGGCCGCGTCGGCGACCTCTCCGGTCTCGTCGCTCGCCGACTGCCGCCGGGAGTACGCGGACGCTATTCGCCGGGGCTCGACGTGTCGTCGATCCCCGAGTGGGAGAGCCGGCTCGCCGCCGCGGCTCGCCGGGTCGCCCACCAGGACCTGAGATTGCTGTCGGGCATGCCGTCCTAGCTGCTGATCCTCTTCGACGAGGTGAGCCGGCTCCACCCCGACCTCACCGACCGCTGGCCGAATCTCGCCGTGCTCGTTCACGGCGGCGTCGCTTTCGCGCCGTACCGTCCGCGATTCGAGGAGCGCCTGGGGCGTCGTGTCGACGGCATCGAAGTCTATCCGGCGTCCGAGGGTTTCGTCGCCGTGCAGACGGAAGCGACGGGCGGTCTCACGCTGATGCTGGACTACGGGATCTTCTACGAGTTCGTGCCCGTCGAGGATCTCGGACTCGGCCGGCCGCGCCGTCACACCGTGGCCGACGTCGAGCTCGAGCGCAACTACGCCATCGTGCTGACGACTCCGGCCGGACTCTGGTCGTACGTCCTGGGCGACACCGTCCGCTTCACCGCGCGCGATCCACTGCGTCTCGTCATCACCGGTCGCGTGCGGCACTTCGTCAACGCCTTCGGCGAGAACGTCATCGTCGAGGAAGTCGAGCAGGCGATGGTCACCGCGTGCGACGCGAACGGCGCCGAGGTCGCCGAGTTCACGGTCGCGCCGCGGTATCCCTCGACGACGGATCCCCGCGGCGGCCACGACTGGGTCGTCGAGTTCCACCGGCCGCCGCGCGATGGCGGGCGCTTCTCCCGTTCGCTCGATATCGCGCTGACCGCGCTGAACACCGACTATCGCATCAAGCGCACCGGCGACGTCGGCATGACGGCGCCGCGCGTGCTGGAGGTGCCGGCGGGGACGTTTCATCACTGGATGCGCACGGTCGGCAAGCTCGGCGATCAGCACAAGGTGCCGCGGGTCACGAACCACCGCGAGCTGGCCGACGCCCTGTTGGCCGCCGCCGGAGTGTTGGCCGCGGACGGCGCCACGGCGGTGGCCGGCTGAGGGTCAGGATGATGAGCGCCATCCACCTCGGCGCCCAGAGCGCGGCGGGCGGCCAGCTCGAGACCGCATCTCGACCGGGCCCGAGTTTTCGACGACGTGTCTGCGTCGTCAGCGAAACGTACCCCCTCGAGATCAACGGGGTGGCGTTGACCGTGGCGCGCCTGGTGAACGGATTGCGCGCGCGCGGCCACGCGGTGTCGGTCGTGCGTCCGCGCCAGCGCGTCGCCGACCGTCCCGGCCACCGTCGCGGTCCCGAAGACGTCCTCGTTCACGGCGCGCCGTTGCCCGGCTACCGGGGGTTGCAGCTCGGGTTGCCCGCCGGTAGCACGCTGCACCGCCACTGGACCCGCCACCGTCCCGACGTGGTGTACGTGGCGACCGAAGGGCCGCTGGGCTGGTCGGCGGTGCGAGCGGCGCGGCGCCTGGACCTGCCGGTCGTGAGCGGGTTTCACACCAACTTCCACGGCTACGCGAAGCACTATCACGCGGGCTGGTTCGAGCGCGTCATCGCCGGTTATCTCCGCCGTTTTCACAACCGCACAACGGGCACCGTGGTGGCGACCGCGGACCTTCGCGACCGACTGCACGCGCTCGGCTTCACGAATCTCAGCGTCCTGGGCCGGGGTGTCGACGGCCGGCTGTTCACGCCGGCGCGGCGATGCGCGGCATTGCGAGCGGCGTGGGGGGTGTCGGAGCACGAGGTCGTCGTCCTCTACGTCGGCCGAATCGCGCCGGAGAAGAATCTGGAGCTGGCCATCGACGCGTACCGCGCCATGCAGGTGCTGGGCACGTCGCGGCGGTTCGTCCTCGTCGGTGACGGGCCGCAGCGGGCCGCTCTACAGAAGCGCCATCCCGACCTTCGCTTCTGCGGGGTCCTCACCGGCGAGGAGCTCGCCGTCCACTATGCCTCGGCCGACATCTTCCTCTTCCCGAGCGAGACCGAGACGTTTGGGAACGTGACCCTGGAAGCGATGGCCAGTGGCCTGGCCGTCGTCGCCTACGACTACGCCGCGGCGCGCATGCACGTGACGCACGGGGAAACGGGTGTGCTGATCCCGTACGGGCAGGCGAGCGCCTTCGTCGAGGGCGCAGTCGGCCTGGCTCGTTCGCCGCTGCTTCTCGCCAGGGTGCGCCGGCGAGCGCCCGCGTCCCTGGCGCTCGTGGCCTGGGCCCGGGTGGTCGAACGTTTCGAAGCGATCCTGACGGATGCTCTCGAACAGAGGAGGGAACCATTGTGATGAACGAAGAACTCCCCGTGGGATGGCTGCTCGCCGGACTCCTCGTCGGCTCGATCGTCGCCGCCCTCGTCGCGCGGAGGGTGGCCATCGCGCTGTGGACGCTCCGGGCGATGGCGCTGACACCGGCCTTCTCACGACGCCTCTCCCGCTGGGTCCGGCCGCGCAGCTACTCCGACGAGGACTTCTTCCGAGCCGACGGCGCGGGGGAGCCGTGGATCGAACGGCGCCGGCAGGGCATCGATCGGTTGTCCAGCGTCCTGGGCGCCCGCTATCCGCGCTGCGCGGCCTGGGGGGATGCGATCCGTACGAGCTTTTCCGATCTCCGCTTCACCGACGCCAATCGAGTGCCGTTTCCCTTCGCCCGGTTCATGCGAGACCACTTCAATCAATGTGCGGTGGTGACGGCATCGGACGGTCCCCGCCTACAGGATCTCGATGGGAACTGGACGCTCGATGTCGGCGGGTCGTACGGCGTCAACGTCGCCGGCTTTGCGCGCTACAAGGAGTGGATGGCCAAGGGCCTGGAGCGCGTGCAAGCGCTTGGCCCGGTGCTGGGGCCGCTTCACCCGGTCGTCGCCGAGAACACGGCCCAGCTCAAATCGGTGTCGGGCCTCGACGAGGTCTCGTTTCACATGAGCGGAACCGAAGCGGTCATGGCGGCGGTGCGCCTGGCCCGCTTCAATACCCGCCGGAAGTTCATCGTGTGTTTTTCGGGGGCCTACCACGGATGGTGGGACGGCGTGCAGCCCGGACTGGGTAGCGAGCGCAACCTCGACGACTGTCTCACGCTCAAGGACCTCCATGAGGCGTCGCTCGAGGTCATCCGCCGGCGCGCCGGGGAGATCGCCGGCGTGCTCGTCAATCCGGTTCAGTCCTTTCATCCCAATGCGCCGCCCCCCCATGACGCAATTCTATTGACCAGCGGCGTCCGCCGGACGGAGGACGCCTCGGCGGGCTATGCCCAGTGGTTGCGGCGCCTGCGTGCCGTCTGTGACGAGTGTGACGTCCCCCTCATCTTCGACGAGGTGTACACCGGGTTTCGGCTGGCTCCAGGCGGCGCCCAGGAATATTTCGGCGTGCAGGCGGACATGGTCGTGTACGGCAAGACCGTCGCCGGCGGCATGCCCATCGGTGTGGTGTGCGGCAAGAAGGCGCTCATGCGCCGTTTCGATGCCGAGCGCCCCATGCGCATCGCCTATGTCGTCGGCACCTTTTCCGCCCACCCGGTCGTGATGGGCGCCATGAACGAGTTCCTGCGCTGGGTGGTCGAGCCGTCGACCGCGCAGCTCTACACGGAGATGAACGAGAGGTGCGCGCAGTGGGTGCAGGCCACGAATCGACGCCTCGTCGATGCCTCGTTGCCTGTGCGGGTGGTGCACCTCGGCACGGTCTGGACGGTGCTCTTCAGCGAGCCCAGCCGGTACAACTGGCTGCTGCAGTACTACCTCCGCGCCGAGGGCGTGACGTTGAGCTGGGTGGGCACCGGCCGGTGTTTGAGCAGCATGGATTTCACCGACAAGGACTACGACGCCCTGGGCACCAAGCTCGTCGCCGCCGCCCGCGCCATGAAGGCCGACGGGTGGTGGCTGAGCGCCGACGAGCACCCGAGAAGGGAGAAGAACATGCGCGCGCATCTCGTACGAGAAGTCCTCGGAAGTCTCGTTCGCGTCCCCCGGCCCCTGCAAAGCTTCTACACCGAGGTGATGCGACGCAAGAAGGACGACCATCACGCCTCCCACAGCAACGTGACCAATCAACTGTTCCACATCATCAGCTCCAGCGTGTTCATCGGGTGCTACGGGCTCGCCTTCTGGAATCTCACCGTGGCGATGTGGGCCGGACTAGGCGCCCTGTTCTTACGGCAGATCGGGCACGCGATCCTGGAACCTCCCTGTCACGACAAGGAAGCGGTGCTGTTGGGCTTCAATACGCGCAACAAGACCCTGATCCTCGGCGCCTATCTGCTCGTTCCTGTCCTCCACCTTCTCTCGGCAGACGCCTGGACCGCTGAGGCGCTGCGCCCGGCGGCGGCGGCGGTAGCGCTGGAGTGGTTTCTCTGGACGTTGCTGGTGGTCGGGGGTCGCGTCGCGTATCTCGTGTGGTCGCGCGACGTTCGGCTGGCGATGGTCTGGTTCGTGAAGCTGATCACGGATCCCGTCACGGACGTCATCGCCTATTCGCCCCGCTACCTCCGGCACGCCTGAGGGGGGTCAGGCTCCGATCACGCCGGGTCGGGGAACCGAAGGCGTCACGTCGGTGTGGCCCGCATCGCCGGCAAAGGCCCGCTGACATGGTGTCAGCGGGCCGCCGGAACGTGACGTTCTGAACGACGAACGCGCGCGGCCGTTAGAGTTCTCGGCTGACTGACAGAATGAGGTCGCGCAGCCAGCGGTGAGCAGGGTGGCCATCGAGCCTTCGGTGCCACAGCATCGACGTACGGACCGTCGGTGACGTGAAGGGCAGGTCACGCAGCTGATGACCGAGGACCGCCCCCGCCGAGAGATACGGCAGGCGCAACGCGATTCGTCGCCTGGCACCCCGGGTCGCGAGTGACCGGTCGATGAATCCGGTGTCATCACGCTTGACGAGATCGCCACGTGCGCCAGCGCGCCGAAGGCCTCGGCCGAGAGCTTGCTCCGGCCGGCCGGGTGTCCCCGTCGCATCACGGCGACGAACCGATCCTCCAGCAATGCGGCGCTCCCAAAACGCTCGCCCACCGCGTCGAACGTGCCGATCGCGACGTCGAGATCACCGCTGTCGAGACGGTCGAAGACGTCGAGGGTCCCGCTCGGCCGCAGATCGAGCTGCACGAGCGGGGCCGCCGCGGCGACCGCAGCCACCAGCGGCGCGGCCATGACGATCGCGGCGTAATTGTTGAC
>MNEG01000059.1 GCA_001917585.1 Candidatus Rokubacteria bacterium 13_1_40CM_68_15
AGGCGGAGATTGGCGACACCGACGTCCTCTTCGGCCGCGTGGCGAACGACATCTACGTGCGCGCCAAGCAACTGCGCTACTACCACTCGATCGGCGCCGGCGTGGACGCAATCCTCACGCCTGAGCTGGTCGAGAGCGACGTGATCGTGGCCAGTGAGAAGGGCCAGGTCGGCGTCCACCTCTCCGAGCACGCCTTCGCCCTGCTGCTCGCGCTCACCCGCGGGCTCCACACCGCGATCCGCCGCAACGACTGGTCGCTCCGCGAGCCCATCCGCAAGGAGCAGCGCGAGCTCTTCGAGCAGACGATGGGGATCGTGGGCTTCGGCGGCACCGGCCGCGACGTGGCCCAGCGCGCGCTCGCCTTCGGGATGCGCGTGCTGGCCGTCGACATCGAAGACGTCCCGGGGATGTCGGGCGTCACGCTGTGGAAGGCGGATCGACTGAACGATCTGCTGGCCGAGTCCGACGTCGTGGTGATCGCGCTGCCCCTCACCAAGGCCACCCACCACCTCTTCACCCGCGACCTGTTCCGGCGCATGCGGCGCCACGCGCTGCTGATCAACGTCACCCGTGGAGCGATCGTGTACGGCGATGACCTCCTCGCCGCGCTCGACGAGGGCGTGATCGGCGGCGCCGGGATCGACGTGACCGATCCCGAGCCGCTGCCGGCGGGCCATCGTTTGTGGACGCACCCGCGCGCCATCGTCACGCCCCACACCGCGGGCGGATCGCCCCGGCGGGCCGGTCGCGCCATCGACACCTTCGTGGAAAACCTGCGCCGGCTGCGGGCGGGCAAGCCGCTCCTGGCCATCATCGACAAGCGAAAGGGCTACTGACCAGCGGCGTCTCTTGACAACCTTCTGACGCGCGCGCAGAGTCTCGGCCACATCTCCACGGCCCTGGCCGTAGCCGAGGAGGAGGGCCGCGTGCGTGGACTGGCGATCGCCCTGAAGCGCAAGCAGTGGGAGCCGCTCGCCTTCGCCTCCCCCTCGCTGCTCCTCATCGCCCTGGTCATCCTCTTCCCGCTGGTCTATTCCTTCTATCTTTCGTTACAGAACTTCGATTTTTCGGTCGGCCCTGAGTACGAGTACGTCGGCGGGAAGAACTACGTGGAGGCGCTCTTCAAGGACCAGCGCTTCCTCGGCTCGGTGTGGAACACCGCGGTCATCATCGCGCCCTCGCTGGCCCTCGAGCTCTTGCTCGGGCTCGGGATCGCGCTCCTCCTCTCCCGCGCCACGCGCGGGCGCCCGATCATCACGGCGTTGCTCGCCATCCCGGCCATGGTCTCGCCCGTCATGGCCGCCATGGCGTGGCGGATGATGTTCGGCGTCAAGTTCGGCGCCATCAACAACCTGGGGCGCCAGCTCGGTCTCCTCGACGTCTACTTCGACTGGTTCGCGACGCCGTGGCTGTCCATCGTGTCCGTCGTGCTGGTCGAGGTCTGGCACAATACGCCGTTCATGATGCTGGTGCTCCTGGCCGGTATTCAGTCGATCCCCCAGGAGCTGTACGACGCGGCCAAGGCGGACGGAGCCAGGCCCTGGCAGAGCTTCTGGTCGATCACGCTGCCCCTGCTGAAGTTCACGATGGCGGTCGGCGTGATGATCCGGCTCATCGACCTCACCAAGCTCTTCGGGCTGATCTTTGTCCTGACCTACGGGGGCCCCGGCAGCAGCACGGAGACGGTCGCCTTCAATACGTACCTGGTCGGCTTCAAGGACTTCCGGATGAGCTACGCCGCCGCGCTCTCGTACGTGATCGTCGGCGGCGTGCTCGTGCTCACACTGGTCTTTCTGTGGATGCAGCGCATCCGGGAGGCGAAGGCGGGCTGATGGCGATCGCGATCGAGCGCCCCCGGATCGTCGCGCGCCGGGCCCGGCGCTACCGCGGGCGCCGCGGGCTCGGGCACGTCCTCACCTACCTCGGGCTCCTGGCCGCCCTGGTGTTCTTCCTGGGACCGTTCTTCTGGATCGTCACCACCTCGCTCAAGGGCAACGAGGACTTCTTCGCGTTTCCACCCGTGTGGATCCCGGCCGAGCCCTCGCTGGCCCATTACGTGGCGCTCTTCACACGGTCGAGCGGCGCGCGCTACTTCACGAACAGCCTCGTGATCTCGTCGCTCAGCATGATCGCGGCGCTGGTGGTGAGCCTGCCCACCGCCTACGCGATCGCGCGGTGGCGCTTCGGCGGCGGCCTGCTCAGCGTGTCGCTCCTCGTCCTCCGCATGCTGCCTTCCATCGCGCTCATCATCCCGATCTACATCATGTACAAGATGCTGGGGCTCACCAACAGCTACCTGGGCCTCGTCGCTCTCTACACGGTCGTGTACATCCCGTTCGCCGTCTGGCTCCTCGTCGGCTTCCTCCGGGACTTCCCGATCGAGATCGAGGAGGCGGCGATGATCGACGGCTGCTCGCGCCTGCGCGCGCTGGTCCAGGTAGTCGTCCCCATCATCGCGCCGGGCATGGCCGTCGTGGCGCTCTTCGCCTTCATCGCCACCTGGAACGAGTTCCTCTTCGCCATCGTGCTGACGGGAATCGAGACGAAGACGATGATGGTGCTGGTCACGTCGTTCACCAGCGGCGGCACCGACATGTTCTACGGCGAGGCGTCGGCCTCGGTCGTGCTCGGTGTCCTGCCCGCCTTCGCCGTCGCCTTCATGCTCCAGCGCTATCTCGTGAAAGGCCTGGCTCTCGGGGGAACCAAGGGCTAGGAATCGTCCAAGGAGGGGTTCATGCGCCGTGCTGCGCTTCTGATCGTCGCCGTCATCGTGCTGGTCGGGCTCGTCGCCGCCTTCGGCTCTCGAGTGCCCTTGGCCGGGGCGGCGCGGCCGTACGAAGGCCAGACCATCCGCGCCGTGGTGAACGCCGAGTATGTGAAGTACTCGCTGAGCCTGATCGAGAAGGACCTGTACGACAAGCTCGGCGTGAAGATCGAGACGGAGGTTATCCCGCTCGACTCCTTCGTGGCCAAGACCCTGCTGGAGTTCAACTCCGGCTCGAGCCCGTGGGACCTCGTCATGTTCGGCCCGTCGAACATGCCCGACTACGGCCGTCACTTCGAGCCGCTCGAGCCGTGGGTCGAGAAGCTCAAGCTCGACTTCGCCATGGACGACATCGTCCCCGTCTTCGCCAAGGTGATGCTCCGCTACCAGGGCAAGCTCGTGAGCATGCCGTACGACGGCGACATCCACATCATGTACTGGAACAAGGTCGCCTTCGACCGCGCGGACAACAAGAAGAAGTTCAAGGCGAAGTACGGCTACGATCTGCAGCCGCCGAAGACCTGGAAGCAGTGGGACGAGGCGGCCGAATTCTTCCACGGCTGGGGCTGGGACGGGACCGACAAGAAGCTCTTCGGAGCCGGCGCCTCCTACAAGCCGTCCGCCAGCGGCTTCTCGTACCACTGGTGGCGGCAGCGCTTCTTCGCCTACGGCGGCCAGTACTTCGACGCCAACATGAAACCGCTCATCAACACCGCGGCCGGCGTTCGCGCGCTCGAGGAGATGGTACGGACGATCCAGTACTACCCGCCCGGCGTGCTGCTCTTCGAATCGGAGGAGCCGAAGACGCTCCTCATCAAGGGTGAGGTCCCGTTGCTCCACTCGTGGACCTCCACCGGCAAGCGCGTGGGCAACCCCGCCGAGTCGGTGATCGTCGGCAAGGCCGGGTTCGGCCTCGTGCCCGGGGCCGAGATCGACGGCAAGGTCATCCACCGCCCCGCCATCACGCCCGGTCGCGGCATGGCGGTCTCGAAGTACTCCAAGAAGAAGGAAGTCACCATGAAGGTCCTGGAGTTCATCTCGCTCCCGGACCAGAGCCTGAAGATCGTCATGGACGCCAAGACGATCATGGACCCCTGGCGCGTGTCGCACCTGCGCTCGCCGATCTTCCGCAAGGCCTTTCCCGACGCCGACAAGTACCTCGACGCCATCGAGCAGAGCTTCCCGTTCCTGGTGCCGGACCCGGTCATCCCGGCCGCCGACGAGTACCAGCGGAAGCTCTCCTTCGAGATCACCGAGGCGCTGGCCAAGCGGAAGTCGCCCAAGGAGGCGCTGGACACCGCCGCCGCCGAGTGGGACAAGGTCACCGACCGGCGCGGCCGCGACAAGCAGAAGGCGCAGTGGGGCGAGAAGATGGCCGAGATGAAGGCGCTCGGGATCGAGTACCACGCGGACTGGGCGGCCAAGGCGAAGTAGCGTCCTTTGCCCGAGCTTCCCGAGGTCGAGGCGGCGCGCTCGGCCATCCAGCGCGTCGCCGTCGGCCGCCGCATCGTCGCCGTCCGCTGCGCCGACGACCACATCGTGTTCCAGGGCTCGTCCCCGGCGCAGGTCCGCCGCGCGCTCCTCGGTCGCCGGGTCCGCGCCGTCCACCGGCGGGGCAAGCACCTCTGGCTCGAGCTGGACCGCCGGCCGTGGCCGATCTTCCACTTCGGGATGACCGGCGGGTTCCACTCACCGGCCGTGAAGAGCGTGAAGCTGAAGTCGAGCGGCAACAAGGACCGCGGCCCGCAGTGGCCGCCGAGGTTCTGGAAGCTCCAGTTGAAGGTCGCCGGCGGCGGTGAGCTGGTGATGACCGACGCGCGGCGCCTCGGCCGCATCCGGCTCCGTCACGATCCCCGGAACGAGCCGCCGATCAGCCTGCTCGGCTTCGACGCGCTCCACGAGCTGCCATCAGCGCGAAAATTTTACGAGCTGCTGCACCCGCGGAGGGCGCCGATCAAGGCCGTGCTGCTCGATCAGGGCTTCGCGGCCGGCGTGGGCAACTGGATCGCCGACGAGGTCCTCTACCAGGCGCGGATCGATCCGCGGCGCCGCGCCCACACGCTGACGCCGGCCGAGACCGCGCGCATTCGCTCCAAGATCGGCTCGGTGCTCCGAAAGGCGGTCAGCGTGGGCTCTGACGGCGACCGCTTCCCGCGCTCGTGGCTCTTCCATTACCGCTGGGACCGCGGCGTGCCGACGGCGTGGGGTGAGACGCTCCGCCACCAGACCATCGGCGGACGCACCACCGCGTGGGCGCCGGCGGTGCAGAAGTGAGGATCAGGCGCGGCGCTTGAGCTCGATCGGCTGGCCGTGGGGCGTGGAGCGCGCGGCGACATCCCACTCGTGCTTGCGGGTCGAGAGCTCTTCCTTCCCGACCAGGTTCTTCTCGGCGACGAGCTTCTCGAGGGCGGCGAGCCAGTAGTGGTAGTAGCGCGTGCCGTCGTCGTGCTCGCCGCGGGCGCGGGCAGCGGCGATCTCGGTGGCCAGGCGCTTGGTCCACTCCATCCACGTGAAGTGACCGCGCTCGTGGAGCATCACCGCCATCCCGAAGGCCTGGGCTTCCCACGGCTCGCGGAAGACGGGGCCCTCCTGATCGCGCGGCATGCCGGGCGTGTCGCGAAGCGGGCGCTCGGTCATGCCGGATCGAGATAGGGCTCGAAGAGATCGATGTAGATCGCGTCGCGCGACGACGCCTCGGCGCCCCACACCTCGCGCGCGCTGAAGCGCACGCTGTAACAGTGCTGGGGCTGCTTGCCGAGGCCGGCGGCGTGAGCGTCGGGGTAGATGAAGACGCCGTGGTCGCGGTCGATCACCCCCCGCTTGCCGCGCGCATAGCGCGGCAGCCGCGTGTGGCCCATGGGATGGATGTTGCGCGCGACCACGCCCTCGCCGGCCTTGAACTTCGCGGGCACGTCCTCGTCCATCCGCGCGGCGCGAATCGCGCGCAGGCGTCGGGGCACGTCATCCGGTCGCAGGACGCGGAGCCCGTCGGGCGCCGGCCCCGCCGGCCGCTTGCTCCGCATCTCCTCGACGGTGATGAGGCCCTTTTCCACGAGCAAGAGCTCGAGACCGTAGAGCCAGTGCTCGTCGAGGTTGAGCGCGAAGACCTTCCGCTCCCAGTCGTGGTGGAAGACGGGCTCGTTCGGCTCGGGCTCGACGGGCCCCAGGCCGTGCATGCCGCCCATGTCGTGAACGCCGTTCATCGCTTCGCCTTCGGCCGGGGCGCTTCGACCTTCCCGGTGCCGATCATCGCATCCCGCGTGACGAGCTCGGCCAGCTGCTCCTCCCTGAGGCCTTCCGTCCCCGCCGGCCGCTCGGGCAGCACGAGGTAGCGCAGCTCGGCCGTGGAGTCCCAGACGCGGACCTCGACGTCGTCGGGCACGGTGACCCCGAACTCCTTCAACACGCCGCGCGGATCGATGACCGCGCGCGAGCGATAGGGCGCGGCCTTGTACCAGACGGGCGGCAACCCGAGGACCGGCCACGGGTAGCAGGAGCAGAGCGTGCACACGACCATGTTGTGGACCTTGGGCGTGTTTTCGAGCACGACCATGTCCTCGCCCTGCCGGCCGATGTAGCCGAGCTCGGCGATGGCCGTCGAGGCGTTCTCGAGCAGGCGCTGCCTGTACTTCGGATCGATCCACGCCTTCGCCACGACGCGGGCGCCGTTGCGCGGTCCGACCTTGGTCTCGTACGTGTCGATGAGCGTATCGAGCGCGGTGGGATCGACCAGGCCCTTGTCGACGAGCAGCGACTCCAGGGCCCGGACGCGGAGCTGCAGATCGCCGAGCGGCGGGCCGGCGTCCACGTCGTCGTGATCGTGATCGTGGTGATGGCCACTCATGCGCTCAGCTTCTTCCTCAGGTGCTCCACCTGGTCGGGGAACGACTTGCCGCCGCGCGCCGTCATCGGCGTCTTCTCGGCCAGCCCGGTGTGGAGCTCCACGAACACGGGCCCTTCGTCCCGGAGCAGGGACGGCAGCCGCCGCTTGAGCTCGTCGATCTCGTGGATCGCGTAGGCGGTGCGGTACCCGGCGCCCTTGGCCATCAGCACGAAATCGACGTCGAAGCCGCCCGGGATGTTCTGCGCGCCCGAGGTGTGATAGACGCCGTTCTTGAAGAGCAGGTGCGTCAGGTTACGCGGCCGCGCGCCCGCGATGGTGGCGAGCGACCCCAGCTGCATCAGCAGTGACCCATCACCGTCGAAGACGATCACGCGCCGGTCGGGATTCGAGAGCGCGAGTCCGAGGCCCAGCGAGGACGCGCCGCCCATGAAGCCCACGCAGGAGATCGACAGGTCGTCGGGCGCGATGTCGCGCCACTCCGGCGCCGTCGTCATCGTGGGAACACAGAGGGCGTCGCCTCGCACCGCGGCGATCAATTTCAAGATCTCTTCCGGCTTCATGGCGGTCACGAGGTCGGCCGGGCGCTTCACATGGTCTCCAGGCCGACGAGGACCGCGGCCGGCCCGCGCCGCTCGCGGCTCAGCTTGAAGTACTTGGCGATCAGTGGCACGTCGTCGGGGCCCTCCAGCCGGGCATGGGGCACGCCGAACGTGTCGAGCAGCGGCTCGCACCAGCGGACCATGGAATGGCGCGACTCGCTCGGATCCTTGTCACGCTCCCGCGAGAGCAGGCCGATCATGTAGAAGATCGGCACCTTGCCGTCGATGGCCACGCCGCGCAGGGTGTTGATCGAGGCGTAGAGGCCGGCGTGCTGGATCATCAGGATGCACGGCTCGCCGCCGATCCACAGGCCGGCCGCGATGGCGTTGGCCTCGTCCTCGGTGGCGCACGTCAGCGTGCGGAGCGCGCGCTCCTTGTCGAGCGCGGCCAGCACGCTCTTCTGGTGGGTGTCGGGGACGCTCAGCACCCAGCCGAGCGGCTCGGTCGGCCGCCCGCCGCGGGCCTCGCGGAAGATTTCCTTGTAAGCGTCGAGGATGAGAGAAGCCGGCACGGATTCAGGCATGGGGGTATATCCTACTAAAAACGTGCCCGAGAAAGGACCCCTCATGAGGAAAGCCTTCGTCAGCGTGCTCGCCCTCGCCCTGACCGCTGCTGGCCCGCTCGTCGCAGCCGGCGCCGAGGTGAAGACCGAAGAGCAGAAGACACTCTATGCGCTCGGTCTCGCCCTCAGCCAGAGCCTCTCGACCTTCGCGCTCAGCGACAAGGAACTGGACTTGGTGAAGGAGGGGCTCACCGACGGCGTGCTGGTGCGCGAGCACAAGGTCGAGGTCCAGCCGTACATGCCGAAGATCCAGGAGTTCCAGAAGTCGCGCATGGCGGCGGCGGCGACCATCG
>MNEG01000064.1 GCA_001917585.1 Candidatus Rokubacteria bacterium 13_1_40CM_68_15
ACGTCGGGATCCTCGCGAAGCGCGGCCCGCAGCGCGCTGGCGAAGTTCGACGAGTCGTGGCCGATCTCCCGCTGGCTGACCACGCAGTTGATGTCCTCGTGCGAGAACTCGATCGGATCCTCAATGGTGATGATGTGGTCGTTGCGGTTGCGGTTGATGAAGTCGATCATCGCCGCCAGCGTCGTGGACTTGCCCGAGCCCGTGATGCCGGTGACGAGGACCATACCCCGCCGCTCCATGGCCAGCTTCTCGAGCACCTGGGGCAGGCCGAGCTCCTCGAACTTCGGCTTCTTCGCCGGGATGGCCCGCATCACGGCACGGATGTGGCCAGTGGCGAGGAAGAGGTTGACGCGGAAACGGCCGTGGTCGCGCACCGCATAGGCGATGTCGACCTCACGCCCGTCCTTGAGCTGGCCGTAGCTGCGCTCGCTGAGGACGTGCCGAGCCATGTCCTCCATCTCGCCGACGCTGACCACGCCGAGATCGGGCTGGGGCACCAGCCGGCCGTGGACGCGAAGGACCGGGGGCGAGTTCGGCTTGAGGTGCAGGTCGGACGCGCCGCGCTCGACGCTTCTGATGAGCAGCTTGTCGAGGTCCATCTACTTGATCGCCGCCGGCGCCCGGAGCCCGAGCGTCTCGCGCAGCTTGGCCTCGAGATCGGCCAGCACGGCGGGATTCTCTTGCAGGTACTTCTTGGCGTTCTCGCGTCCCTGCCCGATCCGCTCGTTCTTCAAGCTGTACCAGGTGCCTGACTTCTCGACGATACCCTGCTCGACGGCCGCATCGAGCAGCGTTCCCGCCTTGGAGATGCCCTCGCCATAAATGACGTCGAACTCGGCGTCGCGGAACGGTGGCGCCAGCTTGTTCTTCACCACCTTGGCGCGCGTGCGGACGCCCACTGAGTCCGTGCCCTGCTTGATGGTCTCGATGCGGCGCACGTCGATGCGCACGGATGCGTAGAACTTCAACGCGCGTCCGCCGGGGGTGGTCTCCGGCGAGTTGTGGACGACGACGCCGTCGGCAAGATACGTGTGGCTTCCCTGGACTTCGAGATCATAGCGATGCGCACCGCGCGTTGCTGGTTTGATGTAGCACCTCGCGATTGAAACCGGGACAGTTCGCAGCCGACGGCGGCTGGCGAGGTCTTCATTGCTGAACTCAGGGTGCCACGTAAACCGGCCGCGGCAGGACGGATGCAGCTTGTAATCGACGGCGGGGTGCAGATATGGCGCGATGAGAGCATGGAACCGCGCGGTATCTTGTGCGCTGAACGCGAAGCCGCGACCATCGTCACGGACCCGCTCGAACCCGAGCCGTCGAAGAGTCGCGAGTACTGCAGAACGTGCGTCGCTCTTCAAGGCTGTGTTGTAGAGGACTGCCTTACCCTTGCCCCATCGTTCGAACGAACCCATGAAAGATCCATCGTCTCCGTACCAAACCGCCAAACCCCGGGCATCCAATCGATTGAGTAGCGACGCGCTTGCGTCACGACGCCCACTTTCATCATAAAGCCCGGCGTGAAATTCCGTGAGCGCTGGCATAGTAAGAGTGCTGAAGCCCACCCCATTACCGACCCTCCCGATAGCGCGAGAGAACGGCTGAAGCATTGTGTGCTTCCATTCAAGATAGGCCTTCTGCGCGGGGGCATGTCCCACCCGGAAATGCGCTGAGTGATGGCCGACCATCCTGATCGAGCCGTCACCGAGAGTACCTCCCAGCAGTAACTGCCATTGAGTGTCGGTCAGGACATAATCGGGCATCGCGAAAAGCACCTGATCACCGACACGGAGGTCCTCAGCCGAAACCTCCCCGTCGGGTGTCAGGATTGTATGATTCGGCGTGACGGCGAAGCAGCGGCGACGTGCAGGACCACCCCGAACCTCAAACTGCAGGAAATAGTCCGCCTTCCCGTTGTCGAACCAGTTGACAATCGGACTTGCGACGACCTGTCCAGTCTTCCCATCATACGAAAGGACCTCGACGGCTCGTCGCCGGCGTACGAGACGACCGATCTTCTCTCTCGTGCCATCGGCGAGAAGAACACGCGTGTCGTGATGCAGGCACCCGAACATTACGCCTATCTTCTCGCGGATCTGGTTGATGAAGATCACGACCGTGCCCGAGCGCGAGATGGCGGCGGTGAGCTTGCGGAGCGCCTGCGACATCAGCCGGGCCTGCAGGCCGGGCAGCGAATCGCCCATATCGCCGTCGAGCTCGGCCTTGGGCACCAGCGCAGCGACGGAGTCGACCGTGATGACGTCCACCGCATTCGAGCGCACCAGCGTCTCGGCGATCTCGAGCGCCTGCTCGCCGGTGTCGGGCTGCGAGATCAGCAACTCGTCGATGTTGACGCCGAGCTTCCTGGCGTACGCGGGATCAAGCGCGTGCTCGGCATCGATGAACGCGGCGATGCCGCCCAGGCGCTGCGCTTCGGCGATGACGTGCAGCGCCAGCGTCGTCTTGCCGGACGATTCCGGCCCGTAGATCTCGCTGACGCGTCCACGAGGCAGGCCGCCGATGCCGAGCGCGGCATCGAGACTGAGCGCGCCCGTGGGAATGACCCCGATCTCCTCGAGCGGACCGCCGGCGCCGAGCCGCATGACAGCGCCCTTACCGAACTGCCGCTCGATCTGGGCGATCGCGAGGTCGAGAGCCTGTCGCCGGTCGCTCTTCCCTTCCGCCATCGGGTTCTCCCTTCGGAGAATGTCTTGCGGGCATTCTAGGAGTGCCCGCCCGACGGCGTCAATGTCTGAAGCGCGAGACAATCCTCCGGCGGGGCGTCAGCGGGTCGGTAGCGAGGTCACGAGGAGGCGGGGCAGGATGTTCGGCGCCACCAGGGTGGACGCCTTGGGGGGTGTGATGATCTGTGTCTGCCCGCCGCCGGCCGCCGACGGACCGACGTTGGCGGACGCGGCACCGACGAAGCCGGCCACCGAGAACACCGCGGCGGCGATCACGACGAGATGATGTGACATGGCCGCCCTCAGTTGCTCGCCGCCCGGGCCTTCACGTCGATGGGATCGGTGCGCTCTTCGAGCTTGATGCGAAGACGCTTGATGAGCTCGGGATAGTTACCGGTCTGGAGGATCTTGTTGAACTGGCTGCGGTAGTTCGCGACCAGGCTCACGCCTTCGATCGTCACGTCGTACGCTTGCCACTTCTGACCGCGAGCGACCATCCGGTAGTCCACCGGGATCTCGGTGCCCTGCTTGGTGACGATGCGCGTGCGGACGACGGCCTGGTCGGTCTCCACGCTCTCCCCGACGTACGCGATCTTCTCGCCACTATACACCTCGATCCGCGATACGTAGGTGCGCTCGAGCAGATCGCCGAAGAGGCTCACCAGCTCTTCACGCTCGACGGCCGTGCGCTGCTGCCAGTGGTGGCCGATGGACCGCTTGGTGATCTCGGCGAAGTCGAAGAGCTCGTGGGCCACCTTGTGGATGGCGGCCCGGCGTTCGGCCTGCCGCATCTCGCCGCGGAGCTCCGGGTCGTCGAGAATGCGAAGCACCCGCTGGATCGAGGCGCGCACCTGCTCCGTCGGTGTGGGTGCGGCCCAGGCGGCCAGCGCGATCGGCACCGTGAGGAGCATCGCTGCGGCGGAGACGAAGAGACGGCGGCCGGGATTCATCGGCAGTCCCCCCGTGCGCGAAGCGTTCTGACCGGACGGCGCCAGATCTTGGCGGTCGCCGACTCGAGCAATGGCGCAACGGCAGCAATGGTCATCGTGAGTCCCAGGCACAACAACAGCGTGTCGATCAGACCGATCAGGCGATCGCTCATGAGCGTCATCTCCATCCGTCCATCAGTCGATTCATCGAGCCCCCTGGTGCCCGGCGTGTGATAGCTCCGACGGTGGGGTGCTAATCGCAAAGGGTTTGCCAAGGCGGGGCGCCGGTGGTTTTGCGCCGCAAGTGCCCGGAAATTCGTCGTCGCTAGTGCGGATGCCCGGGTTCGGCGCAATGGCACACGGAGAGGCCCCGCGGAGATTCTCCTGGGAGCCCCGGTCTGAAGTTACCGGGCTGCGGCGGTGGTGCCCTGGCTGGGAGACGCCGACAGAGGCCAGGCGGCGATGATCGAGTAGCGCGCGCCGCGGGGCGAGAGCTCGCTCCGCATCAGCGCGAGCCGGTCCACCGTCAGCCGTCCGAACCGATGGCCGGCGCCGGCGGCCAACGCCGACGCGAGGTGCCTGTCGCGGCCGGGCTCGCGCACGCGACCGAGCGTGACGTGGCCTGAGAATGGCCGCTCTTCGGGTGCGAAGCCCTGACCGGCGAGCGCTCCATCGACCGAGCGGGCGAGCCTGGCGGCGGCGTCGGCGCCGCTCTCGAGGCCCGCCCACAGCACGCGTGGCCGTGTCGGCGACGGAAAGGCCCCGAGCCCCACGACGGCAAGCTCGAAGGGCGCGACGGCGGCGGCCACCAGGGCCAGCCCTGATACCGCGTGCTCCAGCCGCTCGGGCTCCACGTGGCCAAGGAACTTGAGCGTGAGGTGGAGATTGTCACGCGCGACCCATGATACGTCGCGGCCGACGGGCCTCAACCGCTCTATCTCCGCGTCCAGCGCGGACCGCACCGTGTCGGGCAACAGGATGGCCAGGAACGCCCGGATGCCGGCTATTGACCTTCCTCCCACATCCGGAGCAAGTCTTCGAGTCCGGCACGACGGTCGGGATCCCGCTCGAGGGCGAGCGCGGACTTGAGGTCGGCGAGCGCTCCCGCATGGTCACCCGCCAGCTCCCGGTCGAGCGCTCGACGGGCCAGCGCGCGGCCGTCACTGGCGTCCGGCGGCGGCGCGCCGGCCTCGCGGCGGAGCGCGTCAGCACGACGCTCCATCGCCGCGCGCACCTCGGGTTCCTTGGCCAGCTTCATCGCCTCGCTCCAGTCGGCGCGGGCGCCGAGCGCGTCACCGGATCGAAGCCGCGCGATTCCACGATTGAAGACGGCGAGGGCGAAGCCCGGGCGGACCTGGGCGGCGCTCGTGAAATCGGCGGCAGCTCCTTTCGGATCACCGGCGACGAGCCGCGCGTTGCCCCGGTTGAACAGGATCTCGGCGTCGTTGGGCGTGAGCTGCAGCGCGCTCGTGAAGTCTGCGATGCCGCCGGCCGTGTCGCCGAGACGGATGCGTGTCGTGCCACGGTTCGTATACGCCGCGGAGCTCGGTTGCTCGCGCACGGCCTGGTCGAACGCGGCCAGCGCACGACGGTAGCGGCCTTGTTCGTAGAGCATGAGGCCCCGCTCGAGCGCCGGGGGCTTGGCGCAGCCGCCCAGCAGCGCCACCGCGAGCACGACCAGGACGAGACGGACGATCATCGGGACGCGAGCAGCGCGCGCCGCAACAGGTCGAGCGCCGCCTGCGCTGACTGCCACTTCACCGCCGCGCGATCACCGTCGAAGAGAAAGCGGTGAGCGGCGACCTGGCCGTTGACGACGACACCGATCCACACGGTGCCGACGGGCTTGGTGGCTGTTCCGCCGTCGGGGCCAGCGATCCCGGTGACCGCCAGCCCGCACGCGCTGCCAGCGAGCCGGCAGACGCCGCGCACCATCGCCTCCGCGCACTGGCCGCTCACCGCCCCGTGAACACGCAACACCTCCTCGGGCACGCCGAGCAGCTCCTGCTTGGCGCGGTTCGTGTAGACCATCACTCCACGCTCGAAGTACGCCGAAGAGCCGGGAACGCTGGTGATCCTGTGTCCGACGAGACCGCCCGTGCACGATTCCGCGACCGACACCATCAAGCCCCGCTGGGCGAGCATACGGCCGACGACACGCTCGAGCGTGTCGCCGTCACGGCCGAAGCAGTCGTCGCCGAGGCGCTCGGCGACCTTCGCTTCGACCGCCGCGAGCGTCTCCTCGGCGGCGCTCGGGATCGCGCCACGTGCGCGGAGTCTCACCCACACCTCGCCCGACGCGGGAAGCGTGGTGACCTCGACGTCGCCGCCAGCGCCGCGAGACCCGAGCCACTCGGCGAGCCGGGTCTCCATCTCTCCCAGATCGACGCCCGCCGTCCTGAGCGTCCTCACCGCGAGCGCGGGCCGGCCCGCCGCGCGCGAGCGCGCATACGGTACGAGATGCTGTTCGATCATGCGGGCGAGGCCGGCGCCCGGCGTCAGCACGATCCAGACGCGGCCCTGACTGTCGACCAGCCATCCTGGCTCAGCGCCGTCGGCCGTCCACACGCTCGCGCCCTGGGGAACGAGGACGAGGCGCTCGATCCCGCGCGGTAGCGGCCGACCGCGGCTCCGCGCCGCCTCTTCGAGTCCCGCACGCATCCGCTCGCTCGGCATCAGGCGGGCACCGGTCATGTCCGCGAGTGCGCGGCGCACGATGTCGCCGGCAGTGGCGCCAGGCCCGACCAGGACGATCGTGAGGTCGCTCGGCGCGGCGAGCGCCTCTTCGAGGGCCACGTCGTCGTCTTCGACGGCGACACGCGCAGTCACGGGCGTCCCGGCTGCGGCCAGCGCCGTCGTCAAGGTCGTCATCGCCTCGTCGGCGGAATCGAGAGCCGTCCCCGCGACCACCAGGCGAGCGGTCACGGCCACCGCAGCACTCCGCGCAACACACCGACGACCGCCAGGGTATAAAGGCCCGCGATCAGGTCGTCCACCATGACGCCCACACCACCCGGGAGCGACTGGCTGCCGCGCGCCGGTGGCGGCTTCACGACGTCGAAGACCCGAAAGAGAACGAACGCGACCGCGAGCACGGCAGGCGTCAACGGCAGGGCGAGAACGGAGAGCGCCATACCCGCTACCTCGTCGATGACGATGGCCCCCGGATCTTTGCCGCCCAGCAGCATTTCGGCGCGGTGAGCCGCCCAGACGCCGATGAGAGTCACGACGATGAAATACGCGATGAGCCCGGGACGCGAGAACGGCACCAGCCAGAGAATGGCGACGGCGACCAGGCTGCCCGCGGTGCCGGGCGCCACCGGCGAATAGCCGACGCCACCGACGGTGGCGACGGTCAGCGCCACGCGATCCGTGACGGAGCGCGTGTGCATGGAGGTCGGTCCGACGGCCTCGACCACGAGGCCTACTCTACATGACGCACCAGGGCAGACCGATGCAGTCCCGCACGCGGTTGCACGCCCGAGTGCGGAACGTGCCGGCCCTGAGGCCCGCGAAAATCGTGGGGATCGCCGCTCCCGGGCAGGGCACGGCGGTTGCACCGCGTAATGAGCAGACGTCGATTCTCGGGAGGGACAATGGTCCGTCTGCTGATGCTCGCCGCCGCTCTGGTCCTGACCGTGACCGCTCCGGCGCTCGCGGATCCGACCGCGCTCTCGTATACGTTCGACTGGACGATCACGAGCCGGTACGCCGAGTTCAACTTCGGCCCGCCGCTGGTATTCACCAGCTCCCAGGCCGCGACGGTGACCGGCCACGGGCCCATTTCGGTCACGCCGTTCAGCGGCGGCCTGCAGTTCGCGTGGGCCGACAGCAAGACGTCCGGGACGGCGATCTTTCCCTTCGTCAGTTCCCCGACCGACAGCTTCGTCTATTCGACAGGGATCGACGGCGCACCCATGGCGCGCGGCGCGCTCCCGAGGAATCTGGGCTTTTACGACCCGGTCGGAGACCCGTTGGCGCCGGACAGCTTCACGCTGAGCTTCGGGTCGGGGACGGACTGCAGCAGGTTCTTCGTCCAGTCGGGCGGCGCTTGCAACTTCCAGTTCGAGAGCATGTTCTCGGGATCGGCCCAGCGGGCGTCGGTCGGGGCGCCCGAACCCACGACCCTCGCGATCATGGGGATCGGGCTGATCTTCGCCGGTTCGCTCAGACGCCGGCGGCGCTGAGCGCCCGTTCGCCGACCAGCTCGTAACCCTCGACCTCGACGACACGAACGCGGGCGAAGCGCCCGGGCTCGAACGGGCCCCGGAGATACACGACGCCGTCGATCTCAGGGGCCTGGCCAGCCGTCCGGCCTTCCCACGTGAACGCCGGGTCCTCGCTGCGACCATCGACGAGGACGTCGTGCTCGGTGCCGATGAGCGCCCGGTGGCGCTCCCAGACCACGCTATCTTGTAATTCCTGAACCGCGGCCGCCCGCTCGGCGGCCACCTCCGGATCGACCTGATCAGCGTACGAGACGGACGGTGTGCCCTCCTCGGGCGAGTACGTGAAGACGCCGAGACGGTCGAAGCCGACGTCGGTCAGGAATTCGAGGAGGTTCCCAAACGCCGTCTCGGTTTCGCCGGGGAAGCCGACGAGTACCGTCGTGCGGACGGCGAGACCGGGAATCGCCGCGCGGAAATCACCCACCACGTCCTTCATCCGCCGCGCCGTCACCGCGCGGCGCATGGCTCGCAGCACGCCGTCGTCGCCGTGCTGCACCGGCAGGTCGAGGTACGGGACGATGCGGGCCCGCTGCCACTTGGCAATCAGGCGATCGTTGACGTGCGCGGGATGCAGATACATCGGCCGGATCCACGGCATGCGCGTCTCGCCCAGCGCGATGAGCAGGTCGCCGATGTCGCCGTTGTCGCTGATGTCCTTGCCGTAGGCGAGCGTGTCCTGGGAGACGAGGATCGCCTCCTGCACCCCGCGGGCGGCGAGCCCTTCGACTTCCTTCACGATGTCGGCGAGGGGACGGCTGCGATGCTTGCCGCGGAACTGCGGAATCGCGCAGAACGTGCATCCCATGTCGCAGCCCTCGGCGATCTTCACGTACGCGTAGGGCACACGCGCGGTGAGCAGCCGCGGTGTCGTCGCGTCGTAGAGATAGCCGGGCGGCGCCGACGTCGCCCAGTCACGGCGGTTGTCGGCCTGGCGCACGAGATCGACGATGCGCTCGAGCCCCGACGTGCCCAGGATGGCGTCGATCTCGGGCATCTCGCGCTTGATCTCCAGGCCATAGCGCTGCGTGAGACAGCCGGTGACGATCAGCGACGTGCAGCGCCCGCGCTCCTTGAGCTTGGCCAGCTCGAGGATCGTGTCGACGGATTCCTCGCGCGCGCGGTCGATGAAGGCGCACGTGTTCACGATGAGGCAGTCGGCGTCCTCGGCACGCTCGGCGAGTGGGAAGCCGGCCTCGGTCAGCATGCCGAGCATCAGCTCGGAGTCCACCTGGTTCTTGGGACACCCGAGCGTGGTGAGGTGGACCTTCATCACGTGCTGCGGTAGTTCGTGAACTGCAGCGCGATCCCGAGGTCCTTGTCCTTGAGAAGCGCGATGATCTTCTGCAGATCGTCGCGGTTCTTACCGGCCACGCGCACCTGGCTCTCCTGGATCGAGGCCTGGACCTTCACCTTGGTGTCCTTGATGAGGCGGACGATCTCCTTGGCCTTCTCGGTCGGAATCCCCTGCTGGAGCGTGATCTTCTGACGCTTGATGCCACCGGCTCCGTCTTCCACCGTCCCCCACGTCAAGGCCTTGAGCGGCACGCCGCGCCGATGGAGCTTGGACTGGAGGATGTCGGCGACGGCCTTGAGCTTCATGTCGTCGGCGGAGGTGATGACGATGTCGGTCTTGTCGAGCGTGACCTCGTTCTTGCTTCCCTTGAGGTCGTAGCGCGTCTCGATCTCCCGCCGCACCTGATCGAGCGCGTTGGTGACCTCCTGCATGTCCACCTTGCAGACGACGTCGAACGAGTTCTCGGCAGCCATGGCCCCTTAGTTTACCGCAGGGGGACGGTGGCCACGCCCGCCGGTGGCACGAACGTGAAGAGCTTGTCGGGCAGGCCCGAGTTCACCGACAGCCTGGTGAAGCGCATGCTGACCGTGTTCTCGAACTGATCGTGGATGGTCGCCTTGCGCACCTCCCACGTCTTGGGGTCGAGGGCGAGGATCAGGCGCGCCATGGTGGGTAGCGGCTGCCTGGGCGTGAGGTCCAGGACCACGTTGCCGTCGGCGTCACTGGGCTGCGCCGGGTTGAGGAAGCGCACGGTGAAGTGCTCGTGCAGCTTGCCGAGGCCGGCCAGGAACGACCCGGCCGGTCCAGCCAGCGCCTCGGGCGCGTCGCCGACGTTCACCTGGTTCAGCTGGGGCGTGTAGACCCAGAGGTTCTTTCCATCGGACACGATTTCCTGCTTCGTCGGCTCACTGTACTCCCACCGCACCTTGCCGCCCTTCTTCAGATAGACGGCCCCCTGGGCCGGAATGGTGGAGTTCAGGCTCTTGTTGAACGACGTCTGGTTGAAGTCGGCCTTGAGATCGGTCATGCGGCCGTACGCCGATTCGACGCCGCGGATCACGTCGTCCAGCGAGGGCCCGGCGCTCGCCGGGCCAGCCGCGATCAGGGCGGCCAGGGGGACAGCCGCCAGAACATATATAAGGAAGCGGGTCATGCAGACACTGTACATCATGGCCATCGATATGACGGCCCACGGCCTGTGAACATTTTCCGCCGTCGGGCGTGGAGGGCCGTGAGGCCGCCCGGGAGCGATGAGGCTCACGACCTCCCGACAGCGGAGCCGTCAGTGGAGGGTGGATCCGCGGCGCACGCAGCGTGAGCGCGGTCGCCATTCATGGTGACGGTCGGGACTCCGTCGGTCTTGCGCCCGCACAGGACGCACGTCAGGACGGCTGCGCGCTCGGCCTCCCAGACCTCGAAGCAGGCCGCATGGAAGAGCCACGTACGCGACTCATCCGGAAACTCGGCCTCGCACTCGAGCTCCCGATTCTGGACGGGTTGCCCGCACGCGGCACACGACGTGGCACCCTGGGCAAACCCGAACCAGGTTCGCGATGGCGGCCGGGTCGGCAGGACGCCGTCCCTGATGCCTTGCCGTATCTTCGGACCGAGGCCGTGTTTGTCCATGTTCGCGAGTCAAGCAACATCGGGCTCTGCAACCGCGTGAACAAACTAGCAAGCACGGTGCCAGGCAGTCGTGTTCTGGACGCGATCTCCCTACTTCGCGAGGGTCATTTCCGACACGATGAGACGGTAGTCGGGTCGCGGCTTGAAGCTCACGCGCTTGGACACGCCATAGATGACGACTTCCTGGAACAGCTCGAGCCACGGTTTCTCCTCGTGGATGATCTTCGTCGCCTCCGTGTAGAGCTCCTTGCGCTTCTTCGGATCGAGCGTGTAGCGCGCCTGTTCCATCAGATCGTGGAAGCGCTGGCCGGGCTGGTTGCCGATCCAGTACTTGCCGCCGAAGCCGTTGGGATGGAACAGGCGCCACAGGCTGCCGTCGGCGTCGAGCAGCGTCGACTGCGGGTTGATCAGCATGACTCCGTTCGGCGGCAGCAAGCGCTCGTTGTTCATCTTCTGACGCGCGGCCATCTCCATCATCTCGATGCGCGCCCGGATGCCGACCTTCGACCACATGTCGGCGATGGCCTCCAGAAGCTGCTTGTCGTTGACGATCGTGCCGATGCCGGCCGAGAGCGTCACGTCGATGCCGTTCGGATAGCCAGCATCGGCGAGCAGCTTCTTCGCCCGCGGCGGATCGTAGGGATACGGCTTCAGCGCCGGGTTGTAGCCGAAGTCGGTGTCGGCCAGGCCGCCGGAGAACGGCTTGCCCTGCCCGGCGTAGAGGTCTTTGACGATCGAGTTCACGTCCATCGCGTAGTGCATGGCCTGGCGAACGCGCTTGTCCTGCGTCGGCGGCTGAGTGGTGTTGATCCAGAACGTCAGCGTGCGCGTAGACGACACCGTCAGCGTCCGCACGATCTTCATCTGGTCGGGCGGCACGTTGGTGATCAGGTCCACCTCGCCACGCTGCAGCGCCGACAGGCGCGCGAAGTCGTCGGGGATGGGTTTCCAGACCACGCGGTCGACCACCGGCGGCTTGCCGTTCCAGCCCCACCAGTCGCGATTGGCCTCCATCACGAGCTGGTCGTCCTTCGTCCACGAGACGAACTTGTAGGCGCCGCTCCCGATGGGCTTGCGGGCCAGCTCGCGTGCGCCCTCTTCGCTCGCGAAGCGCGCTGGATAGATGGAGCCGCCCATCTGGGCCATGCGCACGGGCACCAGCGGATCCGGCTTCCTGGTGATGATCCGGAGCGTCGTGGGATTCACGGCCTGGACGGCTTCGAGCGTGGAGAAGCCGGACTGCACGACGGTCTTGCCCGGAACCATGTTGCGCTCGTACACGGCCTTGACGTCCTCGGCGGTGAGCGGTGAGCCGTCGTGGAACTTGACGTCCGGCCGTAGCGTCACGTCCCACGTCGTGTCGTTGACGGCCTTCCAGGACGTGGCCAGCGCCGGGTGGAGCTTGAGCGAGGCGTCCCAGCGCGTGAGCGTGTCGTACAGGTTGAAGAAGTAGTTGACGGTGAGAACCTGGGTCGAGCGCCCGGGGTCCATCGTCGTCGCGTCGGCGGGCTGTGAGATGACGACCTGGGTCGAGCGCTGGGCCGCCGCCGGCGCCGCCAGCAGCGAGACGAGGGTGAGGATGGTGCCAATCCGCCCGCGCATGGTCCCCTCCTTTATATATGTCCTAGGCCCGGGCCCGGGATTGAGTCCGCGGATCGAGGGCATCGCGCAGCGCATCGCCGACCAGGTTGACGCCGAGCACCACGACCATGATGGCCAGCCCCGGAAATACGGACGTCCACCACGCCTGCCGTACGTACGCCGCGGCGTCCCGCAGATCGGAGCCCCATGACGGCGTGGGCGGCTGCACGCCCAGGCCGAGGAAGGACAGCGTAGATTCGAGAATGATGATCCGCCCGACGTCGAAGGTGGCCAGGATCAGGATGACGGACAAGATCTCGGGGAGCAGGTGGCGGAACAGGATGCGCGGCGTGCGGGCGCCCAGCGCTCGCGCCGCCTGCACGTAGTCGCGCTCCCGCAGGCTCAGGACGAGCCCACGGATGATGCGCGCGTGGCCGACCCACGAGCCGATGGCCAGCACGATGACGAGGACGGGAATGCTGGCGCCGGCCACGGCGATCACCGCGATGGCCAGCAGCACGAACGGAAACGCGAGCTGGACGTCGATCAGCTTCGTCACGACGCGGTCGACACGGCCGCGATAGTAGCCGCTGACGAGGCCGATCAGCGAGCCGACGACGGCGCCCAGGACGGTGGCGGCCAGCGCGATCAGCAACGAGATGCGCGCTCCCCAGATCAGGCGCGAGAGCAGATCCCGCCCGAGGAGATCGGTGCCGAGAAGACGCTGGACACTGCCGCCCTGGACCCACGCCGGCGGCCGCAGGCGCGCGGCCAGGTTGCCGGACGTCGGTGAGGACGGCGCCACCCACGGGGCCAGCAGCGCGGCGGCGACGGCGACGATCACGGGCACCGCCGGCAGCAGCAGGTACCAGCGAAGTCGCCTCACGCCGCGTCCTCGGTGCGGATGCGCGGGTCGAGGAAGCCGTAGAGCAGATCGACGAGGAGGTTGATGGCCACGAATGACAGCGCGAGGACGAACACCCCGGCCTGGACGACCGGATAGTCGCGCACGAAGATCGACTGCACGGCGAGCCGGCCCACGCCGGGCCAGGCGAAGATCGTCTCGGTCACGACGGCGCCGCCCAGCAGCGTCCCGAACTGCAGTCCGATCAGCGTGACCACGGGCACCGACGCGTTCTTGAGCGCGTGGGCCAGGATCACCGTGCGTTCGGGCAATCCCTTGGCGCGCGCCGTCGTCACGTAATTCTGGCCCAGCACCTCGAGCATCGCGGTGCGCGTGAGCCGGGCGAGCGAGGCGGCGAAGTGCGTGCCGAGCGTGATCGCCGGCAGGATCAGATGGGCGAAGCTCCCACGTCCCGAGGTCGGCAGCCAGCCCAGCTCCACGGACACGATGAGGATGAGCATGATGCCCATCCAGAAATACGGCGTGGCTTGACCGACCACGGCGAAGGCCATGGCCAGGACGTCGGCGAGACGTCCGCGGTTGAGCGCTGCGATGATTCCGAGCGGGACGGCGACGACGACGGCCAGCACCAGCGCCGCGAAGGCCAGCTCCAGCGTGGCCGGCAGGCGGTCCATCACGAGCCCGAGCGCGGGCTGCTGGTGACGGAACGAGATCCCGAAATCGCCGGTGACGGCGCCGACGAGGAAGCTCGCGTACTGGACGGGCAGCGGCTTGTCGAGGCCGAGCGTCTTGCGCAGCGCCACCAGCTCCTCGACCGAGGCATCACCCGGTAGCATGGTGGCCGCCGGATCACCGGACAGGCGCAGCGCCGCGAACACGAGCGTGACGACGCCGAGCGCGACGAGGAGCGTGTGGGCGAGCTTCCGGACGCCGTACTGGAGCATCGCGCGGCGCGCGGAGTATAGCACCGGCGTCCGATCGCCGACGGCGGCGGTTGCTCAGGCCGGAGCCTCCAGTTAGAGTGAGCGCCCCAGGAGGTGTCGCCATGCTTCGTGCCCCCGCCGTCCGCGTCGCTGTTCTCGCCGCGCTCACCGGAGTGCTCTGCCTGCCGATGACGGCGGCAGCCCAGAAGCGTGGCGGGACGCTGGTCGTGCTGGTGCAGCCGGAGCCGCCGACGCTGGCCTCCTACATCAGCACTTCGGGACCGATCGGTCAGGTCGCCACGAAGGTCTACGAGGGCCTGCTCGAGTACGATTTCAACCTCAAGCCCATCCCGGGTCTGGCCGAGTCGTGGAAAATCGGCGCCGACGGCAAGACCATCACGTTCGTGCTGCAGAAGGGCGTGCGCTTCCACGACGGCAAGCCGTTCACCAGCGCCGACGTGAAGTTCTCCGTGCTCGACGTGCTCCGAAAGGTCCATCCCCGCGGCGCCGCGACGTTTCGTGAAGTGACCGAGATCGAGACGCCCGACGAGCACACCGTGGTCTTCAAGCTGGCCACGCCGGCGCCCTACATGATGATGGCGCTGTCCGGCTACGAGTCGCCGATGCTGCCCAAGCACCTGTTCGAAGGCACCGACGTCAAGGCCAGCAAGTACGCGAACAGTCCGATCGGGACCGGGCCCTTCAAGTTCGTCGAGTGGCAGCGCGGCCAGTTCATGCGCTTCGACCGCAATCCCGACTACTGGCGGAAGGGCCGTCCCTACCTCGATCGCATCGTCGCTCGCTTCATCGCCGACTCGGCCACGCGCACGGCGGCGATCGAGAAGGGCGAGGCCCACATGGGCGGCTTTGCCGCCATCCCGTGGAGCGACGTGAAGACGCTGGCCAAGCTGCCGCAGTTCGAGGCGACGACGAAGGGCTACGAGATGTCCTCGCCCATCGTCCAGCTCGACTTCAACACCCGGCGGCCTCCGTTCGATAATCTGAAATCGCGCCAGGCCGTGGCCTACGCCGTGAACCGGAAGTTCGTCATCGACAACGTGTGGTTCGGCTGGGGCAAGCCGGCCACGGGGCCCATCAGCTCGAACTTCGCTCCGCTCGGCTTCTACACCAACGAGGTGAAGAGCTACAACGTGCCCAACGGCATCGAGATCGCCAACAAGCTGCTCGACGAGGCCGGGCTCAAGCGCGGCGCCGACGGCGTGCGCGCGGAGATCGTCCACGACCTCACGCCCTACGGCGAGGAGTGGCAGCGCTACGGCGAGTACGTGCAGCAGGCGCTCGCGGAGATCGGGATCAAGGCGACCCTCCGCTACGAGGACGTGCCGACCTGGCTGAAGCGGCTCTACACCGACTACGACTTCCAGCTCTCGTCCAACTGGATCCAGGGGCTGGCCGACCCGGTCATCGGGGTTCATCGGCTCTATCACGGAAAGCAGATCCGGCCGGGTACCGTCTTCGTGAACGAGACCGGATGGTCCTCGCCCAAGGCCGACGAGCTCATGGACCAGGCCACGGTGGAGGTGAATCCGAAGAAGCGCGCTGCGCTCTACAAGGAGTTCCAGAAGATCGTCGTCGACGGCTCGCCGCTGGTCTGGGTCCACGAGCTTCAGTTCGTCACCGTCTACAACAAGCAGTTCAAGGACCTGATCGTGAGCCCGCTCGGGCTCTACGCGTCGTTCGACCGCGCCTATTCAGACAAGTAGGCTCACCTACGCGCTGCGACGGGTGGCGCAGGCGATCCCGGTCGTCTGCGCCATCCTCGTCCTGAACTTTCTGCTGCTGCGCCTGGCCCCGGGCGATGCGGCGTCCGTCCTGGCCGGCGAGGCGGGCTCGGCGACGCCGGAGTACATGGCGGAGCTCCGGCAGCGCTTCGGCCTCGATCAGCCTCTGCTCGTGCAGCTGCTCTACTACGTCAAGAACATGGCCGCGCTCGATCTCGGCTTCTCGTTCCGCTACAACATGCCGGTCCTGACCCTGATCGTGAACCGGCTGGGGCCGACGCTGCTCCTGATGGGGGTGACGCTGGTCCTCTCCGTCGGCGCCGGCGTGACGCTCGGGATCCTCGCGGCCAGCCGCGCCGGGAGCTGGCGCGACACCGTCATCTCGATCCTCGCGCTCGTCTCGTACGCGACGCCGCTGTTCTGGATCGGGCTCATGCTCGTCGTGGTCTTCTCGCTCAAGCTCGACTGGCTCCCGACCAGCGGCATGGAGACGGTCGCGGCCTTCTATCAAGGCTCTGACCGCGTCCTCGACATCGCGCGTCACCTGATCCTCCCCGCCGTGACGCTGTCGCTCTTCTACATGGCGCTCTACACCCGCCTCATGCGCGCGGCCATGCTCGAGCAGGCGGGCATGGACTACGTCACGACGGCGCGCGCCAAGGGGCTCAGCGAGGGCCGCATCACGCTCGCCCACATCGTGCGCAATGCCGTCCTGCCGGTGGTGACGGTGGCCGGGGTTCAGCTCGGGGGACTGCTCGGGGGCTCGATCGTGGTGGAATCGGTCTTCGCCTGGCCGGGCCTGGGCCTCCTCGCCTTCCAGGCGCTCTTCGCGCGGGACTTCAACCTCCTCCTCGGGATCTTCTTCCTCTCCGCCTCGCTGGTCGTCGTGGTCAATCTCGGCGTGGATCTCCTCTACACGTTCCTCGATCCACGCATCCAGGTGTGAGCGGGATGCCCGGCTTCTGGCGGCGACTCCTTGGGAATCGCTCGGCGATCATCGGCCTCGTGATCCTCGCGGTCGTCGTCGTCGTCGCGGCGTCGGCGCCGGTCCTGTTTCCCGGAAGTCCGTTCCGGCGCGTGGACCGTCCCTTCCAGCCCCCCTTCGGCGCTCACCTCTTCGGCACCGACGTGCTCGGGCGGAACGTGGCGGCGGGTATCGCGCACGGTGCGCGCACGTCGCTGATGATCGGAATCCTGGCCACGACCGTGGCCGTGCTCGTGGGCACGGTGATCGGCGCCGCCGCAGGCTACTACGGCGGGCGCCTCGACGACCTCCTGATGCGCACGACCGAGTTCTTCCAGACGATCCCCACGTTCCTCTTCGCCATCATCCTGGTGGCGATCCTGGCGCCCTCGATTCGGAGCATCGTCATCGCTATCGCGGTCGTGAGCTGGCCCGCTGTCGCCCGGCTCGTCCGCGGCGAGTTCCTGGCCCTGCGCCACCGCGAGTTCGTGCACGCGTGCATCTGTCTCGGCATGAGCGATCGCCGCGTCATCTTTCGCCACGTCCTTCCCAACTGCCTGTCGCCCATCATCGTCACGGGGTCGCTGACCGTGGCGACGGCCATCCTCATCGAGTCGGCCCTGTCGTTCCTCGGCCTCGGCGATCCCAACGTCATGAGCTGGGGCTTCATGATCGGAGCGGGACGCACGTTCCTGCGCACGGCGTGGTGGCTGTGTACCATTCCGGGGATGGCGATTCTCTTGACGGTGCTGGCGATCAACCTGCTCGGCGAAGGCCTCAACGACACCCTGAACCCGCGGCTCAGGAATTCCTGAGTCACCCGGGGAGGACATCCATGCCGGCCTATCGCAGCGACGTCGTGGGCAGCCTCCTGCGCCCGGACTCCCTGAAGGACGCCCGGGCGGCGCTCGAAGCCGGTGGAATGACGCCGGCCGCGTTCAAGCAGGCGGAGGATCGGGCCGTGGACGAGGCGATCCGGCTTCAGGAAGACGCCGGGCTCAGCGTCGTCACCGACGGCGAGCTGAGGCGCTACGCCTTCTTCGGCCATCTCATCGAGGCGCTCGACGGGTTCGACAAGTTCGGCGGCTGGGCCATTCCCTTCCACAACGAGCAGGGCGAGAAGCTCGTCTTCAAGCGTCCGGTGGTGGTCGAGAAGCTGCGCTGGCGGCGCAGCATGTGCGCCGAGGAGTGGGTCTATCTGAGAGGGCGCACGAAGCGGGTCGGCAAGACCACGCTGATCAGCGCCCAGCAAGCGGCCGCCTACTACGATCCCGACAAGTCGAAGGCCGCCTACCCCACGCGCGACGCGTATCTGGCCGACGTGGTGGATCTCACGCGGCGCGAGGTCGAGGAGTTGATCCACCTGGGCTGCACCTACATCCAGATCGACGCCCCCCAGTACGCGGCGCTGCTCGACCCCGAGATGCGCGAGGGCTACCGGAAGCGCGGGAGCGATCCGGACCGCATGATCGACACGACGATCGAGATGGACAACGCGGTGATCGGCAATCACCCGGGCGTCACGTTCGGCCTGCACATCTGCCGCGGCAACAACCAGTCGATGTTCTACGCGAGCGGCGGCTACGAGCCGATCGCCGAGCGCGTGTTCCGTCGCGCGCGCTTCCAGCGCTTCCTGCTCGAGTACGACGACGAGCGCTCGGGCACGTTCGAGCCGCTGCGCGTGGTTCCCGACGATCGCGTGGTGGTGCTGGGCCTGGTGACCTCGAAGAAGCCGCGCGTGGAAACGGTGGCCGAGCTCACCGGACGCGTTCAGGCGGCCGCCAAGGTCGTCCCGCTCGAGCGCCTGGCGCTCTCCCCCCAGTGCGGCTTCGCGTCCACGATGGAGGGCAATCGCATCTCGCCGGACGAGCAGAGGCGGAAGCTGGAAGTCGTCGCCGCGACTGCGCGCGCCGTGTGGGGCGAGTAGTTCGACAGCACGGAGCCTCAGCGGCGCGGATTCGCCGGGTACTGTGACCAAGTCCGGCCGTCTAGCATCCGGCCTCCCGCCTTCGGCGTTCGGCCGCCCCACTGTTTGTGGAAAAACGCGACATCTGAGGCACGACAGGCGTCACGAATCTCTCGTACCCATCGGAGCGCGTCGGCCTTTGGCACCAGCGTGCCGTCGGCACTGCGAACGAGAGCGCGTTCTGGCGAGCCGCCAGATTCCCCTCCGGTGATGACCCACGCGATGCCGGTGAGGTTCAGCGCCGCTAACGATCCGAGCAGCGGCTCGGCGCTGATGAATCGGATTTCCGCGTCGACCACGCGAAGCCTGTCCACTCGCCATAAGTAGGCCGCCGACTCCACGGAGACGCCAAGCCAAACGTGCGGTGGAATGCGGCCGCCAGCGCGATGCCATGTGAGCAAGCGGTCGCTCCGCTTCGTGAGCACTTGGAAGGTGTGGTGAGACGCTCTCGCCATCACCTCGAACACCTGCGCGATGAACTGATCCGGCACGCGGTCATGGAAAAGGTCGCTCATACTGTTAACGAAAATTCGACGAGGCGCTCGCCACGAGAGCGGTAACTCGAGACGCTCGGGATGTAGGACGATGGTCGAAAATTTGTGGTGCCCGAAGCGTTCCGTGAGGCGTTCCGCGTAGCAGAATTTGCAGCCAGGAGAAACTTTGGAGCAACCTGTAATCGGATTCCACGTTGCATCTGTCCACTCGATCGAGGAGTTCGTCGACATCAGAGCCCTCGGTTGCGGTAGGAGTCGAAAATTTCCCTCACGATATGATCTCCGGTGTCGTTCGGAGAAGCGAAAAAAAGATAGTAGAGAACTGAGCGCGTCGAGTTTCGCATCGGCAGCGGCTCGGCGACGTGCTTAAATCCGGCGACGTTCTCTAGGCGCTCGCGGAAGGCCTTGACGACGCTTTCCATGCCCGCGACCTTTATGGTCTCCTCGTCACCGAACAGAGTAGTCTGGCGCGCATATGCGACATCCCGCCACGAATCGTCGCCCCAGAAGGCGGTCATACGCGCAATGTCCGCCGGCTTAACATTCTCGAGTCGTGTCCAAAGGACGTTACGGTTCATGTCCATAGTGGGGAAGTTGAGAAAGACCTCGGTCGTACGGAGGTGGCCGGCAGTCCGGAGTACTTCCCACCGGAGATCAAGGCCGTAAGGATCGAGCAGGACGAGGGCGCGCCTGAAGTCGTCGTACGTCAGATGAGGAAAGATCTCACGGAGAAGGACCTCGTTGCAGTTACCAGGATGGATGTGGACGTCGGACCGTTTGCCGATGACCGTGCGGAGCGATTCGATCTTTTCGGGATCGAGATCCACGAGGTGGTATTCGGTGAATGGAGGGACGATCAACAGGGCATTGAGCGGACTGCCTGGGACCATTTGTCGGCTCGCGCGTGACACATGAACGCCACCACCAGCGAATGCGTCAACGTACCAATGTTCGAAGCGTTTCTGGGCGGCGAGAATTTTGGAGTACGCGGTCGCGTATTTCCGGATGATCTCTAGCTTCAGCTCTGACCAGTAGCCAATATCGTCTGACTTTACTGACATGGCTCAATCCAACCAGCCGCTCGATTCGCTCCAAATGTCCGGCTCAGTGTCGGCATGCACGGCGACCATAATGGTCATTCGTGCAGTCCGCAACGTCAGCGAAAAGAGACGCGACCCTCGCCGGTCGCCGCCGTTGATTTTGTTGAATCCCGTCGGGAGCCACCGGTAGATGGCGCAAACGTACGCAGCGTGTGGCGAGAACGGGGAATGCCGAAATCGTTCGTGCGGGCGATTATGAACGCGTGGAAGCGAATCACACGTCGATGCGCTCCTCCTCCACCTTTTTCCGCTCCGTCATGTTGAACCGTCCGTCATAGATCGGACGCTCGCCGGTCGTCGGGCCCTGGTACTGCACGAAGAGCATGAGCCCGCCGGTGTCGGTGCGGAGCGGCTCCTCGAAGTGCGGGTCGGGATAGAACATCATCGTGCCCGGCCGGTACACACGGTCGCCGATGGTGAACTCGCCCTCGAGGATGTACCAGACCTGGGCAAAGTCGTGTCGATGCCAGGGATGGTGCGATCCCGGGTCATAGCGCACGAGCCCGGCGTTCGGCTCCGTCGGTCGTTCCGGCTGCGGGTGGAAGAGCATCTTGCTCCACTGGCCGGGCCAGCGCAGGGTTTCCCACGGGCGCTCGTCGATGTGGATGGCGTGACACGGCTGATCGGCGGTTTTGCTGGTCATGGTCTTTCCCCCACCATGCGTTTTTGCCCGAGGGCTCAGGTGCCAGAGCATACTGGATCTGGCTATCGACAGGGGCTCCAAGCTGTCGGTTTCTTGACAGAACAACCGTCGGAATCCCGGTCGACTCGACGCGACCCTGGGTCGTCAGCCTCGCCAAGATCCCGCCAACAGGCCCCCTGGGCCTTGGACCGATTCTTGCCTCTACATCCGCCACAATGACTTGTGCCGCCCTCGCCCGTCAAAGGATCGTCATGCCGTATCACCCCGCGTCCGGCTGCCGGACCCGTATCCGCCGCTCTGAGCGCCGGCGGTGTCCCCGCTACCAGGTGGGCCTGCTGGTCCTATTGCCGGGGGGCATCGGACGGACGATCAACTTCAGCGAGACGGGCGTCCTGCTCGAGACGGATCAGATGTTTCGCACGATGGAGCCGATCGAGTTCGATCTCGTGCTGGAGGAGCTTGATCCCGAGCGTCCATACTGGATGCGCTGCCAGGGCTCCATCGTCCGTGTCGAGCAGGCGACCAGTGGTTGGCGGGTCGCCGTCGACATCGACCGGTACACGCTGCCCAGCCCTCGCGACTGATCCGCCCTTCGCGATTCTCCGCCCGCACGACGCCCACACGTCGCGACGCGTTGGCGGCACTGACGTAGCGAGCGTCCACCGGATCGGGTACGATGCGCGCACTTCGCGTCCGATACGGGAGGCTCGCGCATGACCTCGCCCTGGCCCAACGGCGCCCGCGTCGCCGTCATGCTGACCTTTGACTTCGACGCCGAGAGCGGCTGGCTGTCGCGCGATCCGTCGCACAAGGATCGACCCGGTGTCATCTCGCAGGGGCGCTACGGTCCCAACGTCGGCGTGCCGCGACTCCTGGATCTCCTACGCGTCGAGCAGGTGCCGGCGACGTTTTTCATCCCCGGCTGGGTGGCCGAGCAACACACCGAGAAGGCCAGGATGATCAAGGACGCCGGCTACGAGATCGGCCATCACGGCTATCTGCACGAGCGGGCCCAGCCCGAGGACCCCGAAGGCGAGAAGCGCAGCTTCGCGCGCGGCATGGGGGCGCTCGAGCGGGTGCTGGGTCTGAAGCCCTCGGGGTATCGGGCCCCGAGCTGGGACCTCACGCCGCTCACACTCACGCTCGTGAAGCAGCACGGGATGTTCTACTCGTCGAACATGATGGACAACGTGTTCCCCTACGTGCACCCCGGCACGTCCATCGTCGAGCTGCCCGTGCAGTGGACGCTCGACGACGCGCCATTCTTCATGTTCCATCCCACGTTCCTCAACCGGCCCATGAACAGCCCCGAGGTCGTGTATGGAATCTGGCGCGACGAGTTCCTCGGCCTGTACGAGTGGGGTGGACTCTTCAACCTGACCTGCCACCCACACACGATCGGCCATCCCTCGCGGCTGCTGATGCTGCGAAAGCTGATCCGCTTCATCAAGGGCCACGAGGGCGTCTGGTTCGCCACGGGACGCGAGGTGGCGCAGCACTGGCTCAAGGTCGCTCGATGACGACACCGACGCCGTACCGGATCCACGTGCCCGACCCCGTGCTGGCCGACGTGCGCGCCCGGCTCGAGCGCGTGCGCTGGCCGGACGAGGCGCCGGGCGAGGCCTGGCGCTACGGCACCGACCTGGCCTACATGAAGGAGCTCGTCGCGTACTGGCACGACAAGTACGACTGGCGAATCAACGAGGCGGGGCTGAACCGCTTCCGCCAGTTCACGGCGCCGGTCGGCGGCATCGACGTTCACTTCATCCACGAGCCCGGGGTCGGGCCCAACCCGCTGCCGCTGCTCCTGTCACACGGCTGGCCTGGATCGATCGTGGAGTTCCAGCGGATCATCCCGTTGCTCACCGACCCCGCCCGGTTCGGCGGCGATCCCGCCGACGCCTTCACCGTCGTGGCGCCGTCGCTCCCCGGCTACACGTTCTCGTTCAAGCCGAACCAGCGGCGCTTCGGCATCGTCGAGATCGCTGACGTCTTCGCGACGCTGATGACCGACGTCCTGGGCTACCGACGCTTCGCCGCGCAGGGCGGCGACTGGGGCGCGTTCGTCACGTCGGTGCTCGGAGGGTCGCATCCCGATCGCCTGGTCGGCATCCACGTGAATCTGCTCGCCATCCGCCGTGACCTGACGGCGACGAAGCCGCCCACGCCCGAGGAGCAGGCCTACCTCGAAGAGGTGCATCACTGGATGCGCGAGGAGACGGGCTACCAGTGGATCCAGGGCACCAAGCCTCAGACGCTGGCCTATGGGTTGACCGACTCGCCGGTCGGCCTGGCCGCATGGATCGTCGAGAAGTTCCGGACGTGGAGCGACTGCCATGGCGACGTCGATCGTCGGTTCGGCAAGGACGTCCTGCTGACGAACGTGATGCTCTACTGGGTGACGGGCGCCATCAACTCGTCGTTCTGGCCGTACTACGCGCGCAGCCACAGCGCGTGGCCGATCTCCGAGGACAAGCCGATCCGCGTGCCGACGGCCTATGCGTCGTTCCCGCGCGAGATCCTGCATCCGCCGCGGGCGTGGGCCGAGCGCGTCTACAACATCCAGCGCTGGACGCCGATGAGCGCCGGTGGGCACTTCGCCGCGCTGGAGGAACCGGAAGCCCTGGCCGCGGACGTCAGCGCCTTCTTCCGGACTCTCAGGTGACCACGGGCCGCGCGCTCTTGACGCTGGCCCTGATCGGAGCGCTCGTCATGACGGCAGCGGCGCAGGACAAGACCAGGGTCACGCTGGGCACCGCCACGCCCGGCGGCGGGTTTCCGGTGTACGGCCAGGCCATGACGGAGACGATCCACGAAGTCGACCCCGGGCTCGAGATCGAGCCGCGCAACACCAAGGGCAGCACCGAGAACGTGCCGCTCCTCGAGAAGGGTGACCTCGACATCGCCCTCGTCCAGGGCGAGGTGGCCATCGACTCTATCGGCAAGCTACCGATCCTCACTGCGATGTACGCCACGCCCGGGATGTTCGTCGTGCGAGCCGACTCACCCTACCGGACGATCGAGGACCTGCGTGGCCAGCCGATCGCCTTCGGCGCACGCGGCTCGGGCCTGGTGATCCTGGCCCGCTACGTGCTGGACGGCCTCGGTCTGGATCAGCAGCGCGACTTCCAGGCGGTCTTTCTCGACCGCGCGGGCGACGGCCCGGCCATGGTCGAGGATGGTCGCGTGGCCGCGCTCTGGGGCGGCGGACTCGGCTGGCCTGGATTCATGACCGTGGCCAAGGCGCCGCGCGGTGCTCGCTTCATCGTTCCCGACGCCGCCGGTCTCAAGCGCATCCAGGCCAAACATCCGTTTCTCAAGACGCTCACGGTGCCGGCCGGGGCGTACCCAGGGATCGAGACGCCTCTGACCTCCGTCGGCTCGTGGAGCTTCGTCATGACGCGACCGACGCTGCCCGATGACGTGGCCTACCGGCTCGCCCGTGCCCTCCACCGGGGTGAAGCCGCGCTGGCCCGGCGGCTGCCCCAGGCGGCGGAGACGACGGCCAAGAACACGGTCGAGGCGGCGCCGCGTCCGGACGCCCTCCATCCGGGCGTGCGTCGCTACCTCCGAGAGATCGGCCTGACGCGCTGAAATCACGCTCCGCGTCCGCCGTCGAACACCGCAACGTCAACGTTGACGGTGGACGGTGCGCCGTCTATATCGTCCTGCCTAGTCCACGCCCGACCGCACCGCATCGGCTTGTGGTGCGGTGATCCTGCATTCAAGAATTTACGCGGCATACTGAGAAAACTTTTTCACACCGAAGGGTGCCTGCGGTGGACGTCCCTCTCCTTTTTTTGTTGGCATAACGGATGCTTTGTGAAACGGCATGACACTCGAGATCTTTCTCGTCGGCCTCGTCTCCGTCGGCATCGCGCTCTGGGGCAAGTTCGAAGAGCGGCGCGAGCAGCGGCAGGTGCAGGCCCGCGTCCATCGACCGAAGCGCAGCTCCTAGCCGTCTCGCTCGCGGCTGAGACCGGAGTCCTCAGGCCCACGGAGGACCCGAGAGCGGTCGTCCTCGCCTTCGTCGATCTCCCGAGCCCCACCGAGAGTGTAGGATAGGGCCCGGCTCCGAGAGCCGATCGAGGAGGTTCACATGCCGAACATCACCGTGCAGTGGTACGCAGGACGCACCGACCAGCAGAAGCGCGAGATCGTGCAGGCGATCACCGACGCGATGGTGCGGATCGGAAAGACGACGCCCGATCAGGTCCACATCGTTTTCCAGGACGTGGAGAAATCGAACTGGGGAGTCAAAGGAAGGCTTGCCAGCGATGCGTAGTGGGTTGTAAAAGAGAATGTAGACAGCGCGGGTCCGGGGCGCAGACCCTCCTGGTCTAATCCTTCGTCATAGATCAAGGGGATAGCTACGTGGCTACCTTTCTGCGCCCTGCAAAGCCGGACACGCGGCTGACCGCTCTCGCCGCCGAGCGGCGAAGCGTCCCCGACATCGTCGACTCGATCCTCGACCAGGCCCTGGCCCGCCGAGCCAGCGACATCCACCTCGAGCCCGGCGCCGACGGCATGATGGTGCGCTTTCGCGTGGACGGCCTGCTCCAGCAAACCGGCGTCATCCCCGCGACTGACCGCGCGGCCGTCGTTTCTCGCGTCAAGATCATGGCGAACCTCGACATCGCCGAGCACCGCCTGCCCCACGACGGTCGGATCCGTCTCGTCCGAAAGGGACGTGCGCTCGATCTCCGGGTGTCCACCGTGCCGTCGCTCCACGGCGAAAAGGTGGTCCTGCGTCTGCTCGACCTCGACAGCGTGTCGATCCCGCTCGCCGGCTGCGGGCTCGCGGCCGATCACCTGGCCGCGCTTCAAGGACTGACACGCCGGCCGCAGGGCACGATTCTAGTGACCGGCCCGACCGGCAGCGGCAAGACGTCGACGATCTACGCCTGCCTGAGCGACATCAAATCCGAGACGACCAACATCGTGACGATCGAGGACCCGATCGAGTACGAGATGGACGGCATCACGCAGATCGCGGTTCACGAGAAGATTGGTCTGACGTTTGCCCACTGCTTGCGCTCCGTGCTGCGCCAGGACCCCGACATCATGCTCGTCGGCGAGATCCGTGACCTAGAGACCGCGCGCATCGCCATGCAGGCATCGCTCACCGGCCACCTCGTCTTCGCCACGCTCCACACCAACGACGCCGTGGGCGCCATCACGCGTCTGGCCGACATGGAGATTCCACGCTACCTCATCGCCTCGTCAGTGACGGCCGTGCTGGCCCAGCGCCTGGTCAGGCGCCTGTGTCCCGAGTGCAAGGTCGGTTACGAGCCCGATGCCGGGACCAGAATGCTGCTCCACGCCGATGCGGCGCCGCTGACCCTCTATCGTGCCCAGGGATGCCCGACCTGCCACGGCTCCGGCGTGGTCGGTCGCACTGCCATTTTCGAGCAAGTACCGATCACCGACGATCTCCGCGCGCTCATCAACGACCGCGCCAGTGAGGCCGACCTGCGCGCCTGCGCTCGCGGCGAGGGCGCCCGCTCGCTCTTCCAGGATGGCGCGCGCAAGGTGCTGGACGGTACGATCGCGCTGGAAGAGCTCAAGCGCGTGGCGGAGCCCGACCGGCTGTAATCCGCTGCAGGCCGCTGATCCCGGGTCCGGCTCTTCCCGGTAGTCGACTGCACAGAACGGCCGTTCTGGCGGCCCTCGAACCCTGGAATGGTCCTTGCCCCCACCTATGAGCAGACATGCTGCTCACCCGCCGACGCCCGTGGATCATCGCTTCCCTTGTCGTGATGGCGTGGGCGCCCGCCGCCGTCGCGACCACGATCGTTCCTGTCGCCGACGCCGATCTGGTCAGCCACGCCGCCGCCATCGTGCTCGCCGACGTGAACGCCATCGAAAGCCGCTGGGATCCCGCCCAGCGCCTGATCTTCACCGTCATCACGCTGGACGTTCGCGACAGCGTCAAGGGCGATATCCCACTCGGGCCGCTGACGATCCGACAGCTCGGCGGTCGAGTGGCCGGCATGCACGCGTGGATTCACGGCAGCCCCGAGTTCACCGTCGGTGAGCGTGTCCTCGTGTTCCTCTCGCGCAACGCGGACGGTACGCTGCGCGTGGCTCACCTCTATCAAGGCAAGTTCTCGGTAGTCACCGATCTCCGGACCGGAACGAGCCATGCGGTGCGCGCCCCCGGTGGCCACGTCCACGTGCTCGGCCGCGGCGGCGCCTCGACCGCGGCGACCGAGCGCCGGCCGCTGGCCGATTTCCTGCGCGACATCCGTCTGAACGTGGGCCGCGGGCCGCGAAGCGCCGCCGCGCCATCCCAGGTGCCGCCGGCGAGCGCGAGCGGCCAGGTGACCGAAGTCCAGAGCTCGTTCGTCTTCCTCGACGTGCCCGCCCGCTGGTTCGAGCCCGACAGCGGCGTCGGGGTCGCGATGCGCATGAGCGCGAGCGAGCCGCTCGCACCGACCAGTGGCTTCGGCCAGGTTCGTGACGGGTACGGCGCATGGAACGCCGTCGTCGGATCCGCGCTGCGCTACATCGACGGCGGGGCCACCGACGCGCGCGGCTTCACCTTCGACGGCGTCAACACGATCTCGTTCGGTGATCCCCTCGGCCAGCTCGATCCTCCGACCAACTGCACGGGGACGCTGGCCGTCGGCGGCTACTACCGGGACGACACCCAGACGCGCGTCGTGAACGGCCAGACGTTCTCGCGCATCCTCGAAGGCGACGTCGTCTTCAACGACGGCTGGGCCGGCTGTGGGTTCTACGAGACCTACACGAACCTGGCCGAGGTGGCCACGCACGAGCTCGGCCACGCCCTCGGCCTCGGGCACTCCACGAGTCCCGACGCCACGATGTACGCCTTCGCCCACTTCGACGGTCGCGGCGCGGCCCTGCGCGACGACGATCGGGCCGGCGCGCGCTTCGCGTATCCGGCCCCGACCCTCACCGTCCAGCGTAACGGCACCGGGACGGTGAGCAGCAATCCATCCGGTATCGATTGTGGCAGCGACTGCAGCGAGACGTACGCGCCGGGGACCGCGGTGACGCTCACGGCGGCGCCGGCGGCGGGCTCGACCTTCGGCGGGTGGACCGGGGCCTGCACGGGCACCGGCCCGTGCTCGGTCACGCTCTTCGCGAACACGACCGTGACCGCGTCCTTCGTGAGCGGACTGAACGTCGCCATCACGGCGCCGGCCAGCGGCGCCACCGTTTCCGGCACCGTCACGGTATCGATGGCCGCCAGCGGCGGGTCCGGCGGCTACACGTATCGGCTCGCCGTCGACGGCGCGACCGTGTTCACCGGCACGACGTCCTCCTTCGCCTGGAACACGTCCGGTGTGGCGGCGGGATCTCACACGCTCGCGGCCACCGTGACGGACTCGGCGGGGCGCAGCGCCACGTCGAGCATCACGGTGACCGTCTCGAATCCCGCGTCGGCGCTCCGAGTCGCGATGACGACGCCGAGTCCCGGCGCAACCGTCAGCGGCGTCGTCTGGGTCACGGTGTGGGTCGATGGCGCCACGGCTCCAACCACGCTCACGCTCAGCGTTGCGGGCGCCGTGGTGAAGACTCAGACGTCGAGCAGCATGCCGGTCTCGCTGGACTGGGATTCGCGCCTGACGCCCGACGGCGTCAAGACCCTCACGGTGAGCGCGCGTGACGCCGCCGGCAACACCGGCACGGCGTCACTGAGCGTGACCGTCGCGAACGGCGGCACTCCACCGCCGCCGCTCACAGCCAGCTTCACGAGCCCGGCCAGTGGCGCGACCGTGAGCGGCAACGTCACCGTCGGCATGGCCGTCAACGGCGCCTCGGGCTCGTCCAACACGTTCCGCCTCACGATCGACGGGACGCCGGCGTTGACCCAGACGGTCGCGGCCACGACCGCGTCGTTCGCGTGGAACACGAATGGCCTTGGCAATGGCGGCCATACGCTCGCGCTGAGCGCCAGTGACGCCGGCGGCCGCACCGCCACCGCGACGATCACCGTCACCGTCAACAACCCGGGGCCTCCGCCTCCACCTCCGCCGCCGCCGGGCGGCGGCACGCTGAACGTGGCCATCACCAGCCCGAGCGCAGGCTCGACGGTCAGCGGCGTGGTCTGGGTCACGATCTGGGTCAATGGAGCCAGCGGCGCATCGACGGTCACGCTGTCGGTCGGGGGAGCGGTGGTGAAGACGCAAACGTCGAGCAGCATGCCGATGACGCTCGACTGGGACTCACGGCAAACGCCCAACGGCGCCCAGCCTCTCACGGTCAGCGCCCGTGACGCCACGGGCAACACCGGATCGGCATCGATCAACGTCACCGTCGCCAACAGCGGTGCTCCGCCACCCCCGCCAGCGCCGATGTCGGTCAGCTTCACGAGCCCGGTCAACGGCGCCACGATCAGCGGCACGATCACCGTCGGCATGGCCGTGAGCGGCGCCACCGGATCGACATCGTTCCAGCTCGCCCTCGATGGCGCGACGGTGTCCACGCAGACCGTCACCGGGCCGACCGCGTCCCACACCTGGAACACGACGACGGTCGCCAACGGCAATCACACTCTGACGGTCGGCGCGCTCGATAGTGCAGGTCACGGCGCCAGCACGACCATCACGGTCACCGTGAACAACCCGGCCGCGCCGCCCCCGCCGCCGACCGGCGGCACGCTGACGATCGCGTTCACCGCGCCAGGCGAGGCCGCGACGGTGAGCGGCACCGTGTGGATGGTGATCTGGGTCAACGGCGCCAGCGGATCGTCCAACACCTTCACGGTCTCGGTTGGCGGCACCGTGATCAGAACGCAGACCACGAGCGGCGCCAACGTCTCGGTCCCGTGGGATACGGTCGGCTTCGCCAACGGCCCGCAGACGATCAATGTCACCGTGCGCGACGCCACCGGCAACACGGGCAGCGGCGCGCGCTCGGTCAACGTAGCGAACTAGCTCAGAGCATGTAGGAGGCGCCGGCCCGGCGCTTGATTTCCATCGTGGGCTCGGCCACCATCCGGGGCCATGAAAAGGTTCCCCGACTACGAGCAGTACGACGCGCTCGGGCTGGCCGCGCTCGTTCGCAGCGGCAAGGTGACGCCACCCGAGCTGCTCGAATCAGCCATCGCGCTTGTGGAAGAGCAAAACCCAAGGATCAACGCCGTCGTCATGCGCCTCTACGACTATGGGCGCCAGCAGATCGCCGACGGCCTGCCCGACGGGCCGTTCCGCGGCGTCCCGTTTCTCTTGAAGGACCTCACCGCCGTGCTGGCCGGCGTGCCGATGACGCGGGGCTCACGCTTCTTCGCCGATTCACCGCCGGCCGCCGCTGACAGCGAGCACGTCAAGCGCCTCAAGCGCGCCGGCCTCGTCTTCTTCGGCCGCACCAACTCGTGCGAGCTCGGGCTGTCGCTGACGTGTGAGCCGCAGCTCTACGGCCCGACCCGCACGCCGTGGGACGTCACGCGCATCTCCGGCGGTTCCAGCGGTGGCGCGGCCGCGGCGGTGGGCGCCCGCATCCTGCCGATGGCCCACGCCAGCGACGGCTTCGGATCCATCCGCGCCCCGGCCGCGTGCTGCGGCCTGGTGGGCCTCAAGCCGACGCGCGGACGCAACACGTTCGCGCCCTACACCGGTGAAGGCCTCGGCGGCTGCTCGACCGAGCACGCCGTGACGCTGACCGTGCGCGACTGCGCGGCGCTGCTCGACGCGACGGCGGGGCCGGGGCCCGGCGATCCCTACGCCGCGCCGGCGCAGGCCCGTCCGTATCCGGCCGAGATCGGCGCCGCGCCCGGGCGCCTGCGGATCGCGTGGACGGCGAAGACGCCGAACGGCGCCAAGGTCGAGCGCGAGAGTCTCGACGCCCTCGCCGACACCGTGAGGCTCTGCGCGGACCTCGATCACGACGTCGAGGCCGCGGATCCGGAGATCGACGGGGCCGCGATCGTGCCGACGTTCCTGACGCTCGCCGCCGCCAACACCGTCGTCAACCTCGCCGGTCATCCGTCGGGGCGGACGGCCGGTCCCGGTGACGTCGAGCGAGTGACGTGGGCGACCGCCCAGCGAGGCGAGCGCATCGCCGCCGCCGACTACGTCCGGGCGACCCAGACGATGCACCGACTCGGCCGCCAGATGGCCGTCTTCCACGCGCGCTACGACGTCCTGTTGACGCCGGGGCTCGCCACGCTGCCGCCCAAGCTGGGCTTCATCGACATGATGCTGGACGACTTCGACGAGTACTGGCGGCGCGTCTTCCACTTCTCGCCGTTCACGGTGTGGTTCAACCTGACCGGCCAGCCGGCGATGATGCTGCCGCTCGGCCACGCTCAGGGTCTGCCGATCGCCGTCCAGCTCGTCGCGCGCTTCGGCGACGAGGCGACGCTGTTCCGGCTGGGCTCGCAGCTCGAGGCCGCGCGCCCGTGGTTCGAGCGCCGACCGACGCTCTAACGGGATCGGCGGGCGCGCTCGTAGTAGGTGAGGTCGAGGTACTTCGTGGGATCGGTGAGCGGCTTCGGCGGCTGTCCGTACTCGCTGCGGAGCTTCAGCACCGTGCGGACGCCGTCGAGGTCGACCGCGGCGTGACGGTCGAACCCGCCTGAGGGCGCAAGCAGGACGTCGTAGGTCCTGGCCGCCAGCTCCGGCGTCATCCCGCGCACGTTCTTCTGGAGGATCTGGAGCGCTGCGGACTTGTTGCCTGGCTCGTAGAGCCAGGCGAGGCCGCTCTGGTAGGCGCGGATGAACCCTACGACCTTGTCGGCGTTGTCGCGCGCCCACGAGCGGCGCGTGGCGCCGACCAGGCCCTGATAGCGTCCGAGCACGTCGACGGCGTTGCCGAGCACGCGCAGGCCCTGGGCCTGAGCGAGGATCTCGAACGGCGTGATGAGCAACGTGCCCGCGTGCTTCTTCTCACGCAGGGCTTCCCAGCGCTGGAGCACACCCCCCGCCCTCACCAGGCTGACCTCGTGCTCCTTCAATCCGCCGCGCTCCAGCATCTTGCGGAGGACGAACGCGTAGCCGGTGGTGAGCGCGTCGACGGACAGCTCCTTGCCCATGAGGTCGGCGTACGTGCCGACCTCGGGCTGGACGACGAGGCGAAGGAAGCCGTTGTCGCCGCCCATGAAGGCAACAAGATCGGGCGTGGCCGTCACCGGCGCCTCGCCCTGGCCCTCGTCGTAGGCGATCAGGTTGTCGATGGCCGTCATCGCGATGTCGAACTTGCCGTCGATGAGGTTCGTGAGCTGGAAGACCGACGACGGCGTCGGCGTCAGCGTCACGGCAAGCGCTTCGCGTGCGAAATCGCCGTTGTCCTGCGCGGCCCAGATCGGCCAGTTGAAGCCACCCGGGAAGACGATCACCTGGAGCGGCGCCGGCGCCGTCTGGGCCGGGGCGCCGAGCGGCGCGGCGATGAGCAACAGCACGATCGTGACGAGACCACAGATCCGCATCAGCGTCCTCCCAGGCGACCGAGCGCGCGGAGCACGCGCTCCGCCGTGATCGGCTGCTCGGTGATCATGGCGCCGAGCGGCGCCAGGGCGTCGTTCACGGCGTTGAGCACGGCGGCCGGAGCGCCGGTGGTGCCGGCCTCACCCGCGCCCTTGAAGCCACCGGCCAGGTTCGGCGCCGGCGTCTCGAGGTGGTGGCACTCGATCGCCGGCACGTCGCTCGCCTTCGGGACCGCGTAGTCCATCAGCGTCGTCGTCAGCAGCTGGCCGGCCTCGTCGTAGGCGCAGTGCTCCATCAGCGCACCGCCCAGGCCCTGCGTGACGCCGCCCATGATCTGGCCGGCGACGAGCGCAGGGTTGACGACGCGCCCGCAGTCGTCCACGGTCACGTAGCGCAGCAGGCGCACCCGGCCCGTCTCCACGTCGAGGTCGACCACGGCGAGGTGCGCGCCGTTGGTGAAGGTCCACGGGTTCGGATTCGTGTAGTGCACCGTCGCATCCACGCTCGGCTCGAGGCCGCGGAGCTCGTTGGACCGGAAGTGGACGGCGCGGGCGAGCTCGCGGAGGCCGAGGCCGTGGTCGGTGCCTCGCACGCCGGCGCGGCCGTGGGCCAGCTCGATGTCGTCGGCGTGAGCCTCCAGCAGCACGGCCGCCACGCGCTTGATCTTGTCGGCGAGCGCGCGGGCGGCGAGGAGCGTGGCACTGCCGCCGATCGGCATGCCCCGACTCGCCCACGTCCCGCCGCCGTACGGCACCATCGCGGTGTCGCCGGCGATCACGTTGATCGCTTCGAGCGCGACGCCCAGCTCGTCGGCGATGATCTGGGCCAGCGCGGTGGGCGTTCCCTGCCCTTGATTGGTCACGCCGGTGAGCGCCGTCACGGTTCCCGACGGCTCGAGCCTGACCGTCGTCCCCTCCTGGCCGGAGATCGGCGCGCCCCCGATGCCGTAGAACTGCGCGCCCGGCCCGGTCAGCTCGAGGAAGCACGCGAGCCCGATGCCGACGTGGCGGCCCGCCGCGCGCGCCGCCGCCTGCTCGTGCCTCAGCTCGGCGTACTTGGCCACCTCGAGCAGCCGCTCGAAGGATTCCTGGAACGATCCGCTGTCGTACACGTTGCCGGTGGCCGAGGTGTACGGCAGGTCGTCGGCACGCAGCAGGTTCTTCCGGCGGACGTCGGCGGGATCGAGGCCGAGATCGCGCGCGATCAGGTCGAGCATGCTCTCGGTGACCGCCGTCGCGATGGGATGGCCGACCGCGCGGTACTGCGACGTGATCACCTTGTTCTGCGCGACCACCCGCAACGACGCCCGGTAGTCGCGCAGGCGGTAGGGGCCGGGCAGCAATCTGAGAACCTGGCCGCCCTCGACGACGCTCGAGCGTGGGAACGCCGAGTACGGGCCGACGGCAGCGGTGATGGCCCCGCGCATGGCGAGCAGCGTCCCGTCGGCGGCCGCCGCCACCTCGACGGCGACCGTCTGCTCGCGCGCGTGGATGTCGGACAGGAACGACTCGCGCCGCGTCGCCACGAACTTCACGGGGCGGCCGAGCGTCAACGCCAGCGCCACCGCCGCCAGGTCGTCCTGATAGACGTGGATCTTGATGCCGAAGGAGCCGCCGACGTCGGGCGCGATCACCCGCACGCGGTGCTCGGGCAGACCGAAGAGATCGGCCAGCACCGCCTGCATCATGTGCGGGACCTGCGTCGAGATCCACACCGTGAGCGCCCGCGTCGCGGGATCGAAATCGGCGACGAGGCCGCGCGCCTCCAGCGGCACGCCGGTGTGACGACCCACCGTGAACGTCCGCCGGTACGTACGGTGGGCGTGCGCGATGGCCGCGTCGACGTCGCCGGTGCCCAGCTGCGTCGCGTAGATCACGTTGTCGGCGAGCTCATCATGGATCAGCGGCGCGTCGGAGGCGAGCGCGGCGTCGGGGCTCAGCACGGGCCGGAGCGGCTCGTAGCGAGCGACCACGCGCTCGGCGCCGTCCTCGGCTTGCGCCCGGGTCTCGGCGGCGACCGCCGCGACGGGCTCACCGACGTAGCGCACCCGATCGGTCGCCAGGGGCAGCATCGCGCCGGTCTTCATGCCCTGGTAGTGCTCGAGGATTCCGCGATAAGGCTTGCAGAGGCGCGCGGTATCGCCGCCGACCAGCACACACGTCACGCCGGGCGCGCGGCGCGCGTCCGTCACGTCGACTCCGACGATCCGGGCGTGCGCATGCGGGCTGCGCACGAGCGCGACGTGGACCATGCGCGGCAGCGTGACGTCGTCCACGTAGCGGCCACGGCCGGTGAGCAGGCGCGGATCGTCGGCGCGCTTGGCGCTCGAGCCCACGTGGGGCATGGCGGGCGGACTGTACCACGTTGACACGACTCACCGGCGCTCCTATGATCGGCTCCACTTCACGCCCGGGGAACTGCAGTACGCCTGACGATAGGAGGCGGCAATGAACCGTCGCGCATTCCTCACCACGACCGCGGCCGGCGCCACGGTCTTCGGCTTTCCTGCGATCCTCCGGGCCCAGAGCAAGGACCTGATCAAGATCGGGTTCCCGCTCCCGCTGACGGGCCCGTTCGGCGCCCTCGCCGTCGATCAGCAGCGCGGCGCGACCCTGGCCATGGAAGAGCTGAACGCGAAGAACGGAATTCTCGGTCGCAAGGTCGAGGTGCTCTTCCGGGACGACCAGCTCAAGCCGGCCATCGGCGCCCAGCGGACCAAGGAGCTGATCGAGAACGAGAACGTGCGATTCGTCGTCGGCGGCCTGGCCGCCCACGTGCAGATGGCCATCAACGAGCAGACCAAAAAGTCCGGCGTGCTGTTCATCTCGGTCAGCCAGTCCGACGAGATCAGCGCCAAGCCCGACACCAGCCCGCTCACCGGTCAAGAACGTCGCCAAGAAGTGGTGGGTCGTCTACGCCGACTACGCGTGGGGCAAGCAGAACAACGCCGTCTTCGCCGACGTGGCCCAGAAGCACGGCGCGACGATCGTGGGCACCACGCCCTACCCGCTCGGCAACGCCGAGTTCTCGGCCCACCTGCCGAAGATCCAGGCGGCCAAGCCGGAAGCCATTTACAGCGTCACGCCGGGGGCCGACAACATCGCCTTTCTGAAGCAGTATGCGAGCTTCGGCATGAAGAAGACGCCGGTCGTCCAGCCTCTGCACTGGCTGCCCCAGCTCAAGGAAGGCGGGCCTGACATCTACGACGGCATCTACGGCGGCACCAACTTCTACTGGGAGCTGGCCGACACGATCCCCCAGGCCAAGCGCTACAACGACGCCCACCAGAAGCGCTTCGGGATGCCGGCCGGCGACTACGGCGCCTACGCGTACAGCGGCGTCATGGAGGTCGCGCGCGGCATCGAGCTGACGAAGTCCACCGAGCCCAAGGTCGTGGCCGACGCGCTACGGGCCAGTCGCGAGTACGACCACTACAAGGGCAAGCAGTGGTGGCGCGCGTGCGACGGCAAGTCGTTCCAGGACATGTGGATCGTGAAGGGACGCCAGCCCGGCAAGACGCGCGGTGACTGGGGCATCGTCGAGGTCGTGGCCCGCATCCCGGCCAACGAGGAGCTCGACCGCACCTGCGCCGAGAAGGGCCTCGCCTAGTGCTAACCCGGAAGGCCCGCGCTGATTGGTTTGTCGATTCGGGACGCTTGATATGGACACGTATGAACTGATCCGCGGTTACGTCCGGCGCCATCATGGCTTCTACGTTTCAGATTGCTCGAGCGCGCACATGAAAGAATTGTTGGGGCTTCACGTCCGTCCGACCTCGGTATTCTGCACAAATCGGGGCGAGGAATAGTGTTCGACATCTCGGCGTCGGCGCTGGCCGCCCAGGTTTTCACCGGCCTCGTGCTCGGGGGGATCTTCGTCCTGCTCGCCATCGGCCTCAGCCTGATCTTTGGGTTGATGACGGTGGTGAATTTCGCCCACGGCTCGCTCTACATGCTGGGAGCGTACTTCGGGGTCTTCCTGCTCGGGCTCACGAAGAACTTCTGGGTCTCGCTGGTGGCGGCGCCACTCATGGTCTTCGTCCTGGGGCTGGTGATCGAGCGGGTGCTCGTGCGCCCGCTCTACGGGCGCTCGATCGACGATCCTCTCTTGCTCACGTTCGGTCTCTCGCTGGTCGTCGTGGAGGCCGTCCGCATCGTCTGGGGCAAGATCGGGCTGACCATCGACCCGCCCCGCGCGCTCAGCGGCGCTCTCGACCTCGGCTTCATGACCTTCCCGCTCTATCGCTTCTTCGTCATCGCGGTTACCGTGCTCGTGCTCGTCGGCCTCTGGCTCTTCCTCGAGCGCACCAACGTCGGGCTCATCATCCGCGCCGGCTCGCGCGATCCGCTCATGGTGCGGGCCCTCGGCCTCGACCTGGGACGCGTCTGGCTGCTCGTCTTCGGCATCGGGGCCGGGCTGGCCGGTCTGGCCGGTATCCTGGCCGGCCCGATGCGGCCCGTCTACCCCGAGATGGGCATCACGATGGTGATCGAGTCCTTCGTGGTCGTGGTGGTCGGCGGCATGGGAAGCCTGCTCGGCGCGGTCGTGGCCGGCATCATCATCGGCGAGGTGGTGAGCCTCACCACCTTCTTCGCGCCGAAGCTGTCCGAGATCATGGTGTTCGTCGTCATGGCGCTCGTGCTGCTTGTCCGCCCCAGCGGACTCTTCGGCGAAGCCGGGCTCTTAGAATGACGTCACGGCCACCCATCGCTCGCCACCCTCGGCCCGACCCGGGCTCGCGCTCAGTTAAATGATCCGGCGGGCGGGCGACTGGATCGGCCGCCATCCGGTGCTGGCCTTCTTCATCGTCTTCGCGATCTTTCCCTTCGTCGTGCCCTACAAGGCGCTGGCCACCCAGGTGCTGATCTACGGGCTCCTGGCCCTGGGCTTCAATCTGCTCTACGGCTACACGGGACTGCTCTCCTTCGGCCACGCCGCCTACTGGGGCCTGGGCGCTTACGGCACCGGGATCGCGCTGGCCAAGCTCAAGGTCAGCTCGCTGTGGCTCGCGCTCGGCGCCGGCGTCGGGCTCGCGCTGCTGGGCGGCGCCTTCGTCGGGTTCTTCGCGCTGCGCCGCCGCGGCATCTACTTCTCGATGCTGACCCTGGCCTTCGCGCAGCTCTTCTACTTCGTCGCCTTCCACCTGGCCGACTGGACGGGCGGCGACGACGGCCTGCGCGGCATCACCGTCCTGCCGGTGCGGCTGCCGGGTTACACGCTCTCACTCGACTCGCCGCTGGCCTTCTACTACTTCGCGCTGGTGCTCGTCGGCCTCGCCGTGTTCGGGCTCCAGCGGATCCTCAACTCGCCGTTCGGCGCGGTGCTGCAGGCGATCCGCGAGAACACCGATCGCGCCGTCGCCTGCGGCTACGACGTGACGAAGGTCAAGCTCCTCTCGTTCGTCTTCTCGGCGATGTTCGCGGGATTGGCCGGTGCGCTCGACGCCCTCCGGCTCACCGTCGTGCCCGTCGAGTCGCTTTACTGGACGACGTCCGGGCAGGTCGTCATCATGACCCTGCTCGGCGGCGCCGGGACGTTCTTCGGCCCGTTCGTGGGCGCGGCCACCTGGCTCCTGCTCGAGGACCGCATGGCCATCGTCACCGAATCGTGGCCACTCATCATCGGCGCCATCTTCATGATCTTCGTCCTGTTCCTGCCCCGGGGGATCTGGGGCACAGTGCTGGGAGGTTTCCATGGCCGTCAAAGTGCTTGAGCTCCACCATCACGGCATCCGCGTCGGTCCGTCGGAGGCAGAAGTCCGGAAAGCCCACGACTTCTACTCGAACGTGCTCGGCCTGAGCCGCGACCCCGGGCGCCCCGTGATCCCGACCATCGACGGGCACTGGATGGACGTCGGCGGCACCGCCCAGATCCACCTGATGGGCGTCAACGGCATGTCGAAGTTCGCGAAGGGACCGGACAAGGACCCGTCGCGGCCGCACGTCGCGCTGGCGGTGGCCTCCATCGACGAGACGCAGAAGGAGCTGGACCGGCTGGGCGTCGAGTACTGGATGGCCGAGAGCGTCGTGGGCCCGCAGTCGCGGCAGATCTTCATGTACGATCCGTTCGGCAACATGATCGAGCTGCACCAGGTCGACACCTGCCGGTGCGTGGTGGCGCGGCGCTCGAACGTCGCGACCAAGAGCATGGCCTGATGACCGCCGCCATCGTCGAGACCGCCGCACGGCTGGCCCGGGAGACCCTGGCGCCGCGCGCAGCCTGGTACGATCGCGACGGCGTCAATCCCGTCGAGAGCTGGCGCGATCTGCACCGGGAGGGCCTGCTCGCCATCGGCATCCCCCAGGCCTATAGCGGCGTCGGTCTCGACATGCCCACGTACGTCGCTGTCATCCGGGCCCTCGCCCGGGGCTGCGCCAACACCGCGATGACGCTGCACATGCACTCGACGGTGATGAAGTTCATCGCGGCGCTCGGTAGCGAGGTGCAGAAGCGCCGCTACTTCGCCGAAGTCGTCGAGCACGGCCGGCTCTTCGGCTCCTGGGGTAGCGAGCCGGCCGTCAGTCTCTCCCGCACGCTGCTGATGGAGACGGCGATCCGCGAGGCGGGTGTGGGCTGGGTCGTCGACGGGGTCAAGCACTTCTGCACGATGGCACTCGGCGCCTCGCAGTACATGGTCTGGTGTGCGCTCGACGGCGAGGCCGACATGGGCAAGGCGCTCGTGCTCGCCCTCGTCCCGGCGGACGCCACGGGGATCACCACCGACGGCAAATGGAACACGCTGGGCATGCGTGGCACCTACAGCCCGTCGGTGACGTTCACGGGCGTTCGCATTGCGCGCGAGGCGGCGCTGGGCCCGCCGGGCTCCGCGCTGCAGGTCGGTGTGGTCGAGAGCTTCGGGCTCGGCTACGCGGCGATCTACCTCGGAATCGCCGAGGCGGCCCTCGACTTCGCGATCGACTACGCCAAGAAGCGCGTCGTCAAGCCCGAGAACATCGCGGTCGCCCAGGATCCGACCGTGCAGCGCCACATCGGAGGCCTGGCCGTGCGTCTCGATGCCGCCCGCCTCGTGATGGAAGACTCGGCGGCGCGCTGGGACGCTGCCGACATCGGCGAGCGCGGAAACCTCGCCAACAAGGCGAAGTTCCTGGCCACGGAGACGAGCCTGGAGGTCACGTCCAAGGTCATCCAGGTCGTGGGGGGGCGCGGCGCCTACAAGGACTACCCGGCCGAGCGCGCCTTCCGCGACGTGCGCACAGCGACGCTCATGCCTCCGACGGTCGATCGCATGCTGGAGACGATCGGCAAGACGGCGCTCGGAATCCAGGAAGGAATGTTCAGGATCGGCGGCGGGCCCCAGGGGGCCTGAGCGCCCGACGAGGAGGGCGGCATGCGATCGGCATCTCGGACTGTCGTCACGGTTCTCCTATCGATCCTCGTGCTGGGGCCCGTGGTCGCGGCCGCTCAGGCCGTATCCGGCACCACCGCCGACGAGCGCGCCATCAACGGCGCCAAGGCGTATCTGAAGTCGAAGGGCCTCACCTCGCTCAAGCTGAACATGATGATGCCGTCCATCTTCACTGCGGGCAGCACCGGCGAGATGGCCAACTTCGAGAAAGAGACTGGCATCGGGGTGAACTACTTCGAGGTCGGCATCCTTCAGATCCAGGCCAAGGCCATGTCCGAAGCCGTGGCCAAGAGCGGAAGCTTCGACTTCTGGATCGGCGATCCGATCTCCCTGCCCGATCTCGTCGAGGCGGGCCTCGTGCGGCCCATCGACGACCTGGTGGCGCGCGGCAAGCCGGACCTGGACGACGTCGTCGCCGGGTTCGTCGAGCAGGGGCGCTACAAGGGCAAGACGTACGGGATGTTCGGTGACGGCGACAACTGGATCATGGTGATCCGCAAGGACCTCATCAACGCGCCGGGCGAGAAGCAGAAGTTCAAGGCGAAGTACGGCTGGGAGCCCGGCTGTCCCGACACCTACGAGCAGTGGTATCAGCTCGCGGAGTTCTTCACGCGTGATCCCAAGGGCACCGGCGTGCCGGAGCTCTACGGCGCCATGGGCTACCGCGCGCGCGGCTGGGGCTGGCGCTGGTGGCTGCAGCAGTTCTACGCCAAGGGCGGGATGCCGTTCGACGACAACATGAAGCCGCTCATCGCGGGCAAGGAAGGCGTGGAGGCGCTGAAGGATTACATCGCGCTGACGAAGTTCATGCCCAAGGACATCCTGGGCTGGGCCACACCGCAGGCCTACCCGTTCTATGCGGGGGGCAACGCGTTCTCGATCATGACCTACCCGTCCATCGCCATCGCCGCCGAGCATCCCGAGAAATCGAAGATCGCCGGCAAGAACAGGTACTGCGTCGTTCCCGGCTACATGGTGAACGGCAAGCTCGTGCGGCGCTCGCTCCAGGGCTTCGGCAATCTCCTCTACGTCTCGAACTACTCGAAGCATCCGGAGGCGGCCTACTGGCTCTCCCAGTACCTGACGAGCAAGGAGGTGTCCGCCCGCCTCGTGTCGGGACCGAACTCCGTCTGGGATCCCTACATGAAATCGCATCTCACCGACCCGCGCGTGATCAAGGCGCGGACGAAGGAGATGCTCGAGATCCACCTCAAGAACGCGCAGGTGACGGCGCCGATGATCCTCATCCAGGGCGCGGTGGAGTACAACGACGTCCTCGACCAGCACGTCCAGGAGGCGCTGCTCGGCAAGCTCACGCCCGAGGACGCGCTCAATCGGACGGCGGCCGCCTGGGAGAAGATCACCAACCAGCTCGGCCGCAAGGCGCAGATCGACGGCTGGAAGGCGCTCAAGCCTGCGTTCCCGACGAAGAACGTCCCGGATTAATTCCATGGGGGGCTCCGAGCGCCCCCCATACCCCCCGGGCGCTCGTCGCGCCCCGGGGGACCCGGGGCGCTCCTCGATTGACGCACAGGCGACGTGCCGGACGAACCCGGGGCGCTCCTGGATTGACGGCGTGCTGGCTCGGCTCGAGCGGGAGCGCGTCTTCAAGTGGCTCCCGTTCGTACCGGTGCAGGGGCTGTTTGCGCTGCTGCTGCTCCCGAACGCCTTGCTGCTCGTCTATCTGTCGTTCCTCTCCTGGCGGATCACGCGCGGAGCGTGGTGGAACGCGCCGTTCACCGGGCTCGACAGCTTCCTGGGCGCGCTGGGCGACGAGCGCTTCCTCTGGGCGGTCGGCCGTACCTTCGGCTTCGCCGCCGTGGCGGTGCCGCTGGAGCTCCTGCTCGGCTTCGGGCTGGCTCTGCTCTGCCGCGAGCCGTTCCGGGGCCGCCGGATCTACACGACCGTGTTCCTGCTGCCGATGATGATCGTGCCCGCCGTCGTCGGCTATGACCTGTCGATGCTCCTGATCGACCAGGGCCCCTTCAACCAGGTGCTGAGCGTGCTCGCCGGCCGTCCCATCACCGTGCGCTGGCTGTCCGATTACACCGCGGCCAAGCTGGCCGTGATCGGCGCCGACGTCTGGCAGTGGACCGCATTGACCTTCCTGGTCTTCGTCTCCGGGCTGGCCGGGCTCCCGCGCGATCCCATTCGGGCCGCCCGCGTGATGGGAGCGAACCGCTGGCAGATCTTCTGGCACGTGGAGCTGCCGCTCCTCAAGCCCGTCATCGCCATCGCGGTCGTCCTGCGCTCGATGGAGGCATTGAAGATCTTCGACTACCCGATGCTCCTGACGCAGGGCGGCCCCGGCAACTCCACCGAGACCATCGCCGTCTACCTGTGGCGGATGGGTTGGGAGTTCGCCCGCGTCTCCGACGCGGCCGCCATGTCGCTGATCCTCCTCGTCGTCGTCTCCGTCTACATCTTCATCGCCATCCGGGTGCTGCGCCGGGAGCGCCGCCGGCTGGCCGAGGAGGCGGCACCATGATGCGGCGGCGGCTGTTCGGCGTGGCGCGTCACGCCGGGCTGCTCGTGTGGATGGCGATCACGCTGGCGCCCATCTACTGGATGGTGATGACGTCGTTCAAGCACTCGGGCGAGTGGGTGACGTGGCCGCCGCGCTGGGTGCCCCACGAGCCGACGCTGATCAACTACGTGAAGGTCCTCACCCCGGGGACGTCGACGTTCGAGCTGGGGCGGCAGACGCTGAAGATCCTCAAGCCGCTCTGGGACAGCCTCTTCATCGCCACCACCGCCTCGCTGGTCGCGGTGGCGCTGGGCAGCGCGCTCGCCTACTCGTGGACGCGCTTCGGGACCGGCGGGCGCCGCTATCCCTACAACATCCTGTCCATCCGCATGGTGCCCCCAATCGTGATCGCGGTGCCCTTCGTCGTGTACTACGTGACGCTCCGGCTCCTCGACACCTACACCGGCCTCATCCTCGTGTACCTCGCCACCTCCCTCCCCTACGTCATCTGGATGATGCTGGCCTTCATCGAGGAGGTGCCGGTCGAGCTGGAGCACGCGGCCCGGGTCATGGGTGCCTCGCGCTTCCGTGTCCTCGGACGCATCGTCCTTCCCCTCACCGCCGCGGGCCTCGTGGTGACGTTCCTCTTCGTCTTCATCCTCAACTGGAGCGAGCTGCTCCTGGCGATGACGCTGACCAACACCGAGGTCTCGACCATTCCGATCACGCTGAACAAGTTCCAGTCGGCCAACGAGGGACGCGACTATGGGCCCCAGGCCGCCATCGGCACCATCGCCACCCTGCCCGTCGTCGTCCTGGGATTCCTGATCCAGAAGCACCTCGTGCGCGGCTTCTCCTTCGGCCTTCTGCGGAAGTAGCGTGGCGGCCGTCCGGCTCGAGGGACTCACCAAGCTCTTCGCCTCGACGCGCGCGGTGGATGCCATCGACCTCGCGGTCCCCGACGGCGAGTTCGTCGTGCTGGTCGGCCCGTCCGGCTGCGGCAAGACGACCACGCTCAACATGATCGCGGGCCTCGAGACGCCGACGGCCGGCGACATCTGGATCGGCGAGGCTCGCGTCACCGACTGGGAGCCGCGCGACCGCAACCTCGGGATGGTCTTCCAGAGCCTGGCCCTCTTCCCTCACCTGAGCGTCTTCGACAACATCGCGTTCCCCTTGCGGATCAAGAAGGTGCCTGAGGCCGACGTCGCGGCCCGCGTGCAGGCCGTGGCCGAGACGACGCGCATCGCGCCGCTGCTTCGCAAGCGTCCGGCCACGCTCTCCGGCGGCGAGGCGCAGCGGGTGGCGCTGGCCCGCACGATCGTCGTCAAGCCGGCCGTGTTCCTGATGGACGAGCCGCTCTCGAGCCTCGACGCCAAGCTGCGCGTCGAGATGCGAACCGAGCTCAAACGCCTGCACGCCCAGCTGTCGGCGACCTTCATCTACGTGACGCACGATCAGGCCGAGGCCATGACGATGGCCGATCGGATCGTGGTCATGCACCAGGGTCGGATCCATCAGATGGGACCGCCGCTGCAGATCTACGCCGACCCCGCCAATCGCTTCGTGGCCGGCTTCTTCGGCGTGCCGGCCATGAACTTCCTCGACGGCGAGGTCGTCGCCGAGGGCAGTGACCTTCGGTTCAGTGCCGCCGGCCTCCGGCCGAAGCTGCCGGCGCCGCGCACGGCAACCCGTGGGCCGACCACGCTCGGCGTTCGGCCCGAGCACGTCCGGCTCGGCGACGGAGCGGACGCCTCGCCGGCAACGGTGAGCCTGATCGAGCCGCTGGGCGACGAGACCCTCGTCTTCCTCGACTACGGCGCGCCCGTCTCTCTGGTGGCCAAGGTGGACGCCGAGGACAAGGTGGCGGTGGGCGACCGTCGCCCGTTCACGCTCCGTCCCGACAGGCTGATCTTCTTCGACAGCGCAGGAGGACGACTCCGATGAAGCGATTCGACGGACAGGTGGTGATCGTCACCGGTGCGGGCCGGGGCATCGGGTTGCGCATCGCCCGGGCGTTCGGGCGTGAAGGGGCGCGGCTGGCCCTCCTCGACATCGACGAAGCCGCCGCCGAAAAACTGGCGGCCGAGCTCGCGGATTCGAAGGTCGACGCGCTGGCGCTCAGGACCGACGTCACCGTCGGCGCGGAGGTGCGCCGAGCCGTGGACGCGGCCGTCAGGCGCTGGCAGCGGGTCGACGTCCTCGTCAACAACGCAGGCGGCTTCCCCAAGATCAAGGCGACCGAAGACATCGACGACGAGGAGTGGGAGCAGATCGTACGCTTCAACCTCTCGAGCACCTTTCTTTGTAGCAAGGCCGTGCTGCCGATCATGAAGCGGCAGCGCTCGGGTCGGATCATCAACATGTCGTCGGTGGTGGCCCGCGGCGCCCCGGTCACCGTGACGTCGCACTACGCGGCGTCCAAGGCCGCGATCCTCGGCTTCACGCGCCATCTGGCGCGCGAGGTCGGGGCCGATGGAATCACCGTGAACGCCGTGGCGCCGGGCACGGTGGCCACCGAGCGCTGGAAGTCGCTTCGAACGCCAGAACAGATCGAGAAGATCACCGCCAACATTCCGTTGCGCCGGCCGTCCGAGCCCGAGGAGATCGCGGAGATCGTCCTGTTCCTCGCATCCGAACCGGCCGCCTACATCACCGGCGCGACCCTCGACATCAATGGCGGCCTCGTGATGGTGTGAGCCGCCACAGGGTCACGGGGTAGCCGTCAGATATAGCCGAGAAAACTTACGCTGTCGGCCGGTGTTTTGGCGCCCGAACGCGGCCGGGCGCCGGAACGTGACAGGTGTTCGTTCCACATGCCAGCGCGGCACGTTACCGGGGCCGGAACTCGCCCAACTCAGCGCCGCTCTTAGCATCGCGTATGGCACCCGCCGTGCACCTTCCCTCGCGTTCGGGAGGATGACATGGCGCGGAAGATCCCCCTCTTCCTTCTAGGCCTGGCGGTGGTGGCGGCCGGCTGTTCTCAGCCGCTCACCAGCGGAGAAAAGGGAGCGCTCGTGGGCGGCGCCGTCGGCGCCGGCGCCGGGGTCATCATCGGCCATGAGTCCGGTCACCCTGGCGTGGGCGCCGTCATCGGCGGCGCGGTCGGCGCCGTGACGGGAGCTGTGATCGCCGACGCGGCGCGCAGAGCCGAGCACCAGGCGGCCCAGCCGGCGCCGCCCGCCCCGCCGCCCGCGCAGGTGGTCGTCGCAACGCCACCACGTGTCGTCGTGCCGACCGCGCCGCACATGGTGTGGATCCCCGAATGGGGCGTGTACGTGATGGAAGGTCACGACATCGTCTATCACCAGACGTCGTACTACTACTACTCGAGCGGGTACTGGTGGATCTCCCAGTCGTACGCCGGGCCGTGGGCCATGGTGGTGACTCCGCCGCCGACGATCGCGAAGCTTCCCCCCGGCCGGCTGCACCACCACGCCGTGCGCAGGGCGTACATGGCGGCGCAAGCATCCCCGCCGACCGCGCCGACCGTGATCACATCGCCTCCGGCGGTCATCGTGGTGGCAGCCCCGCCGCAGGCAGTGCCGGCGCCCGCACCCCCCGGGCAAATTACTCCCGCGCCGCCTCGACACGTGTTCGCGCCCGTCTCGCCGCCCGCGCGCGTTGTCGTTGCGACGCCGCCCGTCATCGCCGCGGCCCCATCGCAGCCGGCGCAAGCACCTGCGGCTCCTGCGCCGGTGGCGTCCGCACCGTCTCCCGCTGTCATCGCGCCGGCCCCGCCGCAGCCAGCGCAAGCGCCTGTGGCTCCTGCGCCGGTAGCGGCCCCACCGCCTGCCGCTGTCATCGCGCCGGCCCCGCCGCCAGCAGCCCAGGCGGCCGCACCGCCCACGCAGGTTGCCGTCGCACCGCCGCCTTCAGCCCCCGGGGCGCACGGTCGCCCGCACATGATCTGGGTCCCCGAATGGGAAGTGCACGTGCTGGAAGGTCAGGACATCGTCTTCTACAAGAACGCCTACTTCTCCTACTCGGGCGGTCAGTGGTGGATCTCGGAGTCGCACGCGGGCCCGTGGGCCGTCGTCGCGACGCCGCCGCCGATGATCGCGAAGCTTCCGCCCGGCCAGCTTCACAGCCACCTGCCATCGGGGAATCACGGCCGGTGCCCGCCGGGGCTCGCCAAGCAAGGACGCTGCTAGCGCGTCGGAAACGACGACACATCCTCCTCTAACCAAAGTTCAGGCGCCTTCCAAGTCCACGACGAGACACGGGAATTTTTGCTGGAACACCGCTTGCTCCTCTCCCGAGGCAACAAGATTCACCGAAGCGGGCGAGGAGGGGCGAATGGGAGATGTGACGTCCGAGCATCTCTTCGAACCTTGCCCGACATCACCTGAAATACTTTGCGTCTGGTGTGGCATCGACGAGTCAGCGCACCCGGTCGATGAAACGCCGGCGAGAATTCTCGAGGAGTCGTCTCGAGACCGGTTATAGAGAACTGGCGGACCGACAGACACAGCACACTTGGGTTGGAGACTCGCCCCTCTCCCGCTCCTGAGCTGATCTGGCGGCTCCGCCAGTCCATTATTTCTTCCTAGACGCCCAAGAACCTCTGCTGGATCCCCGGATCGCGCCGAAGGTCATCGGGCGTGCCTTCGAACTGGACCCGGCCCTGGTCCATCACGTACACGCGATGGGCCAGGGCGAGGGCCACCTCCAGCGCCTGCTCGACGAGCAGGACCGTCGTGCCCCGGCGGTTGATGACGGCCAGGATCTCGGTGAGGCTCTGGACGAGCATCGGGGCCAGGCCTTCGGTCGGCTCGTCGACGAGCATGATCGACGGCCGCGCCACCAGCGCCCGCGCGATGGCGAGCATCTGTTGCTCGCCCCCCGACAGATGACGGCCGCGCTGGGCGATGCGCTCCCGCAGCCGCGGGAAGTACTCGAAGACTTCTTCGACGCGGTCGTCGCCGCCGCCGTTGGTCGCCAGCCAGCCCAGTCGTAGATTGTCGAGCACGGTCAGGTTCGGCAGGATGCGCCGCTCCTCCGGTACCCACGCGATTCCGCTGCGGGCGATCCGGTGCGTCGGAAATCCCGTCACGTCCTGGCCGCGCAGCAGGATCCGGCCGCGGCGGGGCCGGGCGATGCCCATGATCGAGCGGAGCGTCGTGGTCTTGCCGGCGCCGTTGCGGCCGATGATCGTCACCACCTCGCCCTGGCGCACGGCGAGCGAGATACCCTGCAGGATGTGGGCCTCTCCGTAGTAGGTGTGAACGTCGTCGAGGACGAGCAGGCCGTCGGTCATCTCAACGTGCCGCCCCGAGATACGTCTGCTGGACCAGGGCGTTGGCGCGGATCTCGTCGGGTGAGCCCTCGGCCAGCACCTGGCCCTGGTGCAGCACCGTCACGTGATCGGAGATCCTCATCACGACCTTCATCTTGTGCTCGACGAGGATCACCGTGCGGCTGGTGGCCAGCTCGCGGATGAGCCGCATCGTCTCGTCGGTCTCCTCCGGGCTCATGCCCGCCGTCGGCTCGTCGAGGAGCAGCAGCGCGGGATCGGTCGCCAGCGCGATGCCGATCTCGAGGTGACGCTTCTCGCCGTGCGACAGATGCGCGGCCAGCCGTGCGGCTTTACGACCGAGACCGATCCGCTCCAGCAGCTTCTCCGCCCGCTTGCGCACGTCCTGCAGGTGCGACGCTTTCGACCAGAAGTTGTAGGCGCGCGCGTGCCCCTGCACGGCCACCCGCACGTTCTCGAGCACGGTGAGGTGGGGGAAGACGTTCGTGATCTGGTAGGACTTGGCCACGCCGAGTCGAGCCACCTCGTGCTGGGGCAGCCCGGTGATGTCGCGGCCGTCGAACCAGATGCGGCCGCTCGACGGCGTCATCTCGCCGGAGATCAGCCGGAAGAACGTCGTCTTGCCGGCGCCGTTGGGGCCGATGATCGAGCGCAGCTCGCCGCGCCGGACGCTGACGTTCACGCGATCGACGGCGAGGAGGCTGCCGAACGCACGCGTCAGCTGCTCTGTGCGGAGCAGAGCGTCGTCGGGCATGGGGACGTATGCTACGCGGGGATGCGTCAGCTCGTCTACATCAAACCCGGCGTCGTCGAGTGGCAGGACGCGCCCGCGCCGCGCTCGCCGGCGACGCCATCGTGCGTCCGCTCGCCGTCGATCAAGCGCGTCTTCGTCCGCTGAGACTTACTTCTCCGCCCGCACCGGCCCGACGATCTCCCAGAATTTCCGACTCAGCGCCCAGCGCGCCAGCGGGGACAGCAGCATGAGCACGGCCAGGGCCATGAGGACGGCGGCGATCGGGCGCTCGAAGAAGATGAAGACGTCGCCGCGCGAGAAGATCAGGGCGCGCCGCACCGACGCCTCCAGCTGGGGCCCGAGGATCATGGCCAGCACCAGCGGAGCCGGCTCGAAGTCGAGCTTGCGCAGCCCGTAACCGATGACGCCGAAGGCGACGGCCACGCCGACGTCGAAGGCGCTGTTGTTGACGCTGTAGGCCCCGACCAGCACGAACACGACGATGAACGGCGCCAGCAGGCCGTAGGGGACCTGTAGCAAGCGCACCCACACGCGGATCAGCGGCAGGTTGAGGACGAGCAGCATCACGTTTCCGATGTACATCGAGGCGATGAGGCCCCAGAAGAGCTGGGGCTGCTGGGCCACCAGCAGTGGCCCGGGCCGGATGCCGTGGATGAGCAGGGCCGCGAAGATCAGGGCGATGGACGCGTTGCCCGGGATCCCGAGCGTCAGCAACGGAATGAACGAGCTGGACGCCGCGCCGTTGTTGGCCGCCTCGGGCGCGGCGACGCCCTCGATGGCGCCCTTGCCGAAGCGCTCGGGATGCCGGCTGAACCGCTTCTCGAGGGCGTAGGACACGAACGAGGAGATGATGGCGCCGCCCCCGGGCAGCACGCCGATGATGAAGCCCAGCAGCGAGCCGCGCGCCATCGGCGCCGCCGCGGCCTTCCACTCCTCGCGCGTGGCCAGGAGCCCGCCGATCTTGGTCGTGATGACCTCGGGCTCTTCCTTCTGCTCGACGTTGGCCAGCACCTCGCCGATGCCGAAGAGGCCCATCGCGACCAGGACGAAATCGAATCCCTCGCTGAGCTTGAAGACGCCGTAGGTGAAGCGCGGCGTGCCCTGGATCGGATCGAGACCGACGCTGCCGAGCAGCAGCCCGACGGCGGCCATCATCAGGCCCTTCGTCATCGAGGCGCCGCCGAGATAGCCGACCATCAACAGGCCGAGGATCAGCAGCGCCGCGTTCTCGGGCGCGCCGAACTTCAGGGCAAAGCTGGCCAGTGGCGGCGCCAGCAGCATGAGGCCGAGCACGCCGATCGTGCCCGCGATGAACGAGCCCACGGCGGCGACGGCCAGCGCGGCGCCCGCCCGTCCCTGGCGCGCCATCTGGTACCCGTCGAGGCACGTCACCACCGAGGCCGCCTCACCGGGAATGTTGAGCAGGATCGACGTCGTCGAGCCGCCGTACATCGCGCCATAGAAGATGCCG
>MNEG01000170.1 GCA_001917585.1 Candidatus Rokubacteria bacterium 13_1_40CM_68_15
GAGACCAGCGGCACGGTCAATTCAAGAAACAACTTCAGCATTCCGTAAACGATGCGGGTCTCCGTGAGATGCGCGGCTGCGGGCCACCCCTGCTCGCGCAATAAGATACGAAGACTCCACAGATAGTGGCGAGGCTTTGTGCGATGCCAACACCAGGCAATCTGCCCGCCGGCTTGCTGTACGCTCCGAGCGAGACTGCCGGGAGTGAAGTGCGAGAGGTGACGCGGTAACTCGAGACCGGACCATGCGCTCCCGAACACCGATGCGCCGAGCCCACCGGCATTCGGGACCTCGATGATCAACAGTCCGCCCGGGGACAGCCAATCGAGCATCCGCCGCACCAGAGCGACCGGATCCGGCACGTGCTCCAGGACATGAAAGGCGGTGACCATGTCGAACTGACCTGGCGGAAAGGGCGCCGACAGGGCGTCACCCGTCCAGACAGTGTCAGCGAACTGCCGGGCCTTCTCAGCCGCGGCGGCGTCCACCTCGATCCCCGCTGTTGTCCATCCCAGGGACCGCATCACGCCCAACGTCGCGCCTGAACCGCAGCCGACATCGAGACACCGTCCGTGGCCGATTCTCGGCGGACAGTCCCAGCGAAGTCTTGGCAGCAAGATCATTCCTCGGACGCGTGTCCGGAGACGCGGACGAGGATCGAGCAAGGCGGTGTATCCGAGTCGTGCCGCGAGAGCCCACCTGACGGCTCGTAGCCGGCTCTCGGATCCCTTCAAGGGGAGGCGCGGGGTTGGTTCCTGGTGGCGTGGATAGTTGTCGGGATAGCAGGCCGCAAGATCTTCGTCGCAGACGCGCGGTCGCTGATAGAAAAAGCCACACCCCTGACATCGGACAACCGTGTAGGTGCCAGGGACGCCAAGCGCGCGGTCCCTGGTGGTCCAGACCGGCTTTGCATCGGCGTCTCCGCAAAGGGCGCAAGGAGCGTCGATCGTCTTGGGCGCGATCACGCTTGGTATCTTCGCTCTTCTGGTTGTGCGCGGCCAGCACTCCGCGGTCTGGAATTATCATCCCGCTTGATGACCATCCACAGAGCGCCGGCCTCGTGAGAGGGACCGCCTTCTGAAGAGTTGCGCGGAAAACGAATGATGCGCGCGGCGTTCTTAGTAGGCCGGGATGGGCTCCGTGGCCAGGCGCACGCGAACGAAGTAATCCTTGAAGCGCACGACGTCGCTGTCCGACACCATGTCCGACACGAGGAAGCACGCGAGATCGCCCTGCTTCCACACCCACGACGAGAAGCCGTTGTCGCGCACGAGGGCGGGCCGAAACCGCTCGTTGATCCTCACGCGCAGGCGGTCGGGAATGGGCAGGCCGGGCGCCGGCAACACGACATAGGTCACCTGGTGGCCGTCGGTGTCGCGGTAGTGGACGGCGAGGCCGCGGCGCTGATCGAGGAACACCGGCTCGGCGGCGACGAGATTGAGCTCATCGTCGCCGGCAAAGACCTTGGTCAGCGTGATGCCCGTTTCCTGCGTCAACCACGGCAGCGAGGCGGGCAGGATATCGGGCCGCCGCGCGCCCCACATGACGGCGCGTGTGTGCTCGGCCACCACGATGCGGGCGAGTCGCTCCGCCGGCTCGGCAGGCGCGAGCCGGGGCAGGAGCGGCACGAAGACGAGCGCCAGGACGAGCGCCGTTGCCGCCGCGGCCAGGGCGGGCGCCAGCCAGAAAGGTGTCCGCACGCGCCGCTCGGTGGCGTCGACGATGGCGACGCGCAGTCGTGCCGGGGCCGCATGACGCGGCAGATCACTGGCCAGGCGGCGGCCGAGCGCCTCGTCCGAAAGTTCCGAATAGCGATCGCTCATGTTTTTTCGTAGTCGCGCAGGATCACCCGCAGGCGTTCCTTGGCACGAAAGATCCTCGACTTCACGGTGCCCACCGGGCAGGCCATGATCTGGGCCACTTCCTCGAGTGGTAACCCTTCCACTTCCGCGAGCAAGAGCACCGTCCGGAACTCGTCCGGGAGGCGCCGCATCGCGCGCTCGAGGTCCGTGTGGGCCTCCAGCACGCCCGGGTCCTCGGCCGGGGCTTCGTGGAACATCGGGGCGTCCCAGTCGGGCACGCCGTCCTCCGCCAGCGGAAGCTCGCGCTCCCGAAGACGGTAGAACGTCAAAAAAGTGTTCCTCAAAATTTGAAACAGCCAGGCCCGGAGGTGAGTTCCCGGCTGGAAACGATGGGAGAACCGGAACGCCCGAAGGTAGGTTTCCTGGACCAGATCATCGGCCTCGGCCGGGTTCCGGGTCAAATACATCGCGAAGTTGTAGAGCGCGTCCAGGTGCGCGAGAGCCAGGCGCTGGAACTCGCTGTCGGCCATCGCCTCAGTCCTCGAACCAGCGCGGCGGATAGTCGCCGCGACGGACGGCGTGGTCGTCCTCGACCTCGGCCAGGAGCTCACTCACGCGCTTGTACAGCACCGGATGCTCGAGCTCGGGCGCGACCTCGGCCAATGGCTGCAGCACGAACGCCCGCTCGTGCAGCAGCAGGTGAGGCACCTGCAGGCGGTCGGGCACGCTGACCACCCGGTTTTCGTAAAAGAGGATGTCGATGTCGATCGTGCGCGGCAGGAAGCGCCCCGCTTCGGGCGTACCGGCCGGGTGCTCGCGACCGAGCATCACCTCGATCTCTTGAAGTCGGCCGAGCAGATCGACCGGCGGCAGCGACGTCTCGATCACGACCGCGCAGTTCATGTACCAGTGACGCTCGTGGAGCGCCTGCCCGGGCTCGCTCTCCCACGGCTCCGTCTCGTAGAGGCCCGAGGCGTCCACGAAGCTGATCTGGGCGGCCGCGCGCAGGCGCGCCACCGCGGCGCGCAGCAGCGCCAGCCGATCGCCCAGATTCGAGCCGATGCTCAGGTAGACGCGTGCCATCAGCGCCGCCGCGTCAGCTCCACGCCGGGCGTGCCGACGAGGCCTTCGAGCGGTGGCGTGAGCTTCCTGACCCTCACACGCACCTGGGAGACGGGGAACTCGCGCAGGAGCGCCTCGGCGATGAGCCCGGCCAGGCGCTCGAGCAGGTTCACCCGGTTGTGGGTGCCGATGTCGACGATGCGGTGGACGACGCGCCCGTAGTCGACGGTCGCTGTCAACTCGTCCGACACCGCCGCCGGCGCCAGGTCGAGCGCCATCTCGGCATCGACGGAAAACCAGGCGCCGACCGCCTGCTCGGCCTTGGTCAGGCCGTGCTGGCCGTAGAAGCGCACGTCGTCGAGGAGGAGCTTGTCCGTCAGAGGCCCAACACGTCTTGCATGGAATAGAGTCCGGGCGGCCGCGTGGCGATGAAGCGCACGGCTCGGAGGGCGCCGCGCGCGAACGTATCGCGGCTGTGCGCGCGGTGCGTGAGCTCCAATCGCTCTCCCGGAGCGCCGAACGACACCGTGTGCTCGCCCACGACGTCGCCGGAACGCAGTGAGAAGACGCCGATCTCCTTTCGAGTGCGCTCGCCGGGCAATCCGTGTCGTCCATACACTGCGGACGTCGCGAGATCGCGCCCCAGCGCTTCGGCCACCACCTCCGCCATGCGAACGGCGGTGCCGCTGGGAGCGTCCTTCTTGCCGCGGTGGTGGATCTCGGTGATCTCGACGTCGTAGTCGTCGCCGAGCGCCTTGGCCATCGTGGCGAGCAGACGCAGCGCCAGCGTCACTCCGACCGACATGTTGGGGGAGAGCAGGATGGCGGCCTTGCTGCCGAGGTCGCGGATCTCGTCGCGCTGCCGCGGCGAGAACCCGGTGGTGCCGATGACGGCACGCGCGCCGGCGCCGGCGGCCATCCGCACGTGCTCGAGCGTGGCTTCCGGGGTCGAGAACTCGACGAGCACGCGTCCCGCGGTCAGTGCCGCCGCCGCGTCGGCCGTCACCGGCACGCCGCGGCGCGCGATGCCCGCCACCTCGCCGGCGTCGGCGCCGAGCGCGGGATGCCCCGGCGCCTCCAGGGCGGCGACCAGACGGAGGTCGGGCGCCTCGGCCATGCAGGCGACGATGCGGGCGCCCATCCGGCCCGCGGCGCCGGCGACGATGATGTCCACCATGTGATGTCAGGCGGTGAAGCGGCTACTTCACGAGGCCGTACGGCTTCAAGATCGCGCGCAGCCGCTCGCGGTTGCCGTCGGCCATGCGGCACATGGGGAGCCGGAACTCCGGCTCCAGCATGCCCGCCATCGCCATCGCTTCTTTGATCGGGATCGGGTTCGTCTCGAGGAACGCGGCGCGGGCCAGCGGGTAGAGCTTGTAGTGCAGCTCGCGCGCGCGCTTGAAGTCGCCGTCGAGGGCGGCGTGGACCATGTCGGCGGTGTCGCGCGGCACGATGTTGGCGATGACGGAGATCACGCCGCGGCCACCGACGGCCATGAGCGGTAGCGTGAGGTTGTCGTCCCCGGACAGCACGATGAAATCCGGGCCGCACGCGGCCACGACCTGGCTCATCTGGTCGAGCGAGCCCGACGCTTCCTTGACGCCGATGATGTTCCGGCAGTCGCGGACCAGGCGCTCCAGCGTGGCCGTCTCGACGTTGACCGCGGTCCGGCTCTGGATGTTGTAGACGAAGATCGGCAGGGCCGTCGCCTCGGCGACCGCGCGGAAGTGGCGGTAGAGGCCTTCCTGCGTCGGCTTGTTGTAGTAGGGATTCACGACCAGCGCGGCCTGGGCACCAGCCCGCTCGGCGTGCGCGGTGACATCGATGGTGTGCGCCGTGGAGTTGGAGCCGGTGCCGACGATGACGAAGAGCCGTTTCGCCGCGGCCGCGATGATGGTCTCCACGACCCGCTCGTGCTCGTCGTGCGTCAGGCCGGGATCCTCACCGGTGGTCCCGCAGGCCACGATGCCGTCGGTGCCCTGCTTGACGTGGAACTCCACTAGCTCGCGCAGCCTCGGCTCGTCGACCTTGCCATTCCGGAACGGGGTGACCAGCGCGACGATCGAACCCTGCATGCCCTGGCTCATACCATCGTCTCCCCCGCCACCAGGTCTTCGTACGTCTCCCGGCGGCGCACAATCGTGTAGCCCGCCCCGTCCACCAGCACCTCGGCGGCTCGCGGCCGCGTGTTGTAGTTCGACGCCATGGCAAAGCCGTAGGCGCCGGCGCTCATGAGGGCAAGCAGGTCACCCTCCTCCATCGTCGGGAGCACGCGGTCCTGGGCCAGGAAATCGCTGGACTCGCAGATCGGTCCCACCACGTCGACCGTTTCGGTCGGCGCCGTCGTCCGGGCGGCGTCCAGGGGACGGATCTCGTGGTACGCGTCGTAGAACGACGGCCGGATGAGGTCGTTCATGGCGGCGTCGACGACGACGAAGCGCTTGGCCGGCGTCGCCTTGCGGTAGAGCACGCGCGTCAGGAGAACGCCGGCGTTGCCGACGATGGAGCGGCCGGGCTCGATCAGCACGGTGACTCCGAGCTCGCGCGCCATCGGCACCAGCACGCCGGCGTAATCCTCGTGACGCGGCGGCGCCTCGTCACGATAGCGGATGCCGAGACCGCCCCCGACGTCCAGCCACTGAATCGTGATGCCACGCTCGCGCAGCGTCTTGGCCAGCGCGGCGATCCGCGCGCCGGCGTCGGCGAACGGCGACGTCTTCGTGAGCTGCGATCCGATGTGCATCTGGACGCCGACTACTTCCACGCCCGTGAGCCGGGCCGCCTCGTCGTAGACCGCCAGCGCCTCCGCGATGGGAACGCCGAACTTGGACGTCTTCAGGCCGGTGGAGATGTAGGGATGGGTCTGCGGATCCACGTCGGGATTCACGCGCAGGGCCACCGGCGCCCGCACGCCCATCTCGCGCGCCACGTCGTCGAGCGCGCGCAGCTCGCTGACCGACTCCACGTTGAACATGAGGATGTCGGCCTTCAGCGCGTCGCGCATCTCCTCGCGCGTCTTTCCCACCCCCGAGAAGATGATCTTCTTCGGCGGCACGCCGGCGCGCAGCGCGCGGAACAGCTCGCCACCGCTCACGATGTCGGCGCCGGCCCCGGCACGGGCGAGGGTGGCCAGCACGCCCAGGTTCGAGTTGGCCTTTACCGCGTAGCAGACGACGTGGGGTACGCTGGCGAAGGCGCGGTCGTAGGCACCATAGCTTTGAAGGAGGGCAGCCCGGGAATAGATGTAGCTCGGCGTTCCGACCGCGTCGGCAACCGCGCGGAGCGGGACGGACTCGCAATGAAGCTCGGCGTTCTTGTAGGTGAAGTGGTCCATCACCGCGTCAGTTCAGGCGTTTTCGTCTCGTGACCGTAACATCCGCTCCCGCGCAAGTCAAGGCAGCGTATCCTGACTGTGCACGGTGAACGAGCTGTTTCGCAACTACGGGGCCGAGGCTCGCGCGAGCGTACGCGAGCTCTATCGGCTCAATCACCGCTTCCAGACCGTCGACTTCGTGCGAGCCAAGCGGGCCGAGTTCCTTCCGAAGGCCAGGCGAGCCATGGGGATCTGGGAGGCGATGGAGTTCCTCGACACGCTGGTCGACGACAGCGATCCCGACACGGAGCTGCCCCAGATCGAGCACCTCCTGCAGACGGCCGAGGCGATCCGCCGCGACGGGCATCCGCGCTGGTTCATTCTCACGGGCCTGATCCACGACCTGGGCAAGGTGCTCTGCCTGTTCGGCGAGCCGCAGTGGTCGGTGGTGGGCGACACCTTTCCCGTCGGCTGTGCGCGCTCGGACGCGATCGTGTTCGCCGAGCTCTTCGCGGACAACCCTGACTCGCGCGTGCCCGAGTACCAGACGCCGTGCGGGATCTACCAGCCTGGATGTGGCCTGGCCAACGTCCTGATGTCGTGGGGACACGACGAATACCTGTATCACGTCGTCAACGACTACCTGCCCGAAGAGGCCGGCTACATCATCCGATACCATTCGTTCTATCCCGCGCATCGCGACGGCGCGTACTCACACCTGATGAGCGACCACGACCGCGAGATGTTCCGGTGGGTCAGGGCGTTCAGCGCGTACGACCTGTACACCAAGAGAAGCGAACGCCCGAACGCGATGGCGCTGCGACGGTTCTACGAAGACTTGATCGCCGAGTACTTCCCGCCGACCCTGCGCTGGTGAATCACGTGGTGGCTGGTCACGGCAACGTGACGGTAACGTCCGCACTGCGCGCGCTCTCGACGGCGCGCGCCGTTGCGTCCTGCGTCGTGACGGCGTAGCGATAGGTGCCCGGCGGCACGTCGCGATCGACGAAGGTGGTCGTCGGCGCCGTCGTGCTCCCCACGCGCTCGAACCCGCGGCCAGCCGCGGCGCGGTACACGACGTAACCGGCGACGTCGGCGTCGGCGGGCCCCGACCACTGAAGCTGCACGCTCGACGCGGATCTGGTGGCGACGAGATCGCGCGGCGGCGGCGGAGGCGTGCGATCGATCGGGGTCGCCGCAACGACCGCCGTGGTGCCGCCACGGGCGATGGTGCCGGCCGACCGGCGGAGGGCTCGGACCGTGTAGTAATACGTGCGGCCGTTCTCGACACCGCCGTCGACGAACTCGGTGGCAGTGATCGGCGAGGGCGTGATGACCTGGGGCGGCGCCCCGGGGGCGGGCGTGCGCAGGACTTCATAGAGGACGTCGGCGCCAGTCGGGCCGGAACGTGCGGGCGGTTGCCAGGCGAGCCGGACCTGGCGCGGACCCGACGTGGCGGTTAGCGCCTGTGGCGCGTCCGGCGCCGCCGTGAAGGTGACCGACACGCGGGGCGAAGGCGGGCTCACGCGGCCTTCGCCCTCCTCGACGATGACCACGTAGGTGTAGCGCCGCCCCTCCGTCAGTCCCTGACGGTCCGTGACCTGCACCTGGCCGCCCGTCAACAGCGGCCGCGTCGCCGTACCCGGAGGGGCAGGCATGGCGGTGAGCGTCAGCAGCTCCGTGTAGCCCGCGATGCGCCCTCGCGCGAGCAGCGCCGGCCGCGGATCGCCGACACCGTCATCCTCGGTGCGATAGACGCGCGCCGCCACGATGTCCCGGAGCTTCGTGGCATCGTTTCGGCGCGTGGGGTTCGTCCACGTGAGCTGGACGGCCCCGTCGTGTACTTCACCGCGAAGATCGGCGACGGGGGCGGGGATGCGCAGCGAGGGGCTGACCGGCGTCCCCTTCTTGCCGCAGGCGCCCAGCGCGAGGACGACGAGCAGCGCTGGCCAGAGCCGCTTCATCCCGGGCGCGCGACGAGGCCCCGTGCGGTCTCCAGCGCGCGCCGCACCGCCTCGGGAGCGGTGCCCCCCGTCGCGGCGCGCGCGCGTAGCGACGCGTCCACGCCGAGGACGCGTGTCACATCGGCGTCGAAGAGCTCCGAGAACCGGCGTAGCTCCGAGAGCGTGAGCGCATCGAGCGCCTTGCCCTGATCCATGCCGTAGCGCACGACGCGGCCCACCACCTCGTGGGCCTGGCGGAAGGGCAGGCCACGCCGAACGAGGTAGTCGGCGAGATCCGTCGCGGTGGCGAAGCTTTCGCCGGCCGCCGACCGCATGCGATCGAGCTGGAAGCTCAACGACGTGAGGAGCCCGGGCAGGACCCCGAGGATCGCCTCCAGCGTGTCGGCGGAGTCGAAGAACGGCTCCTTGTCTTCCTGCATGTCGGAGTTGTACGCGAGCGGCAGCCCCTTCATCGTGGTCAGCACCGCGACGAGGTTGCCGTACAGCCGGCCGCTCTTGCCGCGGATCAGCTCGGCCACGTCGGGATTCTTCTTCTGCGGCATGATCGACGAGCCGGTGGCGAAGGCGTCGGAGAACTCGACGAAGCCGAACTCGGCCGTGGCCCACAGGGTGAGATCGGCGGCCAGCCGCGAGAGGTGCATCCCCGTGATCGCGCCGGCGCCGAGGAACTCGACGACGTAGTCGCGGTCGCTGACGGCATCGAGGCTGTTCGGACTCACCGCGGCGAAGCCGAGGT
>MNEG01000132.1 GCA_001917585.1 Candidatus Rokubacteria bacterium 13_1_40CM_68_15
CTCGACCTGAATCAGGCCGGTCGGATCGATGACGCCGGCGTCGAGGAGCCCGGCCAGCAGGTCGATGAGTCCCGAGCCGCAGATGCCGAGCGCCGGAGCCTCGCCGATGGTGTGGACGTGGACGTCGTCGTCCACCGTGACGCGATCGATGGCGCCCAGCGCGCCGCGCATCCCGTGACGGATCTGGGCGCCCTCCAGCGCCGGCCCGGCCGGCGCCGAGCACGCCAACAGGCGCGCGCGGGATCCCAGGACGACCTCACCGTTGGTGCCGATGTCGACCGCGCAGCGGATGCGGTCGCTCGCGTCCATCCGCGTGGCCAGCGCCACCGCGACGGCGTCGGCGCCGACGAATCCGGCCACGATCGGCAGGAGGCAGATCTGGGCTTCGGGCGCGGTTTTGAGATGGAGCTCGCGCGCGGTCGTCACGAGCGGGTGCCGCATGACGGGCGCGTAGGGGGCGAGGCCGACGTGGGAGGGATCGATCCCGAGGAAGAGGTGATGCATGCAGGTGTTGCCGACGACGACGACCTTGTAGATCCACTTGGTCAGGACGCCGGCCTCACGGCAGACCTGCTCGATGTGTTGGTTGAGCAGGCCGAGGATGCGGGTCGTGAGCTTGCGCAGGTTCACGGGATTGAACTGGGCGAACGCGATCCGCGACATCAGATCGCCGCCGAACACGGCCTGGGGGTTGAGACTCGACACCGAGGCGAGCTGCTCGCCCGACTCCAGCTCGATGAGCGTGGTGACGACGCTGGTGGTGCCGATGTCGATGGCGAGTCCGAACTTCATGAGTGCGGTGTCACCGCGCTCGACGGCGAGGATGCGCCGGCCGAAGGTCGTGACCGTGACCATGCCCCCCTCGTCGCGAAGGGCGGTGGGCAGGCCGGGAAGAACGCTCGGGCCGACGTCGGCGGGCTCGCGGCCGATGGCGGCGAGGAGCTGCTCGAGGTCGGACGTCTGATGGTGCTCTTCGCGCGGCACCGTCACCTTCACGACTTGCTTGGCGATGCCGGAGTCCATGACGACGCCGGCCGTGCGCGCCACACTCGGGCCGGCGCCGAGGATCTGAAAGGACTGCTCCTCGAGCGGCGGCGCGAGCTGGACGGTGAGCGGCTCGTCGAGACGACACTGACAGGCGAGGCGATAGCCCTCGCGGACGAGGTCGTCACCGAGCTGCACCTCGTCGGCGAGCGTCGGCGGCGGCACGGTGCCGGCGACGAACTTGATCCGACACGACGTGCAGCGGCCACGGCCGCCGCAGGTGGCCGTGACGTCGATCCCGCCGTCGTGCGCAGCCTTCAGCAGCGTCGTGCCGGCCGGCGCCGAGAGCGTGCGCTTCGTCGACTGGTCGCGAGGATCCGCGAGGATGGTGAGGGCGACCGCCACGAGCGTCGATTGTAGTATCCTCGCCGGCATGACACCAATCGTCGTGACGCTCGATGCGATGCGGTGCGCGATGCGCGTGGCCGGGTTCGCCTGGTCCGACGCCGAGCTGGAGGTGTTGCGCCCCGGACTCGAGCGCGCGCTCGCGAGCCTCGACGAGCTCGAGCGGCTTCCCCTCGGCGACACCGAGCCGACGACGCAGTATCGGATTCTCTGATGGGCGACGTGGTCTGGTCCTCGGTCGTCGACCTCGCGCGGATGATCGCGACCAAAGAGGTCTCGCCCGTCGACGTGACGCGTGCCTTCCTGGAGCGGGTGGCCGCGCTGGACGGGACGCTGAAGAGCTTCATCACCGTGTCCGGAGAGAGCGCGCTCGACGCGGCGCGCGCCGCCGAGGCCGATCTCGTCGCCGGACGGGTCCAGGGACCGCTCCATGGCGTCCCGCTCGGGCTCAAGGATCTGTTCAACACGGCGGGCGTGCGGACGACGGGCGGCTCGAAGATCCTGGCCGATTCCGTGCCCGCCGAGGATGCCACCGTCGTGCGACGGCTGCGCGCGGCCGGCGCGATCGTGCTCGGCAAGCTCAACATGCACGAGTTCGCCTACGGCCCGGAGGGGCTGAACGAGCATTACGGCCATGCCCGCAATCCGTGGGACGCGCGGCAGGCGCGGGTCGCCGGCGGGTCGTCGTCGGGATCGGGCGCGGCGGTGGCGGCGGCGCTGGTTCCGTTCGCGCTCGGCTCCGACACCGGCGGCTCCATCCGCATCCCGGCCGCGCTGTGCGGAATCACCGGGATGAAACCGACGTACGGCCGGACGAGCCGGGCCGGCGTCCTGCCGCTGGCGTGGTCGATGGATCACGTCGGGCCGATGACTCGATCGGCGGCGGACAGCGCGCTGGTGCTCCGCGCGATGGCCGGCTACGACCCCGCTGATCCGACCACCAGCGTCCTGCCCGTGCCCGACTACACCGCGGCGCTCACCGGCGACGTCAAAGGGCTGCGGATCGGTCTGCTGCGGCCGTTCTTCATGGACGGTTCGGCTCCCGACGTCACCGCGGCCGTCGAGAGCGCGGCGCGTGCGCTGGAGGGCCTGGGGGCGATCGTGGACGACGTGCGCCTGGACAGCGTGCGGCACGTCGCCGCGGCGTCGTTCGCGATCGTGGCCAGCGAGGCGCTCGCCTATCACGCCGAGTGGATGCGCACACGGTCGGCCGACTATCAGCCCGACGTGCGCGAGCGCCTCAAGATGGGTGCGTTCGTCACCGGTGTCCAGTACGTCCGGGCCCAGCAGGTACGCGCGCGAGTACGGGCGGAGGTGGACGAGGCGCTCGCGCGTCGCGACGTGTTGCTCGCGCCGACGACGCCGTTGCCGGCACCCGTGCTCGGTCAGACGGAGACGCGCATCGGCGACGCGAGGACCGATGTACGCTCGGCGCTCATCCGGCTGACGCGGCCCTTCAACTTTTCCGGCCATCCGGCCTGCTCGCTGCCGTGCGGCGTCAGTGGAGAGGGGCTGCCCATCGGCATGCAGTTCGTCGGTCGCCCCTTCGACGAGGCCACCGTGCTGCGCGTCGCGGACGCCTACCAGCGCCTCACGGATTGGCATCGACGCCGACCGCCGCTCGCTTGAGCCACGACGGAGGATGAGAATGGAGGAGAAGTCCCTGGACCAGCGCCTGGCCGCTCTCGAGTCGCGCCTGGCGCGCCTGGAAACGTTGCTCGAGCGCTCTGCCGTCGACATGAACGCGGCCAAGACCGGCATCCAGCAGTGGGTCACCGAGTACGTCTCGCTGCGCCTTCAGCAGCTCGTGCCCGAGACCTGCGAGCACGCGCCGGACGACACCGTCACCCACGGGCCGGTGCTGCCGGGAACACGCATCCGTTGCACGGAGGAGGTGCTGCACCGGCTCGGTCGCATTCCCATCCCGTTCGTGCGACAGATGGTGACCCAGAAGGTCGCGGAGACGGCGCGGGCCGAGAAGATCGTCACCGTCGACGTCCCGTTCTTCGAGCGCGCGGCCACGTTCTGACAGTGCAAACAGTCGGGAGAGGATCTCTCGAGCTTCCAGCACTGGCAGCAGCACGTGACGAGCGGCGTTCGCTTCTGAGTGAGGACGACGCGCCCGTTCCCATCCCGATCGAGGACGCCCTCGATCTCCACACGTTCGCGCCGGCCGACGTTGCGTCGGTCGTCACGGAATACCTGGATGCCGCGGCGGCGCGCGGGCTTCGCGAGGTGCGACTGATCCACGGCCGGGGCACCGGCACGCAGCGTCAGATCGTCCGCAGCGTGCTTTCGCGCCACCCTCGCGTGGCCGACTTCGCCGATGCGCCGCCCGAGCGCGGCGGCTGGGGCTCGACGGTGGTGAGGCTGAAGACCGGGTAAGCGCTGGCGTCGACGAGCGCTCGGCGAGGGACACGACGTGACGCAGCTGTACGACGCGATCGGATCGACGTATCGCCACCATCGCCGCCCCGATGCGCGCATCGCCAGCGCGATCACGTGCGCCCTCGATGATGCGTGGACGGTAGTGAACGTCGGTGCCGGCGCCGGCGCGTACGAGCCCCGTGATCGTTCGGTGGTGGCCGTCGAGCCCTCGCTCACCATGATTCGCCAGCGTCCCGACGGCACCGCGCCCGTCGTGCAGGCTTCGGCGCTCCAGCTTCCGTTCAGGGATCGCACGTTCGGAGCGGCGCTGGCCGTGTTGACGGTGCACCACTGGCCCGATCGCGCCCGTGGCCTGACGGAGCTCGCCCGAGTAGTGCGTGATCGCGTCGTCGTCGTGACCTGGGATCCCGGGAGCGCCGGGTTCTGGCTCACCCAGGATTACTTCCCTGAAATCGTGGCGATCGACCGACAGATCTTCCCGACGATGGAGGACTTCCGACGGACGCTCGGCGACGTAGAGGTTCGTTGCCTGCCGATTCCCCACGATTGCTCGGACGGATTTCTCGGAGCGTACTGGCGCCGCCCGCGTGCCTACCTCGACGCAGGCACACGGAGCGCCATCTCGACGTTCGCGAAGCTCGCACACGTCGAGGCCGGCCTGGCCCGGCTGCAGGAGGACATCGAGGAGGGCACCTGGGAGCGGCGATACGGGCACATCCTGAACGAGGCCGAGCTCGATCTCGGTTATCGCATCGTCACCGCGAAAGGCGTGCCGCGGTGACGGGCTAGCCGGCGCCGCGGCCGCGCTCGGTCAGGTGACGGATCAGGAACTCCGCGTCGAGCGGGGAGAGATCGAAGCGACGCGCGGCCTGGTCCACGAGCTTCATTCGATCGGCGCGGGGGTCGTCGTGCAGCTGATCGTCGATCCACTTCACGGCTTGCTTGATCGGCGCTTCTCCCGCCATCACCGTTCTCCTCCGGGCTTCGGGGACATCGAGGCGAGGCCGGGGAACGCCCGGGCCGTCGACATCCCGGCCCGCCTCGATGTCGGTCACTACTTGGTCGATTCGCGCTCGAACTTCGTCTTCCACTCCTTGTTCAGGTCTTCCACTCCGGGGATGTGCTTGATGGTGCTCCAGGCCGCCCGCGCGCGGCCGCGCATCGCGTACATCAGGGTCTCGCTGATCTCGTCTTCGGTGGCGCCGGCTTGCTTCGCAGCCGCGAAGCGGCCGGGCACTCAGGACGTGCAGCCGGCCGCGGCCAGGGCGGCCAGCGCGACCAGCTGCATCGTCTTGGGATCGAGGGCCCCCTCGCGATAGTAGACGCCGGCGAACTCCTTCATCTGGGCCATTGGTGTGTCCTCCCTGGGCGGAAGTGTGCTGCGTCGGTATTATACGGCCCGCGATTGGACGGCACCGACCATGCCAATTGGCCATTGACGACGGTATTTCTTTGGCCAAAATGGTTGGGTCGGCGATGAACATCCCCATCGAGCGCAAGAGCCCGGTGCCGCTGGCCCGGCAGATCCAGGCGCAGCTGGAGCGCCTGATCCGCGAGGGCGTGCTCGCGCCGGGTCTCAAGCTCCCGGCCAGCCGTGACCTCGCGCGGACCCTCGGCGTCAACCGCGCCACGGTGGTGCTCGCCTACGAGGAGCTGGTGGCGGCGGGCTGGGCCCGCTCGCACGTGGGCCAGGGGACGTTCGTGCTCGAGTCGGCGCGGCCGCGTGTCGCGGCTGCGGCCCCGCCGGCGCCGGCGGCGAGAAACGGTGACGGCCGCGGTCCGGCTCGCGCTCCCATCAACTGGTCGGCCTTCTTTTCACGGAGCGCGCGCATCGTCGAGGGCGAGGCCGAGCGGCGGCGAGCGCTCACTCCCCCGATGTCGCCGGAGACCGGCGTGATCTCGTTTGCCGGGGGAATGCCCGACAGCGGGCTCTTTCCCACCGACGCCTTCCGTCGCGTGCTGAACGACGTCGTGCGTGACGAGGGCGAGACGCTGCTCCAGTACTATCCGGTCGCCGGGTATCCACCGCTGCGGCGTTACCTGGCCACGTACCTGCTGCGCTTCGGCCTCGAGGCGCGGCCCGACGACATCCTGATCGTCAACGGCTCGCAGCAGGGCTTCGACCTCATCGCCCGCACGTTTCTCGATCCCGGCGACGCCGTGGCCATCGAGCAGCCGACGTACCCGCGTGCGATGCAGGTCTTCCGGGCGTTCGGAGCGCAGCTTCTCGGCGTGCCGTGGACGCCGGCCGGGCCTGACGTCGAGGCGCTGGAGCGGTTGCTGGCGCGGCGCGCGCCCAAGCTGCTCTACTGCCAGCCGACCTGTCACAATCCCACCGGCCTGACGATGAGCGGGGAGACGGCCGAGCGGTTGCTGGCCTCCGCTGTGCGGCATCAGGTGCCGGTCGTCGAGGATGGATTCGACGCGAGCCTGTATTACGGCGCGCGCCCGCCCGGCCCGCTGAAGGCCCGCGATCGCGAGGGCGTGGTCGTCTACATCGGCACGTTCTCGAAGATCCTCTTCCCGGGGTTGCGGCTGGGGTGGCTGGTGGCGCCGCCGCCCGTGATGGAGCGACTGGCCGCCGCCAAGCAGCTCGCCGATTTGCACACGAGCGCGCTCCTCCAGGCGGCCGTGCATCGCTTCTGCGAGCGGCGGCTGCTCGAGCGTCACGCCGCGCGCGTCGCGCGCGAGTACGCTCGCCGGCGCACCCTGCTGCTGGAGGCGCTGGGTCGCCGTCTCGCCGCCGACGTGACCTGGACGGAGCCCCAGGGAGGGTTCTCGCTGCTGCTGACGCTCCCGGCGGGCATGAGCGTGAACGCGCTGCTGCCGAGAGCCCTCCAGCGCGGCGTGGCGTTCACGCCTGGAACGGCGTTCTTCCTGGACGACGCGGGTGAGCGCACGTTGCGGCTGTCGTTCTCGTCGGTGGCGAGCGCGCGGATCGACGAAGGTGTGCGACGGCTGGCCGACGCGATCAAGGACGTACGGCGCCAACCGCGACCGCGCAGCGCCGAGCGAGCCAGCGTTCCAGTGGTGTAGCGAACAACGATGCGAGCCAGCGTCCGGTAGAGTCACGGTGCTGATCGGGTAAGTGATGAACCACCGCGGGTGATCGCGGCGGGGTGCGGGCGTGCCCCGGGGGAGACTGAGGGGGCGTAGCCCCCTTCGATTGAACGATGCGGGTGCCCGCACCCTGATAAAAGGAGACAGGACATGTCGGAACTCAACGGACTGAGGATCGCGGACCGCAAGCACATCGGGCTGGCCGAGATGCTGAAGGGCGGCGTCATCATGGACGTCACCAACGCCGACCAGGCGAAGATCGCCGAGCAGGCGGGGGCGGCGTCGGTCATGGCGCTCGAGCGCGTGCCGGCCGACATCCGGCGCGACGGCGGCGTGGCGCGGATGGCGTCCGTCAAGAAGATCAAGGAGATCCAGACGTGCGTCACCATTCCGGTGATGGCCAAGGCGCGGATCGGCCACTTCGTCGAAGCCCAGATCCTCGAAGCGCTCGCGGTCGACTACATCGACGAGTCGGAAGTGCTGACCCCGGCCGACGAGCACTTTCATATCGACAAGTTCGCGTTTCGCATTCCGTTCGTCTGCGGCGCGCGCGACCTGGGCGAGGCGCTCCGGCGCATCGGTGAGGGGGCGGCCATGATCCGGACGAAGGGCGAGGCCGGCTCCGGAAACATCGTCGAGGCCGTTCGCCACATGCGGGCCCTCGTCACCGGCATACGGCGGCTGACGACGCTCGGCCCCGAGGAGATGATGACCGAGGCCAAGACGCTGGGCGCTCCGTACGAGCTCGTGCGGTGGGTGTCACAGAACGGGCGACTCCCGGTGCCGAATTTCTCCGCGGGTGGTATCGCCACGCCAGCGGATGCTGCGCTGATGATGCAGCTTGGCGCCGAGGCGGTCTTCGTCGGGTCCGGTATCTTCAAGTCCACCGATCCGGAGCGTCGAGCGCGCGCGATCGTGCAGGCGACCACCCACTACAAGGACGCCGACGTCCTGGCCCGTGTGAGCGAGGAGCTCGGCGACGCCATGGTGGGGCTGGAGACGTCCAAGCTGGCCGAGAAGGAACTGCTGCAGACCCGAGGCTGGTAAGCGTGAAGATCGGCGTCCTCGCCCTCCAGGGCGACTTCGCGCTGCACGCCAAGGCCCTGGCGCGTGTGGGTGCGGAGGCGGTCGAAGTTCGCAAACCCGGTGAGCTCGACGCCGTGGGCGGGCTGATCATTCCCGGCGGCGAGAGCACCACGCTGCTTCATCTGATGGACGAGTGGGAGTTCTTTCCGGCGATCGAGAAATTCCACGCCGCCGGGCGGCCGCTCTTCGGGACGTGCGCCGGGTGCATCGTCCTCGCGCGAGAAGTCGAGCGGCCGCGCCAGTTCTCCCTCGGGCTCATCGACGTCACCGTCGAGCGCAACGCGTACGGCCGCCAGCGCGAGTCCTTCGAGGCGCACGGCGTGGCGATCCTCGACGGCGAGCCGACGGCGATGGAAATGGTCTTCATCCGGGCGCCACGCATCGCGCGCATGGGCCCGGGCGTCGAAACGCTCGCCCGCCACGGTGGCGATGCGGTCCTCGCGCGCCAGGGGTCCGTCCTGGTCGGGACGTTTCATCCCGAGCTGACCGAGAACACCGCGGTCCACCGCTACTTCGCCCGGATGGTGGAAACGTCGCGATGATGTTCCACGGCGATTACGGTGACGTCCCCGACGCCGGGGTCGACGGGTTCGTCGACGGCCAGAAGGTCTGCCGCCTCATCACCGTGGGCGCGGTCGACCCCCTCAACCGGGGCGCGCTCGGACAGCTCGCGGGCGTCACTCTCCACGTCAGCGCCCGCCGTGCGAAGTTCAAGCTGGGACAGAACCGGCCGATGGAAACGCCCCGTCGGATCATCACAGAGCCGCGCAAGCGTGGCCGGCCGCTCGATGGCCGCGCGGCCGATGCTCTGGAACGGACACTGAGCACCGACGATGGGGCCACCTGACCGCCGGCGCCCAGCGCCCGGACTCGCGGAATCCAGTCGCACGGAAGGCCAATAGCATTGACAGCCGTTCCATGACATCGTATATGGTCAGACCAGTCGACCAACCGTGCATGCCCGTGTGGATTGGCAGGAGGGGGAGCGCATGTCAGCCCTGATCTGTGAGGTCGTATATCGCGGCATCTTCCAGAAGAATCTGGCAGCGCGGATCACCCGCGGCATCGTGCTCAGCGCCCGGAAGTCCGGGCGGTGGGGTATCGCTTTTGGCCGGTACGGCGACAGTCCGCAGCGCAACGGGATCCCGGCCAAGGACTTCGCCATCGTCGCCGACACCAAGGAAGAGCTCGAGCAGAACATGGCCCGATACGAGCCCAAGCACGTGGACGTCACCATCTGCGTGGACGACACGCTCGCCAAGGGGGTCGAGTCCTGGGCCTGGTACGGTCTGCAGCCCCTCAATCGGCTCATCGTTCCCGGAGGCACTCTGCTGATGACCTCCGTCCAGCCGGTCGAGGGGATTCTCCGCGATATTCACAAGAAGGAGAGCCCCTACACCCTGGCGCTGATCCGCGCGAAGGCGTCCTTCTCCGGCCTCTGGGTCTACAAGGAGGACCACACGGAAGTGCGGGTCCTCGGCGCCCTCGCCAAGATCGCGCCGTCGTTCCTGACGCTGGACGCCGTCGCCCAGGCGATCAAGGAGAGCGAGTGGGGATCCGACCTCAAGGTCGCGTCCGCCCGCAAGGCCTACGAGCGCCTCGAGAGCCGCGAGATCAAGGTCAGCGAGGGGAACGCTGAAGTCCCGTACGCGTTCGAGCTGCCCCGGTGGTGGGAGATGCGGGAAGGCGTCTCGATCCCGGCCATCCCCATCGGCAAGCCGAAGGAGGGCGGCAAAGGGTACGTCCCCGAGCGCAATCCGTACTTCAAGAAGTTCAGCACGCGCACGATGCGCCCGGTGGTTGACTTCGACACCTGCGTGAAGTGCAACCTCTGCTGGATCGCCTGTCCGGACTCAGTCTTCGACGTGATGCCCGACGGCACGTTCGACGCCAACATGGAGGCGTGCTGCGGCTGCGGCGTGTGCGAGGCGGTGTGCCCGGTCGAGAACTGCATCACGATGGTGAACGAGGCCGAGTTCGAGGACAACGCGAGCCAGTGGGAGATGTGGCGAAAGGACAAGACCGCCTACAAGACCTGGCTCGGCGCCAAGATCGGCAACAAGAAGGCGACGGTGCGCTCGCACGGGTTCCGCTTCCGCGGCCAGTACGAGCAGGAGCTGAAGGCCGATCTCGATGCGGGCGGCGTCGAGATCACCGCGGGCATCCCGGGCGAGAACGCCGAGCACAAGACCATCTGACGGGCGCCGACAGGAGGCGAGAGAGACAATGGCAGCAACCGCGACACAGACGGCTCCGGCCGTCGGAGAAGACAAGGAGCTCCTCATCTCGGGGAGCGAGGCGGTCGCCGAGGCGCTCGTCCTTGCCGACATCGACGTCGTCACCGCCTATCCGATCCGCCCGTACGACACGGTCATGCAGGCGATCGCCAAGAAGATCGCCAACGGCCAGCTGGTGGCCGAATACATCGTGGCCGAGGGCGAGCACAGTCAGTTCGAGATCGTGAAGCACGCCTCGATGGTGAACGCCCGCGTCTTCTGTGGGTCGTCGGGCGTCGGCTGGGCCTATGCCATGGAGTGCCTGGTCGTCACGCCGCCGCTCCGCGTTCCGATGCTGGCCCTCGTCGGCAACCGCGCGCTCGACGATCCCGGTGCCTTCGGCGTCGAGCACAACGACGCGCTGTTCGTGCGCGACCTGGGCTGGATGCTCTGCTGGATCGACACCTCCCAGGAGGCGCTCGACACCACGCTGATCGGGTACCGGGTCGCCGAGGACCGTCGCGTGCTCCTGCCGCTCGCGGTCTCGGCCGACGGCGCCTTCCTGACCCACTCGCAAGCGCTCACGATGGTGCCGCCGAAGTCCAAGGTCGAGAAGTTCCTGCCCCGCTACGACCGCGGTGATCTGCAGCTGCATCCCGACAATCCGATCACGGTGGCCCCGCAGGCCAACGAGGACTGGGTCATCGAGATCCGCCGGCAGAACGACGAGGCGATGAAGCGCGCCTCCACGGTGATCGAGGAAGCCTACGCGGACTTCCGGCGGGTCTTCGGCCGCGGCCCCGAGAATCCGTGGTTCGAGGAATACATGACCGAG
>MNEG01000050.1 GCA_001917585.1 Candidatus Rokubacteria bacterium 13_1_40CM_68_15
CGGCCGGATGGCGACGTCGCTCCCGCGGGTCCACGTGGCCATCATGGGCGTCGAGAAGGTCGTGCCGTCCATGACGGATCTGATGGTCTTCCTCGCCATCCTGGCCAAGAGCGCCACCGGCCAGAAGCTCTCGGTCTACACGACGCTGGTCCAGGGGCCCCGTCGGCCCGGGGAGCTCGAGGGCCCCGACGAGCTTCACCTGGTCCTGCTCGACAACGGCCGCATCCGCCAGATCGCGGGCCCGCTCCGCGAGGCGCTCTATTGCCTGCGCTGCGGTGCCTGTCTCAACGTCTGCCCGGTATACCGCCAGATCGGTGGCCACGCCTACGGCTACACCTATCCGGGCCCCATCGGGATCCTGCTGACCGCGATGCTGCACGGCGAGAAATCCGTCAAGGAGCTGGCCCACGCGTCCACCCTGTGCGGCGCGTGCGCCGACGCGTGCCCCGTCCGCATCGACATTCCGCGCATGCTGATCGAGCTGCGGCAGTCGGGCGTCGAGCGCCGGACGGCGCCGTGGACGGAACGCGCCGTCTTCCGCGCGTTCGCGCGGCTCCTCACGATGCCGCGGCTCTACCGCTGGGCGACGCCGCTGGCCCGGCTCGCTCAGCGGCCGTTCGTGCGCGGTCAGCGCATCCCGCGTCTGCCGCTTTTCTTCGGGCAGTGGACGAAGACCCGCGACCTGCCCGCGGTGGCGTCCCGGACGTTCTCCGAGCGGTGGAAGGACCTTCGACCGTGACTCAGTCAGGCTCGACCACGAAAGCTGCCTTCTTCGCGCGGATCCGGGACGAGATGCGGAAGACGCCAGGACTCTTCGCCGCCACGACGGCGCCGCGTCCGCCCGCGCCCCGCCGTCTGGCGGAAACGATTCGGCGGGAGCTCAGCGAGCGGTGGCCCCAGACGCTCGAGCGTTTTCGTCGCGAGTTCGAGCGTGTCGGCGGCGACTTCCATCGTGTGGCCACCGTGGCCGACGTGCCGGGGCTCGTGGCCCGCATCGCCCGTGAGCGCGGCGGCCGCCGCGTCGTGACGTGGCACCCGACGGCGCTCGGCGTGGATCTCACCAGCGGCCTCGCCGCCCAGGGTCTCGAGAGCCTGACGATGCCGGCCGCGGGAGGCGGCGACGGCCCGGAGCGCACGGCGCTCCGCGACAAGATCGCGGCCGCCGAGATCGGCCTCACCGGCGCCGACCTCGCCATCGCCGAGACGGGCTCGCTGGTCCTCGTCTCCGGCGGCGGCCGCCCACGCTCGACGGCGCTGCTGCCGCCCTATCACGTGGCGGTCTTCGACCGGGAGGCATTGGTCGAATCGCTGGAGCAGGCGGGTGTCTTCTTCGAAGCCTGGCACGAGGGGCCCGCCGAGCCCGGACGCGGCGCCGCGATCCACGTGATCACCGGCCCGAGCCGGACCGCCGACATCGAGCTGACGCTCACGCGCGGCGTCCACGGACCGAAGGAAGTGCACGCGATCTTCGTGGACGCGCCGATCCGTGGCTGACCGGTACTTCAGCCCGGCCGACGTCGAGGCGCTCATTCCCAGGCTGACCGCGGTGATGGAGCGCGTCCTCGGCGCTCGGCGCGAGGCGATGACGGTCGAGCAACGGATGAAGGCGGAGCAGCAGCGGATCACGATGGCGGGCGGCGCCGCCTTCGATCGCGACACCTGGGTCGCCGACCAGGAGCGCCGCGAGCGGCTGGTCGAGCGGATGCGGGCCGGGCTCGACGCCATCACCCGGCTGGGCGGCGTCACGAAGGACCTCGAGCAGGGGCTGGTGGATTTCCCCCACGTGCGGGAGGGCCGCGAGGTGAACCTCTGCTGGAAATTCGGCGAGAAGGCGATCCGGTACTGGCACGGGCTCGACGAGGGATATGCAGGCCGCAAGCCGCTCTGAGCGCATGAACGTGCGCGCCGTCTTCTTCGATCTCTTCGACACGCTGGTGCGCTTCGATCGCGATCGGCTTCCGGAGGTGACCATCGGAGGGCGTGCCGTCCGCACGACGGCCGGTCATCTCCACCCGATGATGCGCGCGTGGACGCCCGACCTGACGCTGGAGGCCTTTCACAAGGCGCTGCAGGAGAGCTGGCAGGAGGCCGAGCGCCGTCGCGCGATCGATCACCGGGAGGTGGCGGCGCCGGAGCGCTTCGCCCATCTCTTCCGCTGCCTCGCCCTCGATCCCGAGCGCTGCCCGCCCGGGCTTCTGCGGGGCCTGCTCGAGACGCACCGGCGCGAGCTCACCAAGGCCGCCGACTTCCCGGCTCACCACGGGCCGCTCCTCACCGACCTCGCCCGCCGGTATCGCCTGGCGCTGGTCTCCAACTTCGACTACACACCGACCGCCCTCGGTATCCTGGAAGAGGCGGGCGTGGTCGATCTTTTCGACACGATCCTCGTGTCGGACGAGGTCGGCTGGCGCAAGCCGGCGCCGGCGATCTTCGAAGAGGCGCTGCGCCGCGTCGGTGTGTCGGCGGAGCAGACGCTGTTCGTCGGCGACCGGGCCGACATCGACGTGCTCGGGGCTCATCAGGTCGGCATGCGGACGGCGTGGATCAATCCTGACGCCGCCGCGCTACCGCCCGGGATCCCGAGGCCCGATGTGGAGCTACGCGACCTCGCCGACCTGCGGTCCGTGCTGGAGATGTAGCCCTTTGCATCCGAAAGCGGCAGCAGTACATCTAAGAACGAGGAGGTAGGAATGGCGACGCGCAAGGTGGTCGTCATCGGCTCCGGCCCCGCTGGCTACACGGCGGCGATCTATGCCGCCCGGGCCAACCTGGCGCCCATGATGCTGACGGGCGTTCAGTCCGGGGGCCAGCTGATGCTCACGACGCTCGTGGAGAACTATCCGGGCTTCGTCGACGGCCTCATGGGGCCCGAGCTGATGGAGAGCTTCAGGAAGCAGGCGGAGCGCTTCGGAACGGAGATGATTCCCGAGGACGCCACGCGGGTGGACCTGCTGAACCGGCCGTTCCGCGTGTGGGGCGAGACGGCGGAATACGAGGCGCATACCGTGATCATCGCCACGGGGGCGTCCGCGAAGCTCCTGGGCCTCGACGCCGAGATGCAGCTCATGGGGCGTGGCGTCTCGACCTGCGCGACCTGCGACGGGTTCTTCTTCAAGGACCAGAAGATCATGGTCGTCGGCGGCGGCGATTCCGCGCTGGAGGAAGCGCTCTATCTCTCGCGCCTCGGCAGCTCGGTCGACCTTGTCCATCGGCGCGACACGCTCCGCGCGTCCAAGATCATGCAGGACCGCGCGTTCAAGAACCCGAAGATCCAGTTCATGTGGGACTCGGCCGTCGAGGAGATCCTCGACCCAGCGCAGGGCAAGGTTACCGGCGTGAAGCTCCGTAACGTCAAGACCGGCGTGCTGGTCGAGCGTCCGGTCGACGGGCTCTTCGTCGCCATCGGCCATCAGCCGAACACGCAGCTCTTCCGCGGCCAGGTCGAGCTGCTACCCAACGGGTACATCAAGGTGAAGCCGGGGACCACCCAGACGTCAATCCCCGGCGTCTTCGCCGCCGGAGACGTGCAGGACCACGTGTATCGGCAGGCCGTGACGGCGGCCGGGACGGGATGCATGGCCGCGCTCGAGGCCGAGCGCTACCTCGAGGCCACGCAGCCGCACTAGCTCGCGAGGTGGGGTGACGGGTGTCTCAGCGAGACTACGCCACCCAACTTCCGTTGTCGGCCTTTCCACGACGCGGCGGGGGCACGATACCCTGAGACACGGGTCTCGCTAAGACACCCGCCGCCCCACCTCGTGGCTGCTGCTTCACCGCGCTACGAGACACGGGTCTCGCCAGGGCACCCGCCCCCGCGCGTCGCGGCTACTGCTGAACGTGCGCGTACGATGCGGGTTCACCAAGCGCGTCGCATCTCCATCGCCGCTGTCTCGAAGATTGGACATCGACACGCTGCGTGCGGCGCGGGACGATCAGCGTGTCATGCGTGGTGCTGTCGGTCTCGCGCTCGTCATCATCGTCGTGCTCCCATCGATGGCGCTCGCGCGTGAGCACGCACCGTGCCCGCCGATCGTCCACCGCGCGTTGCCACTGAGAGTCGTCGACGGCGATACGTTCAGGCTGTACGGCGAGCGCATCCGCATCATGGGCATCGACACGCCGGAACGCGGCGAGCCCGGCTGGGGTCGCGCAACGTACCGCCTGCTGGCGCTGCTGAGATCGGGTCGGGTCGTCATCGTCCGCCACGGCAAGGACGTCTACTGTCGGACCCTGGCCGACGTCTCCGTCGACGGCTGGAGCGTGGCGGCGGTGCTGGGAGCCGAAGGTTACGCGAAGCCGCTGTCTCTGGCGCGGCAGCTGCGACGCCCCGCCGCGACCACGCCACCCAACTTCCGCCGGGACATCTCTATCCCGCGGCGATGGCACGGTACCCCGAGACACGGGTCGCGGCAGAGCGCCGCAGCCGCCGTGCCAGGCGCTGACTTCGCGTGGCGGGCTTCGGTCAGGTTCCGACGACCAGCGAGGCGCCGAGCTGGCGGAGGAGCGCGATCGTCGAGAGATACGAGAGCTTCCCGGTCTTGGGATTCTCCGACGGCACGTTCTCCAGCTCGACGGACAGCCGGCCAAACTCCCCCTCGATCGTGACGCGGTGCTGGTTACGCTCCAGGCCCGGCACCGCGTAGATCTTGATCCGCGTCCTGTCCGGCCCGATTCCGGCCAGCGACAGGGCGGCCACGACGTTGACGTTGGCGGGAAACGCGCGACAGGCTTCGGTCGCCGGCCCCTCGAAGATCAGCGTCTCTTTCGTGATGGCGTCGAGGTCGATCTCGTGCTGGACGATCCACGGGGCGCCGGCGAGCCCTCGGGGCGGCTTGCGTGTCTCCATCGTCACCGATGTCACGGCGCCGACGCTGGCGCCCTTCACGCCGTCGAGACCGGCGATGGCGCCCGACGGCACGTAGATCCGGCAGCGATTGGCCTCGGCCAGCGACACCCAGTCGGCCCGGCCCAGCAATCCGCCACCAGAGAGCACTACGAGATCGCGGCCGGCGCCCAGCACTTTGGGCGCGATCTCCGCGAGATGCGCCTGCGTCGACGCCTCCACGATCAGATCGCACGTCGCGATGAGATCCTCGAGCGGCAAGAAGGGCGGCGCTGACGGGAGTGTCGCGAGGAAGGCTTCGCCCTCGGCGCGACGCTTGGTCATGGCGCCGCCGAGGCGGAGGCCGGGGATGCCGGCGTCGAGCGCCCGACAGACCGCGCGTCCAATCACACCGAGCCCGCACAGGCCGACGTCGCGAAGCTTCGCCACGGCGACGGCATGGTATCATGCGCGTCGGCGGCGAATGAGACGAGCCGGCGCATTGCGCGGACCGCTCGAGCAGCTCTACCGCGACTTCGACTACGCCGCACGGGTCGAGCGCGACGCCATCCGATTCCCGCTTCGGTATCCCGATCCCCGCGACCGCGAAGTGGTGGCCTTGTTGACCGCGTGCCTGGCCTATGGACGCGTCGATCTCTTCGGCCGCGAGCTCGAGCGCGTGCTGAACGAGATGGGCTCGTCGCCGGCGGAGTTCATCGTTCACTTCGACCCGGCTCGGGACGGTGAGGCCTTCGCCCGCTTCCGTTATCGCTTCAACCGTCCGCGCGACATCATCGCCTTCTGTGTGGCCATCCGTGACGCTCTCGCGCGTCACGGCACGCTCGAGAAGTGCTTCCTCGCCGGCGACTCCGACGCGGGCGGCCCGATCGGCCCCGCGCTGGAGCGTTTCGTGCGCGTCTTCCTGGAGGCGGAGCTCGGTCAGGTCTTTCCGCGGGGACGGCTGTCTCGCGGCTACCGCCACCTGTTCCCGCTGCCGTCGGCCGGCGGGCCGTGCAAGCGCCTGCATCTGTTCCTGCGCTGGATGGTCCGGCGCGAGGCGCCGGACTTCGGTCTCTGGACCTCGGTGTCTCCGGCGCGGCTGCTGATCCCCGTGGACACGCACGTGGAGAACATGAGCCGGGCCATCGGCCTGACGCGCCGTCGCTCCAGGAACTGGCGGATGGCCGAGGAGATCACCGCCGCGCTCGCCGCCGTCGACCCCGGCGACCCCGTGAAGTACGACTTCGCGCTCTGCCACAAGCGCATGTCGGGCGACTGCCGCGATCGGCGCGATGCGGTCGTGTGCGCTCCCTGCGGACTCCGCGTCGTGTGCCGTCACTGGCGAGGCAAGCGCCGTGGTTGAGGTTCTCCTGCTGCTCGGCGGCCTCGTCGTGGGAGGTGGACTGGCGTGGGGCCTCGCCCGCGGCCACTATCTCGCCCGGGCTGTCGGCGAGCGCGAGGCGCTGGCGGCCCGGCTGGCGGTGGCCGAGGCGGTGGGGGATGGGGCTCGCAAGCAACTGACGCAGGCCGAGCTCGATCTCGGCGAGGCCCGGCAGGCGCTCGAGCACGAGCGGATGTCGCGCGTACAGGCGGAATCGCGCCTCGAGGCTGCCCGCGACAACGTCGACGAGCAGAAGCTTCTGCTCGCCAACGCCCAGTCCCGGTTGAGTGACACGTTCAAGGCGCTGAGCGCCGAGGCGCTCCGGGAAAGCAACAGCGCCTTCGTCGCGCTGGCCGGCGATCGGCTCGACGCTCAGCTCGCTCAGCGCCAGGAAGCGATCGACGGCCTCGTCCGCCCGTTGCAAGACGCGTTGCGGCGGTATGAGGAGCAGGTGAGGGCCCTCGAGGCCAGCCGCCAGCACGCCTATGGATCGCTGGAGGAGCAGCTCCGCTCGCTGGTCTCGACCAGCAGCGATCTGCAGCGGGAGACCGGGAACCTGGTGACGGCGCTGCGGGGGTCGCAGGTCCGTGGACGATGGGGTGAGGTCACGCTCCACCGCGTCGTCGAGCTCGCGGGCATGACCCAACACTGCGACTACGTCGAGCAGGTGACGGTGGAGTCGGACGGCGGCCGGCTGAGGCCGGACATGGTCGTCCGGCTTCCCGGCGGCCGCCAGATCGTGGTCGACGCCAAGGTTCCGCTGAGCGCCTACATCGACGCGATGGCCGCGGTCACACCGGAGGAGCGGCGCGCCGCGCTCGTGCGCCATGCCCAGCAGGTCCGGCAGCACATGACGCTGCTCGCGAACAAGTCGTACTGGGAGGAGTTTGCGAAATCGGCGGAGTTCGTCGTGATGTTCATCCCGGGCGAGGCGTTCGTCTCGGCGGCGGCCGAGGTGGACCCGGCGCTGATCGAGGAGGGGATGACCCGGCGCGTCGTCGTCGCGTCACCGACGACGCTCATCGCGCTGCTCCACGCCGGCGCGTATGGCTGGAGGCAGGAGCGCATCGCCGACAACGCCGCCCAGATCAGCGAGCTCGGTCGACAGCTTTATGACCGGCTGAGGACCCTCGGCGACCACTTCAACGATATCGGCCGGTCGCTCAAGCGCGCGACCGACACGTTCAACAAGGCCGTCGGCTCGATGGAATCGCGCGTGCTGCCCGCCGCCCGCAAGTTCCGCGACCTTGGCGCCGCGACGGGGGACGACATCGGTGTGCTCGAAGGCGTGGACCAGCTTCCCCGTGAGCTGGCGGCGCCGGAGTTCCCGCGCCAGCTCGACGTCACCGAACCGTCTGCGTAACAGCTCAGGCCAGCTTCGTCCTCGCGACCGGCGCCTCGCTCCTGAAGGACCGCGAGATCCAGTAGAACGCGGCCGCCGCGACGGCGAGCATCGCGATGCCGGCGCCGGTGAATCCGAAGACGATCTTGCCGATCCCGAACAGGGTCGCGTAGACGGCCACGATCCCGGCGATCCAGTTCGTCCACGCCAGCGCGCCGCCGGGAATCGGCTCACGCCCGTAGCCGAGGCGCTGCGAGACGCGAGCCCAGCCGGGACCGCCCGGCCGCACCCGCCGGTAGAAGCTCTGCAGCACGCGATCGGGCTCGGGCGCCGTCGAGAACGTCGTCACCAGCCACACGATCGTGCTGCCGGCCACGGTGACCAGCATGACGACCGCCGTGGCGTTCGGATCGTTGGGCTGAAAGCGCGGCACGATGAACGCGAAGCCGAGCAGGCTGATCACGAAGCTCGCGATCATCGCCGAGATCTCGCTCCAGGCATTGATGCGCCACCAGTACCAGCGGAGGATCAGCACGAGCCCGGTGCCGGCGCCCAGCGCGAGCAGCAGCTCCCACGCCTTCTCGATGCTCGCGAGCTGCGACGTCACCGCGATCGAGGCCAGGAAGATGAGGACGGTGGCCACGCGGGACACGGCCACGTAGTGCCGCTGGTCGCCGTCGGTCTTCAGGAAGCGCTTGTAGAAGTCGTTGACCAGGTACGAGGCGCCCCAGTTCAGGTGCGTCGCCACCGTGCTCATGTAGGCCGCGGCGAAGCCGGCCAGCATGAAGCCGCGCCACGGCGTGGGCAGCAGGTCGACGAAGGCCTGGACGTAGCCGGCCTCCTTGTCGGGCAGCGTCGGATAGAGGATGACGGTGGCGAGCCCGGTCACGATCCAGGGCCACGGCCGCAGCGCATAGTGGGCGATCTGGAAGAAGAGCGTGGCCAGCACGCCGTCTCGTTCCGAGCGCGCGCTGAAGATCCGCTGGGCGACGTAGCCGCCGCCGCCCGGCTCGGCGCCCGGATACCAGGCCGCCCACCACTGTACCGAAAGGTATACGGCGAGCGTAAGGAGCGGCATCCACGCGTACGAGTGAATGCCGCTCTGGGTCACGCTGACGGGCAGCACCGAGAGCGCCGCCTCCTCGCTTCCGAAGTGCTGGACGAGCTTCGTCTTCATCTCCGCGATGCCGCCGACGGCGGCCACGGCATAGACGGCCAGCACGATCACGGCGCTCATCTTGATGACGAACTGCACGAGATCGGTCCACAGCACGGCCCACATGCCAGCGGCCACCGAGTAGAGCGCGGTGATCACGAAGCAGATGCCGACCGCGACCACCTCGCCGCTGACGGTCATGCCGGCGATCGTCACGTCCTTGAGACCGAGCGCGATGGTGAGGATCTTGATCATGGCCCGCGTGACCCAGCCGAGGATGATCAGGTTGATGGGCAGGGCCAGGTAGAGGGCGCGGAAGCCGCGCAGGAAGGCGGCGGGCCGGCCGCCGTAGCGGAGCTCGGCAAGCTCCACGTCGGTCATGACTTCGGCGCGGCGCCACAGCCGCGCGAAGAAGAACACGGTGAGCATGCCGCTCATCACGAAGTTCCACCACAGCCAGTTCCCGGCCACCCCCTTGGTGGCGACGAGGCCGGTGACGACCAGTGGCGTGTCGGCCGCGAACGTGGTCGCGACCATCGCGGTGCCGGCGAGCCACCAGGGGGCCTGGCGCCCGGAGAGGAAGTACTGGTCGAGACTTTCGCCGCCGCGCCTGGTGAAGTAGAGCCCGATGCCCGCCGAGAGCAGGAAATAAGCGGCAACGATCGCCCAGTCGATGCCGGTGATGGTCATGGCGCGTCCCGGCGTGATAATACCGCGTGGTATCATGGCCCGCATGACGAACATTCCCATCCAGGTGTACGGCATCAATCTCCTGGTACGTCTCTTGCCGGAAGGCCCGGCCGACGTCCGCGTGCACTGCCCGAAGGGATCGCCAATCCGCTACGGCGAGGTCGTCGCCCGCGGGGACGGGTTCGACGAGGGCGCGAACGCCTTCCGCGAGATGCCGGGCATCAAGACCGTCGTCGCGTTCGAGGAGAGTGCCGAGGAGGTCGAGGGCCACTACTTCTACGTCGCCGGCGAGGAATATCGCGTCATCCGCCTGGATGCCGTCATCCTTTCGTTCCCCCACGAGTAATCGCGAGGTCCTCGCTCACGTCGATCCTGCCGAGCTGATCGCGCTCACGCGCGATCTGATCCGTCTCCCGAGCGTCGTCCGGCCCGGAGACCCCGACGCCACCGAGGCGGCTGTCGCCGAGTACGTCGAGCGCTGGCTCACCAAGGAAGGCCTGAGCGTCGAGGTCCAACCGGTGGCGCCCGGCCGTCCGAACGTCCTCGGGTGGATCGGCCAGCCCGGCGCGGGAAGTACGCTGCTCCTCGAAGGCCACACCGACGTCGTCACCGAAGGCGATCCCGCCGCGTGGACGCATCCGCCGTTCGCCGCCGAGCTGAGGGACGGGCGCATCTGGGGACGCGGCGCCGCCGATATGAAGGGCGGCCTCGCGGCGGCGATGATCGCGGCCGCCGCCATCAAGCGGAGCGGCGCCCGCCTCGGTGGCGCCCTCGTGGTGGGCGCGCTGGTGGACGAGGAGGGCGACATGATCGGCGTGCGCCATCTCTGCGATACGTCGATCGGCCGGGCGTTGACCGCCGCCGTGATCTGCGAGCCCGAGCAGAACGAGCTGTGTCTCGAGCAGCGCGGCGTGGTCTGGGCGCGCGTGACCGTGCGCGGCCGCATGGCCCACGGTGCCATGCCCGAGGCCGGTGCCAACCCGATCGCCGCGCTCGGCACCGTGCTGAGCCAGGCGCCGCAGCTGGAGCGCCGCCTGCGGCGGCTCTGCCGGCCGAGCCCGTACCTCCGCCCTCCGACGGTGACGCCGACGACCGTGCGCTCGCCGCTCGCCGGCGTGGCCCAGTCGAACGTGATTCCGGCGGCGGCAGAGGCGACGCTCGACATCCGGCTGACGTCGGGCCCGGACGAATCGGCGATCTCGGCCGAGATCGACCGCTTCTGCCGCGAGGCCGCCGCACGGACGGCTGGCGTGACCGTCGACTGGCGGCCGATCAACGGCTATCGGCTCGCCACCCGGGTCGACCGCAAGGAGCCGCTGGTCAAGGCCATAGCTGCCGCGGTCAAAGAGGTCACGGCGCGCCCGCCGCGCTTCGGTGGGGTCCCCGGCTCGACCGACGGCACGATCCTTCGTGCAACGCTCGGCATCCCGATCGTGAACTCATCGAAGCGGCACGGATTTACACCGTGGCGGCGCTGAACTTCCTCGAGACCTGATGGAGACCCCGAAGCTCCGTGGCATCGAAGCCTTTCCCATGACCCAGGGGGGCCAGCGCTTCATCGCGCTTCGCGACCCCGCCGGCTACACGGAGTCGGTGTTGCTCCTGCCCCAGGCCCTGCTCGACGTCGTGGCCCTCTTCGATGGCGAGCACTCGATCGCTGGCATCCAGGCCGACCTGAGCCGCCGGTACGAGGGCGAGATCGTCGCGCGATCGGACATCGAGAAGATCATCGGCATGCTCGACGACCACGGCTTCCTGGAGAGCGCCAGCTTCGCGAAACGTCGGGCGAAGGTCGACGGCGCGTTCCTCGGGGCCCCGCGGCGGCCCGCCTCGCACGCCGGTGGCGCCTATCCCGGGAAGGCGGATGAGCTTCGGACGACGATGGACGCCTTCTTCACTCACGAGGAGGGCCCCGGGGCCATCGCGTGGCCGCCGACGCTGGGTCGGCCGACCGTCGAGGCGATCATCGCCCCCCACATCGACTTCCACCGCGGCGGCCCTGCGTACGCCTGGGCCTATCGGGATCTGGCCGAGCGGTGCGCGGCCGACCTCTTCGTCATCGTCGGCACCTGCCACGTCGGGATGCGCCATCCCTTCGCGCTCACACGCAAGGACTACGACACGCCGCTAGGGCCGGCCCGCGCGGATCGTGATTTCGTCGAGGCCCTGGCCGCGCGCGCCGCCCAGGATTGCTTCGGCTCGGAGCTGGCGCACCGGAACGAGCACTCGATCGAGTTCCAGGCGGTGTTCCTGCAGTACCTCTACGCCGGGCGGCGGGACATCACGGTCGTGCCGCTGCTGGCCAGCTTCGCCCACGAGGCGCTGGCGCGGCGCCGCCGCCCCACCGACGACGCGAGCGTGGCACGGTTCCTCGACGCGCTCGGCGAGACCATCGCGACGAGCGGACGACGGGTCGCGTTGATCGCGGGCGCCGATCTCGCCCACATGGGCCCTCGCTTCGGCGATCCGCGCCCGATCGCGAAGGCCGATCGCGCCAAGATCGAGGCCGAAGATCGGAGGATGCTCGAGACGGTCGAGGCCGGCGACGCCGACGCATTCTTCGACAGCGTGGCCGCCGACGGGGATCGCCGGCGCATCTGCGGCCTGTCGCCGATCTACGCCGTGCTCCACGCCCTCGACGGCCGCCGCGGCGTGCTGAAGCGATACGGCATGTGGCCGGATCCCGAAGGCATCGTCAGCTACGCAAGCATGGTGTTCGACCGCGAATGAACGAACCAACTCCTGAGGGCTGGAAGCTCCCCAATCTCCGCATCGATCGCGAAGGAGACTGGTACGACGACGACGTCCAGGTCACGCATCCCGGGATCCTCGCCAACCTGCGCGGGAATCTCCGCAAGGACGGGCAGGGCTACTTCCTCCAGACGCGTGTCCGCATCCCGGTCGTGGTCGAAGACGCTCCGTGGGTCGTCACGCGGGTCGAGCCGCGAGGCGACCGGTTGCACGTCGTGCTCAACGACGGCAGTGAAGCGGACGTCGAGGCGACGACGGTGAGACTCGGCGGCGGCGACGTGCCCTACTGCCGGGTCAAGGGCGATTTCGACGCGCGCTTCAGCCGGGCGGCCACGTTCCAGCTGCTGACACTCGCCGAGTACGACGAGACGACCGGGCGCGGGACGCTCCGAGTCGGCGACCGGCGCATCCCGCTCCGGCGCAGCGCATGAACGGCCGCCTGCTCGTCGTCGCGCTCGTGATCGTCGGCACGGTGCTGGCGGCCGGCGCCTGGTGGCTCCGCAACGGCGAGAGCCAGGGCGCGGTGACGGTCGACGAGATCGGCGACAAGATCCAGACCGTCCGCCGTGGCCAGCTCCCCGCGTTCGCGACCGGCGGCGACGTGGCGACGCTCTATCGCTTCGCCGCGGATCACCCGGAGGCGCTAGCCGGAGCCGTGTGCACGTGCGGATGCGTGAATGTCGGCCACACGAACAACCGCTTCTGCTACGTCAAGGCCGAGCGCGGCGACGAACGGACGTTCACGAGCCACGCCGCGACCTGAAAGGTCTGCCTGGACATCACGCGGGACGTGATGCTGAGAACGGGAGCCGGCAAGCCGTAGTATCCTCGCCCGCATGCATGCGGCCGCCGCGCTGATGACCGCGCTCCGATCGGCCGGCGTCCGCCATCTGTTCGGCAACCCGGGCACCACGGAGCTGCCCTTCCTGGACGCGCTCGACGGCTCGGACCTCCACTACGTCGTCGGGCTTCAGGAGGCGACCGTCGTTGCCGCGGCCGACGGCTACGCTCAGGCCACGGGCGCGGTCGGCGTCGCCAACGTCCACGTCGCGCCCGGTCTCGCCAACGCGCTCTCGATACTGCACAACGCCGCGCGTTCGCGGAGCCCCGTCCTGCTCACGGCCGGCCAGCAGGACACGCGCCTGCTCGTCCACGAGCCGATCCTGGCCGGCGACCTCGTGCGGATGGCCGAGCCGTTCACCAAGTGGGCTCACGAGATCGGGCGCGCGGACGAGGCGGTGAGCGCGCTCCAGCGCGCTCTGACGATCGCGCTCACACCTCCGACCGGTCCGGTATTTCTCTCCCTTCCGATGGATCTCATGACGGAAGAGGTCGAGGCGCCCGCGCCACTCGCGCGCGCGGCTCCCTCGGCTCCGCGGCCTGGTGTCCCGGGAACCGCCGACGTCGCGCGGGCGTGCGGCCTGCTCGCGGGCGCGCGCGCACCGGTGATCGTCGCCGGCGACGGTGTCGGGCGCGCTCCCGACGGCGTTGCCACGCTGACGCGGCTGGCCGAGGTGCTCGGCGCGCGCGTCTACGGCGAGCCGATCTACCGGCGCACGAACTTTCCCGGCGACCACCCGCTCTGGCGGGGCGGCCTCTATCCGTCGCCGCCGGCGGTGCGCAAGGCGCTCGACGACGCCGACGTCGTCCTCATCGCCGGCGCCGACGTCTTCACGTGGTTCCTTCATGGGCCAGGCGGACCCTTTCGCCCGGGCGTCCCGGTGATCCAGATCGCGGACGACCCGCGGCAGGTCGGGCGAAGCTATCCGGTCGATCTGGCGTTCACCACGGCGATCACGCCGACGCTCCGGCTCATCGGCGACGAGCTCACCGAGCGCCTGTCGGATCCTCAGCGCGCGGCCGCCGCCGAGCGACGCGCCCAGCTGGAGCGCGTGCGCGCAGACTTCGTGGCGCGAACGCGTGCGGCGGCAGAAGCCGAGGCCGAGCGCGCGCCGATCTCGCCCGCCTATCTCATGCACGCGCTAGCCGGTGTGCTGCCCGACGATGCCATCATCGTGGACGAGTCGGCGTCGTCGCTGCCTCACGTGCTGCGGCATCTGCCGTTCAAGCGGCCGGGCTCGTTCTACGGCTCGAAGACGGGGACGCTGGGGTGGGCGATGGGCGCGGCGATCGGCGTGCAGCTGGCCGAGCCTCGGCGCAAGGTCGTCGTGACGATCGGCGACGGCTCGGTGATGTACGCGCCGCAGGCCCTGTGGACGGCTGCCCACGAACGCCTGCCGATCACGTACGTCGTGGCGAACAACGCCTCGTACGCGATCCTCAAGGCGGGCATGGCGACGCTCGGTCTGGCGGGCGCCAAGAAGGGATTCTATCCGGGCATGGATCTCACCGCGCCCGAGGTGGACTACGTCCGCCTGGCCGGGTCGCTCGGCGTCCGGGCGGTGAGCGTCCAGAAGTCTCGTGAGCTGCACGACGCTCTCGCCGAGAGCCTCGCGCATCGAGGCCCGAGTCTCGTGGACGTGTCGATCGATCGCGGCGTCAAGGGAGGAGTCTGATGGCGAAGCTCGCTGGCGGTGACTGGGTGGTGGAAGCGCTGCGCGCCGAGGGCGTCAGCCACGTCTTCGGCATTCCCGGCGTCCACAACCTGGCCATCTACGACGCGCTGCTCCGACGGCCCGGCATCACGCACATTCTCGCGCGTCACGAGCAGGGCGCGGCGTTCATGGCCGATGGGTACGCGCGCTCGTCGGGCCGCCCCGGCGTGGTCGTCGTCACGACCGGCCCCGGCGCGACGAACGCGCTCACGCCGCTGGCCGAGTCGTACGCGGGCTCGATTCCCGTCGTCACGATCATGTCGGACGTCGCGTCACATCTCGTCGGCCGCGATCTCGGGGCGCTCCACGAGGTCCCGAACCAGATCGATTGCTTCCGCCCGGTCTGCCGGATGGCCGAGACTCTCACGTCGGCGGCCGACATTCCGGCGACGATCGCCGGGGCCTTCGATCTCCTCCGCACCGGGCGCCCGGGGCCGATCGCGATCTCGATCCCGAACGACTTCCTCGGCGCGAGCGTGGAAGCGGAGACGCGTCGCGGTGACGGCCGGCGGCCGCCGTGCCACGTCGCCGACATCGCCGACGCCGCGCGGCGTCTCGAGCGCGCCCAGCGTCCGCTCATCATCGCGGGCGGCGGCGTGATCGCATCCGGCGCCGAGCGCGAGTTGCTGGCCCTGGCGCGGCGACTCGACGCGCCCGTCCTCACCACGGTCATGGGGCGGGGAAGCGTGCCCGAGGACGATCCGGTCTGGCATGCCGTGCTCCCGAACAAGCGCGCGACCGAAGGCGCGATCCGCGAAGCGGACGTCGTGTTCGCCGTCGGCTGTCGCTTCGCCGCGCGCTCGACCCAGGGCTTGCTCTTGAACCTCTCGTTCACGCCCGATCAGACGCTCATCCACCTCGATCTCGACGCGACCGTGATCGGACGGATGTTCAAGCCGCAGCTCGGCATCGTCGGCGACGCGCGCGACGGGCTCACGCGCCTGGTAGAGACGCTTGGGCCGGGACGCGGCACGAGCGCATGGGACCGCGCACGCCTGGCCGAGCTCAAGACGGCGGCGAGCCCCCGCTACACGCGCGAGGTCGCCGGCCTCATCGCGACGCTGCGCCGCGCGCTGCCGCGCGAGGCGATCGTCGTGAACGACCAGACCGGGATCAATTACTGGATGGAATGGCGCTACCCCGTCCTGGCTCCGCGCACGTTCCTCTATCCGGTCGGCTCGGCCACGCTCGGGTATGCCGTGCCCGCCGCGATCGGCGCCAAGATCGCGAATCCCGAGCGTCCGGTCGTCGCGATCGTCGGCGACGGCGGCTTCATGTTCTCGGTGAACGAGCTCGCGACGGCGGTGAAGTATCGGCTGGCGATTCCCTTCGTCGTGATGAACGACGACCGGTACGGCGCCATCAAGTGGCTGCAGGAGGAGATCTTCCAGCGCTGGGGCGAGGCCGATCTCGCCAATCCCGATTTCCCGGCGCTGGCCCGCGCGTTCGGGGCTCGCGGTGAGCGCCTGCCCGGCGTGGACGCGCTGCCGGCCGCCCTCGACGCCGCGTTCAAGGCGGGCGGGCCGACCCTGCTCGAGCTCAACGTGACCGTCGAGCCGCCCTGGGAGCTCAAGTAAGGCACGGCCTCGTGTCAGGCTGGCGTGAGCGGCCCCCACGAGGAGAGTGTAAGCGCTCGTTTTTTCACGGAATCGGCCCTCGCTCGGGGTCGGCATCCACCGTGCAGTTTTCCTCTTCCTTTTGTTTCGGGCCGGTCTGCGATGACGCCGGCACAAGCAAAAGGAGGAGCCATGAGCGGACGGGGATGGCAGGCGATGGTGGCGCTGGTGGCCGTGGTGGCGCTGATCCTCTCCGGTTGCGCATCGCAATCGGGCTCGGCGTCGGCCGGCGTCTCGAGCGAGTCGGCGTACGGCGGCAGCGGTGGCGCCGCGATGGGGATGGGGCCGGAGGGCGGCTCGGGCCGAGGCGGCGCCCAGGGGATGGGTCGGGGGCCGTCACCGCGTGAGTTCGTTCCGGTGGTCGACCTGAAGGACATCAACTTCGCGTTCGACCGGGCCGAGATCGGCTCCGAGGCCGCGATGGTGCTCGACACCAACGCGCAGTGGCTCAAGGCGAACCCCAACCACCTGCTCCTGATCGAAGGTCACGCCGACGAGCGCGGCACCAACGAGTACAACCTGGCCCTCGGTGATCGGCGGGCCAAGGCGTCGATGAACTATCTGATCGCGCACGGCGTGCGGGCGAGCCGCATCTCGATTATCAGCTACGGCGAGGAGCACCCGCTGTGCCGTGAGCACACCGAAGACTGCTGGACCATGAACCGCCGCGCCCACTTCGGCGTCAAGGCGCGCTGACCGCGTTCACCAGTCGGGAGGGGGCCTGAGGGCCCCCTCCGAATCCTTCCCGGTTTCACACCGGGGCGGGGCCCGGCTCGACGTTCAAATCGCGTGCGACCGTGGGATGGATGATGCGTCCCGCATGGACGGTGAGCCCTGCTCGCAGATGGACGTCGGCGGCAAGGGCCTGGCGCCAGCCCTTGTCGGCCAGGGCCAGCACGAACGGAAGCGTCGCGTTGTTCAGCGCGAGCGTCGATGTCCGGGCGACTGCGCTCGGCATGTTGGTGACGCAGTAGTGGATGATCCCCTCCTCGGAGTACGACGGCTCGGCCAGTGTCGTGGGCCGGCTCGTGGCGAAGCAGCCACCCTGGTCGATCGCGATGTCGACCAGGACCGATCCCGGCCGCATCGCCCGCACCATCTCGCGGCTGACCAGCTTGGGCGCTGACGCGCCAGGGATCAGCACGGCGCCGATGACGAGATCGGCGGCGACGACTTCCCGCTCGATGTTCTCCACCGTCGAGTACAGGGTGTGGAGCTGGCTGCCGAACTGGAGATCCAGCTCGTAGAGGCGGGGCAGTGACTTGTCGATCACGGTCACGTAGGCCTCCATGCCCATCGCCATCCGTGCGGCGTTCGTTCCCGCTACGCCGCCCCCGAGGATGACGACCTTGGCCGCCGGCACGCCGGGCACGCCGGCGAGCAGGATGCCCTGGCCACCCTGTCCCTTCTCGAGATAATGGGCGCCGACGTGGACCGCCATGCGGCCGGCGACCTCGCTCATCGGCGCCAGGAGCGGAAGACCGCCGCGTGCATCGGTGACCGTTTCGTAAGCGATCGCCGTCGCGCCCGAGCGCATGAGGCCCTCGGCCAGATGCTTGTCGGCGGCGAGGTGGAGATAGGTGAAGAGCACCTGGCCAGCGCGGAGCCTCGAGACTTCGATGGGCTGCGGCTCCTTTACCTTGATGATCAGCTCCGCCTGGGCGAAGACCTCGTCGGCGTTCTTCGCCACTCGCGCGCCGGCGGCCCTGTACGCGTCGTCCGTGAAGCCGCTGCCAGCGCCGGCGCCCGTTTCCACGAGGACGTCGTGGCCGTGATGGGTCAGCTCACGCACGCTGCCGGGGACGAGGCCCACCCGGTACTCGAACGTCTTGATCTCCTTCGGAACGCCTACGCGCACGACGCGGCCTCCTCGCTCGACGGTATTCTATGTCCATTGAACCCGCTTGACCTGCCACGACTTTCGCCGGATTCTTCCCGCGGCGTTCAAGGCACCGGTGAGGAGGGCGCGTGAATCTCGACACACGGGACGACTGGGGACTCGCGGGCAAGGTCGCGATCGTGACGGGTGGCGGGGCGGCGGGTGACGGTGTCGGCAATGGCCGCGCCGCCGCCATCCTGCTCGCCAAGGCCGGCGCGCGCGTGGTCGTGGTGGACCGGGAGCTTGCGCTCGCCGAGCACACCGTGAAGACCATCGCGGGGCTGCCCGGCGAGGCGATCGCCGTGCAGGCGGACCTCACGCGGTCGCGGGATTGCGCGGCCATGGTCGAGGCCGCCCTCGATCGCTTCGGGCGCCTCGATCTCCTCGACAACAACGTCGGCATCGGCAGCCGCGGCTCCGTCCTCGACGAGACCGAGGAGAACTGGCGGCGCGTGATGCAGGTGAACGTCGAGACGATGTTTCTCGCCGCCAAGCACGCGATTCCGGCCATGCGCCGCGGCGGCAGCGGGGCCATCGTGAACGTGTCGTCGATCTCCGCGCTGCGCCCGCGCGGGCTCACCCTGTACTCGACGTCGAAGGGCGCGGTCATCGCGTTGACGCGCGCGATGGCGGTCGACCACGGCCCCGACGGCATCCGCGTCAACTGCGTGGCGCCCGGTCCCGTGTACACACCGATGGTCTATCAGGGCGGCATGAGCGAAGCCGCGCGCGATCAGCGACGCAAGGCGTCCGTCCTCGGCATCGAGGGCACCGGCTGGGACATTGGACACGCCGTGCGCTTCCTGCTCTCGGATCTCGCCCGCTACGTGACGGGGCACGTCCTCGTGGTGGATGGCGGCGCGACCCTGCGCGGGCCCGAGCGCGACTACCGCTAACGGCTCCCGCGGTACGTTCTCCCTCGACGGGAACGTCATGATCGTGCTCGGCGAGCATCTTCGGCTCGTGCGCGAGGGAATCCGGCGCCTCCTCGAGCACGAGAAGGACATGGAGGTCATTGGAGAGCTCGCCGATGGGCTGAAGATCGTGCCCGCGATCGGTCGCCTCAAGCGTGGCGTCCTGGTCGTCGCATTGGGTCTACCAGGGCTCAACGGTACCGACTTTCGTTCAGCCCCCGGACGACGGAGACGCATCGGGCCAGCGCCATGCGAAAGTTGGGACTCACCAGGCAGTTCGAGCTCATCCGATACGCCGCAGGCCGCGGCTTATCGTCCTGCCGGGCGATCCGTCCTGACTCCGCCGCTCGGCCCCGCGTTGTAGTTCTTTCATCTCCAGCAGACATTGTTACAACGGGAGTGAGCGGAACTTTTTCGGCTTCGCGTCAACTCGTTGTAATTGCTGCTGTAAGAGGCTGCAACATTCGGCACAGTTTCTGCATTCTCCTTCCTGACGAACAGGAAGGAGCATCTCGATGAGCGATCCTCTGGAGTTGTGCACGAGCCCTGAGATGCAGTCCGTCCGAAACCTCATTGCGAAGGTCGCCAGGGCCGACGTGACCGTGCTGTTGCGCGGCGAGAGCGGTGTCGGGAAGGAGATCGTCGCTCGGGCGATTCACGACTCGTCGGCGCGGGCCCAAAAGCCGCTGTTGAAGGTCAACTGCACGGCCTTGCCAGGCGAGCTCCTCGAGTCCGAGTTGTTCGGACATGAGAAAGGCGCGTTCACTGGCGCCTATCGAGAAAAGCCCGGCAAGTTCGAAGTGGCACGGGGTGGGACGCTGCTGCTCGACGAGATCGGCGAGATGCCGCTCAGGCTCCAGGCCAAGCTGCTCCACATCCTGCAGGACGGCGAATTTGCCCGCGTCGGTGGGGAGCGAATCATCCAGACCGACGTCCGCGTCATCGCCGCCACGAATCGCGACCTCGAGGCCGCGATCCGGGCCGGGCAGTTCCGCGAGGACCTCTATTACCGGATCAACGTCATCGAGATCCGCATCCCACCGCTACGCGAGCGACGCGAAGAGATCCCCGCGCTGATCCGCCACTTCCTGGAACGGTCCAAGGAGGAGAACGGCCACTCGATCGATATTCCCGCCGCGACCCTTCGCGCATTCATGGACTACTCTTGGCCGGGGAACGTTCGAGAGCTCGAGAACCTCTTGAAGCGGATCGCGGTCTTGGACAACGGGCATCAGGTTCCGCCTGAGATCGTTGCGAGCCTCGCGAGCGGGTCCGTGCTCTCAGGGCCGCTGACGGGCACGGTGCCCACCACCGTGATTCCCCACGCGGTCATGGGCCTCAAGGACATCGCACGGCAGGCCGCGCGCGACGCCGAGCGCGTGGCGATCGCGGAAGTGCTCGACCGCGTCCACTGGAACCGCGCGAAGGCTGCCCGCCTCTTGCAAATCAGCTACAAGGCGCTGCTCTACAAGATCGTCGACTGCGGTCTCGTGAGCCCCGACAAAGAGCTCATCCCCGCCTAGCCGCCAGATCCTGAACTCGCTGCGGCCGGCTCGAACGTCGACGGACACGGCCATCGCGCTGACGCACGCGATGTCCGTCGACTACGGGGTCCGGGGCCCCGAGCGGGCAGGCGCTACACCTTGCGGACGTTCGCGGCCTGCAGCCCCTTGGGACCGCGGTTGATGTCGAACTCGACCTGATCACCTTCGGCGAGGCTCTTGAAGCCTTGCGCCTGGACGGCGGAGTAGTGGACGAACACGTCCTCGCCGCCCTCTTGCGTGATGAAGCCGAAGCCCTTGGCGTCGTTGAACCACTTCACTCTTCCGGTTGCCATGATTTGAACCTTTCCTCCGGGGCACTGCCCCTTCGTCGCTTCCGCCGTAATGGCGGTGCATCCGCCATCATTGGCGGACAAACAAAAAACGCCGCGCGAACTGGATGTCGCACGGCGTGTATCTCGGACCTCGAAACACTGTACCGAAGATGGCCAGAACACAACGAGCATGACAGACTCCGGTCCCGCCGTCAACGGCATTTCTTCTCGTTGACGTCCACACCATGCCAAGATGGATTTGTCCTTGGTCTCTCCCCTCAACGGCGGTCACCCGCACGGGATCTCTACCGAAACTACCCCCGCGTCGAGCGAGGGGTTACCGGGACGCGGCCTGAAATTCTGCGGTCAGAACGCTTTCCACGTGATGATTGCATGAAATTCTGAGGTTTGTCATCTGACGTTAAGTTTTCTTCTCAAAAGAAGATTCATCATGGTTCTTGTCCGCTTGAATAGCTTTCGCCTTTTCTTTCAACACTTGAATCAAAAGGGACGCGAAGGCCAGATACTGAAGTTAATTGAACGTAATTGACGGCAAGAAGCCTTGAAGGAGGAAATTACCGAAGGCTTAGTCGTATGCCCGGAATGTGACCGATGGTATCCCATCTCAGATGAGATTCCACAAATGCTCTTCCATCATTCCTATGTGAACATCGCGGGCCACGACACCGACATCAACCTCGGCATGATCGCCCGGCTGGCGCCGCACCAGAAGCGGTTCATCTTTCACCGCTGGCAACACCTTTACCTCTGGCCCTTGTACGGCCTACTGGCAGTCAAGTGGCAGCTCCTCGACGACTTTCGAAAGCTCATCACCGGTCGGATCGGTGAACATCGAGTTCCTCGCCCCAAGAACTGGGACCTGGTCGTTCTGCTCGGCGGTAAAGCGTTCTTCCTCACCGCGGCCTTCGGCATTCCGTTGCTGTTTCACGCCGCCGACGTCGTCCTGTTCTATTACCTGGTCGCGGCGCTGGTGCTCGGTACCGTGCTGAGCGTCGTGTTTCAGCTGGCCCACTGCGTGGAAGAGGCGTCGTTCCCGCTACCCGAGGGCAGTGGACGCGTCGAAAACGCCTGGGCGATCCATCAGGCCGAGACGACCGTGGACTTCGCGCGGAGGAGCCGGGTCGTCGCGTGGCTCCTCGGCGGCTTGAACTTTCAAATCGAACACCATCTATTCCCGAGGATCAGCCACGTCAACTACCCCGCGATCTCCAGGGTGGTGGAAGAGACGTGCCGGGACTTCGGGGTGAAATACACTGAGTACACGTCGATCCGGGCCGGGATGGCGTCGCATTTTCGATGGTTGCGACAGATGGGACGGTAGCTTCCGACTCCGACCGACGATCCCCAGCATTGCCTGCCCGAGATCGTGTACAGTGTGCACGCTGGAGTGCGGCCGCTTTCACTTGTTAGCCGCCGGCGCGGCCAGGACGCGTTTCCAATTTTGTCTCACCAGTCCGGGCTCCGACCGGGCGAGCGGTGCCGACCGTTCCAGAAATGGAGAAATTCCGATGGATGTCGTCGCTATTTCTGTCCCCGCGGAGAACGGCTGGCGCTGGCGCATCGTCGACTACGCCGGCGAAGTGGTGGAACAGTCGCGGGAGACCTTTGCCACCATCGCCGCGGCTCTGGCCTCCGGCGCCGGCCGGCTTCCGGCCATCGACGTCGTGCCACCCACCGTCGCTCGCACGTGGAGGCGCTCGACGCCTCGCCTCAACGGGCTGTGAGCCGGATGATCACCGCAGCGAAGATCATCGTTGTCGACAATCAGATCGAACCCGCGCTGAAGGCCCTGAAGAAGCAGATGCAGAAGGACGGCCTGTTTCAAGAGATGAAGCGCCGGGTCGCCTACGACAAGCCGTCCGTCAAGCGGAAACGGAAGCAGGCCGCCGCGCGAAAGAAGCGGCGCAAGGCGATGCGGCGGGTGGAACGCGACGGTGAGTAGCACGTCGATGAAGGTCATTCGCATGGCCGACTATGGCCGTCGGATGCGCCGGGGCCTCCACGCGCAGCTCGTCCACGACCAGATCGCCCAGGCGTTGAAGGCTTCCAACCGCGTGTGTCTCGACTTCGCCGATGTGGAGTCCGTCGGCGCGACCTTTCTCGATAGAAGCCTCGGCGCGCTGGTGGCGTGGCACGGTACGACGATCCTTCAATCGCTCGTGTTCGAGCACTGCAGTCGAAGTGTGGCGCTGAGCATCGGCAAGGCGTTACCGCGAACGGGACCGATTCGCGGCCTTCTCGACTTCGGCGCGGCGCCGGGAGCGCTGGCCCTCGCCGCCGGCGGTCCAGCGCCACCAGGCACCGGCCGCAAGCTGCCGGCGCGCCGGAAGCAGGCCAGGAGAGCACCCGATGGCCTCGATCGATCCCTTTGAGCCGGCGCGCCGCCGAAAGCGCGGTGTCGGGTGGTTCCTCGTCGTAGTGGGAGCGTTCTTCGCCCTCCAGGAATTCTCCGAAGGCGGCCCGATCACCCACTTTGCCCCGCTCGCCACCATCGCTGTCGCCGTCGTCCTGATCGCCTCTGGCTGGTATTACATCGCCAGCAACGCGAAAGGCCGCGAGCGGTAGCGCCGCTACTTGATCTTCTCGAGCTCCGCGAGCAGCTCGTCGTTGGCGATCAGCTCCCGAGGATTGTCCAGGATCTTGACGTAGCGTACGACGCCGTTCTTGTCGATGATCAGGTACGCGCGCTTCGCGTACCGGTAGAGCCGGCTGCTGGGATCGGTGTCGAGCATCCCGTAGGCTTCGAGGGTCTTCCGCCCGAGGTCACTGACGAGCGGAAAGGTGACCCCCAGCTTCTCGCTCCACGCGGTATTGGCCATCGGAAAATCCGTGCTGATGCCCACGACCTGGGCGTGGCGGCTTTCGAACTTGGAGAGATCCAGCTCGAACGCCGCGACCTCCCGCGTTCAGGTCGGGGTGAAGGCGCCGATGAATCCGAAGAGCACGACGTGGCTCTTGCCCAGGAACTGGCTCAAGGAGAATTTTTCCGCCGTGGTCGCGGGGAGCGTGAACTCCGGGGCCTTGTCCCCGACCTGGAGGGCGGCCGCGGGGGCGGCGATGCCGACCACGAGCAGCGCGGCGATCAGGAGCGCCGCGACGATGTCTGTAGGCCGCATGGGTGAATCTCCTCTGAGGTGCCGAGCGGTCATCGCTTCACCAACGATTGCACCAGATCGACGGCTTCTTTGCCGTCCCACTCCCGCGGGCCGATCGCACGCCCCACCAGCGTGCCCTGCCGGTCGACGATCACCGTGACCGGGATCCAGCGGATGCCGTGCTCGCGCGCGATCGCCATCCTCGGATCGAGCAGCGTGGGTAGGCGATGGCCGTGCTTGTCCATGTACGGCTTGACGTCCTTCTCGCCGCGGCCGTCGAGGGCGACGAAGTACACGAGCACGTCGTCGGGGAAACGGCCCTGGAGGTTCTCGAGGCTCTTCAGCTCGGAGGTGCAGGTAGTGCACCACGTGGCGCCGAAGCTCAGGACGACCACCCTCCCGCTGAACGTGGTCGAGCTGACGCGCCGGCCAGCGAGATCGGGAAGGGTGAACGACGGCGCCGGCGTGCGCTCGGGGATGAAGAAGATCGGCGAGTCCTGCGCGGCGCAGAGGGACGCGGCCAGCGTCAACACGCACGCAATGACCACGCCGCCCCGTTTCACCATGTCGCCATCCTCGCAGCAGCTCGGAGTCTGGCGGAACGTCGGACCCACTGTCAAGCGCAGCCTCGACGGCAGGAAATTTCCCGGTTGCATCAGCTCACGCCTTCGGGACACATAGGGCCACGCAGGAGGCGCCATGAGAGCCATCGTCTTCGCCGAGCTGGGTGGTCCTGAGGTGTTGTCGGTTGCCGAGGTGCCCAAACCCGAGCTGCGGCCGGGGATGGTGCTCGTCAAGAACCACGCCGTTGGCGTGAACTTCGCGGACACGCGCTTCCGCCAGGGAACGTACGCCGTGAAGCCCAGGCTCCCTGACACGCCCGGCCTCGAGGCGGCCGGGACGATCGAGGCGGTCGGGGAGGGTGTGACGAATCTCCGGCCGGGGGTTCGCGTGGCCGCCTTCGCCAGCAAGACGTACGCGGAATACTGCCTGGCCCAGGCCTTCATGATCATCCCGCTTCCCGACGACGTGAGCTTCGTCGATGGCGCAGCGTTCCCGATCCAGGTCCTGACCGCCTATCACCTGCTTCACACGGCCGGGTCGACCGGGCCGGGCAAGAGCGTGCTCGTCCATTCGGCGGCCGGCGGCGTCGGGCTTGCAGCCGTCCAACTGGCCAAGATCGCGGGCGCCCGCGTGTTCGGGACGGTCTCGAGCAACGCGAAGGCCGGGCTCGTGAAGGAGTGCGGCGCCGACGCGATCATCAACTACACGACGGACAAGTTCGCCGACGAGGTGCTACGGCTGACCGACGGTCGTGGCGTCGACCTCATCCTGGACGCGGTCGGCAAGCCCACGTTCGAGGAAGGCCTACGCTGCCTGGCGCCCTTCGGACACCTCATTCTCTACGGGCGCGCCGGGGGATCTCCGGATCCCCTCAACGTCTCCACGCTGTCCGCGAAGTCCCAGAGGGTGAGCGGCTTCATGTTGCCGACCGTGACGCGTGGCTTGCCGGACCAGACGCGCGAAAGTGCCGAGCGGTGCTTCGCCCTCATGCGCGACGGCCGGCTCAGGCTGCACATCGGCAGGACATTTCCGCTGGCCGAGGCCATCGAGGCGCATCGATACCTCGAATCGCGTCAATCCACCGGGAAACTCGTCCTGCTGCCGTAATGCTCGGCGCGCAGCCCGGTTGCCTCTCTCTTGACGCGCGGCAGGGCGCTGCGGTATGGAGCATCCAACCTCGGTCTTTCCTGATCGTCACCCGGACCAGCCGGAAACCGCTGACGGAGGGCACCCGATGAACAGGCCATGGACGCGTCGACAGGTGCTGGCGCAAATGGGGATCGCGGCTGCCGCCGTCCACACCCTCGATCCGCACGAGCTCTGTTGTGCCGTGCCAGCCTACGCCCAGACGGCCGACAAGGAGCTCTTCGAGCTCCGGAAGGTGGGCGACGGCCTGTACGCGGCGATCGCGGCGACGAGATACAAGGTCAACTGCAATGCCGCCGTCATCGTGACGAACGATGGCGTCGTGGTGGTCGATTCCCACTCCAAGCCTTCGGCCGCCCGCGCGCTCTACAAGGAAATCCAGGGGATCACCACCAAGCCCATCCGCAAGGTGATCAACACCCATTTCCATTTCGATCACTGGCAGGGCAACGAGGCGTACGCGGAGACCAACCCTGGCCTCGAAGTGGTGGCCTCTCAGCGGACGAAGGAGAATCTGACCCGGCCTGACGCGGGGCTCGGCGGCATTCCGTTCGTCGAGAAGCAGGTCGCTTCGCTGCTCCCGGCCGAGATCCAGAAGCTCAAAGACGACGTCATGCGGGCCACGAACCCCGAGGCGAAGGCTCGTCTCGAGTCGAGCCTCCAACAGGCCGAGGCGTACCTGCAGGAGCTCAAGAGCTTCAAGCCGACGCTGCCGACGCGAACGGTGTCCACCACGATGACGCTGCAGGAAGGGGGACGCGAGATCCAGCTCCACGTGCTGGGCCGGGGCCACACGGACGGCGACCTCTTCATCTATCTGCCCAGGGAGAAAGTCGTCGCGACCGGGGATGCATTCATCGACTGGATGCCGTTCCTCAACGATGCGTACCCGGAGGATTGGGTGCAGACGCTGACCGCTCTCGAGAAGCTCGACTTCGCCCAGGTCATCCCGGGTCACGGGACGGTCCTTCCCAAGAGTCAGCTCGCATTCTTCCGCGGATACCTGGCGGACCTCATCGCGGCGGTGAAGAAAGCGGCGGGCGAGGGCGCCAGCCTCGAGGAGATGCAGAAGAAGATCGGAGATGAGCTGGCCCCGAAGTACGAGCGCGGGATGTCGAAGTATCCGCTCGGCCAGTATCGGGATCGCATCGGGGTGAACGTCGAGATGGTTCTGAAGAAAGTCGTCAAGAAAGCGTAGGACGCGTCATTCGGGCAGCGGCACGCACGCCGACGGTGGAATCACGAGTCTGACGGTCTCACCGGGCCGCAGGCGCAGCGCCGGTGCCGCCGCCACGCGCAGGATGACGTCGCTGCCCTCGATCTCCACCTGATAGTCGACCGCGTCGCCCAGATAGCTGACGCGCCGGATGCGTCCGCTCAGCACGTTGTCGCCAGCGCGACCGTCGGCGGTGTTGGCGAAGGCGATCTCGTGGGGCCGGATCGAGACCGACACGCGCGCCCCCGGCCTGAGATCGGCGGTGGCCACGTGCAGACGCAGCCCGCCGCGCGTCACCGCATCGGGCGTGGCCGCCACGGCATCGACCAGGTTCGTCCGCCCGATGAAGTCGGCGACGAACCGCGTGCGCGGCTGCTGGAAGATCTCCTCGGCCGAGCCCACCTGGGCGACGCGCCCGCGGTCGAGCACGGCGATGCGGTCGGAGATCACCATGGCCTCGGCCTGGTCGTGGGTGACGTAGAGCGTGGTGATGCCGAACGTCTCGTGCAGACGCCGGATCTCGAAGCGCATCTCCTCGCGGAGGTTGGCGTCGAGGTTGGAGAGCGGTTCGTCGAGGAGCAGGATCTCCGGCTCGACGACGAGCGCGCGGGCCACCGCCACCCGCTGCTGCTGGCCGCCCGAGAGCTGCGACGGATAGCGCGCCTCGAAGCCGTCGAGCTGGACGACGCGCAGCATCTCGCTCACGCGCCGGTCACGGTCCGCGCGAGCCATCCCGCGCCTGAACCGCAAGCCGTAGCCGACGTTCTGGGCGACCGTGAGGTGCGGCCACAACGCGTAGCTCTGGAAGATCATCGCCATCCGCCGCCGCTCCGGCGGCACGACCGCGGTGGCGGACGACAGGCAGCGGTCGCCGACCCAGATCTCGCCGGCCTCGGGGGTGAGGAAGCCCGCCACCAGGCGGAGCGTCGTCGTCTTGCCGCAGCCCGACGGGCCGAGCAGCGCCACCAGCTCGCGTGGCTTGACCTCGAGCGTGAGGTTGTCGACGGCGGCGACGCCGCCGTACCGCTTGCTGAGCCCGCGCAGCGTCACCCCGGGCATCGCGCCCTCGTCAGTCCTTCGCGCCCAGGAAGTCCCGCCCGAGCGCGGTCTGCATCAGGAGCACGATGCCGAACGTCATCGCGAGCATGAAGAGGCCGAGGACGGAGATGGCGGCGAACTGGCCTTCTTCCTTCAGGTCGAAGATCACGACGGAGATCACCTTCGTGGCCGGCGTGAAGAGGATGATGGACGCCGAGAGCTCGCGGATGACGCCGATGAAGACGAAGCACCAGGTGGCAATGATCCCGCTCTTCGCCAGGGGCGCCGTGATCTCTCGGAGCACACGCAGCCGGCCCGCGCCGAGAATGCGGCCGGCCTCCTCCAGCTCGGGGTGGACGCCCTTGAACGTCGTGTCGGCCTGAGCGTAGCCGACCGGTAGCTCCTTGGTGAGGTACGCGACGAAGAGGATGGCGAGCGTGCCGTAGAGCACGAGCGGCGGGCGCGTGTAGGCGATGAAGAGCCCGACGGCCAGCACGACGCCCGGAATGACGACGGGCGCCACGGCGAGGAAGCCGAGGGCCTGGTGGCCGGGCACGAGCCGCCGGTTCGTCACGTAGGCGAGGAGCGCGGCCATGACCGCGCCCACGGTCGCCGTCATGATCCCCAGCTCGAGCGTGTTGATGACGGCGTCGCGCGTCGCGCTGTACTCGAAGAACGTGAAGGTGAAGTTGGCGAGCGTGAGGTTGTCCCAGCTGAGCGGCTGCGCCCACGCCTTCGCGAACGCCGCCTTGGCCAGGACCGCGTAGGGCAGCACGATCGTGCACGCCAGCACCGCGAAGACTCCGGCCAGTGCCACCCAGCGCCATCGGCCGAGCGGTATCGGGCGCCGCGCCCCCGTCTTGCCGCCCACGCCGGCGTAGCCGCGACGGCCGAGCAGCCGCTTCTGGAGCTGGAGCAGCAGCGCCGTCGCGAGCAGGAGCGGAATCGAGAACGCGGCGGCCTGTTCGACTTTCGGCGGGTACTGGAAGAAGGACCAGATCTGCGTCGTGATCGTGTGGAAGCCGGCCGGCAGGGCCAGGATCGCCGGCGAGCCGAAGAGCGCCAGCGCCTGGAGCACCGCGAGGATGAAGCCACTCAGGATGGCCGGGAAGGCCAGCGGCAGCGTGATCGTCAGCGCGACGCGCAGGCGGCTGGCGCCGAGGATCGCACCCGCCTCCTCCAGATCGGAGGCGATGAGCTCGAGCGTGTTGACGATCATGATGTAGACGTACGGGAACGAATAGAGCGCGACCACGAAGATGAGCCCGGGCATGGTGAAGATGTTCATCAGCGGGTCGTCGCTGCCGGTCAGGCCGCGGTAGATCTTGTTGAGGAGGCCGGCGTTGGGCCCGGCCAGCATCACCCACGCGAAGGCGCCGAGGAACGGCGGGGTGACGAACGACGCCATGATGAGCGCGCGGATGACGCGCTTGCCGGGCAGGTCGGTCCGCCCGGTGAGCCACGCCATCGGCACGCCGACGGCGAGCGAGGCCGTGCCGACCCAGAAGGCGAGCACGATCGTGTTCCACAGCGCCTTCTGGAGGTGGGGATCACCGAAGACCTGGACGTAGTTGGCGAGCGTCGCCCCCTGCTCGCTGCTCACGCTCACCCATCCGAGCCAGCCGAGCGGCAGGATCATGAGGAGGACCAGCGTGACGGCGGTCGCGATCCATACGGGGACGGACCGGTCGAACGTGCTCCTCACCACCGTGCTACGCACCGAAGAGCTCCACGAAGCGTTTCTTCACCTCTTCCGTGCGCTTGTCGATCTCCTCGGGGTCGACGACGAGCATCTTCAGCTCGGAGAGCTTCAGGCGGTCGGGTGGGTAGGTGACGTCGGGATGGGCGACGTAGAGTCCCTCGGCGTCGGCCAGAATCTGCATCGTCTCGCGTGTGAAGATGAAGTCGGTGAAGAGCCGCGCGGCGCTGGGATGAGGGGCAAAGCTCATGATGGCAGTGGGCGAGAAGATCAGTGGTACGCCGTCACGCGGATACGCGGCCGCCAGCGTGGCGCCCGGTGTGCGGCGCTCGGTGTAGAGCAGCCCATAGTCGGCGCCGTTGACGCCGGCGGCACGCTCGCTCGACATCACCGTCCGTCCCGGATCGTGGATGGACTGCACGAGCATCGGCCGATTCCTGGCGAGCTGGGCCCAGTAGTCCCACCCATAGAGCTTCTCGAGCGCGATGATCTGGGTCACGACCGAGCCGGCGTAGCCCGGGTGCGAGATCACGAGACGGTTCTTCCACTTCGGGTCGAGCAGGTCCTTCCACGTCTGGGGAACGTCGGCCGGCGCGACCAGCCTGGTGTTGTACGGCACGACGAGGGGGAACGCCCGCCAGCCCCACGCGTAACCCTCGGGATCGCGAAAGCCCGCCGGGATGCGCTCGGCGCCGGCCGGCGTGTAGCGGGCGAGCAGGGCCTTGCGCTTGAGCAGGACGTAGTGGCCGGTGTCCGAGGTGTTGACGACGTCGGCGTTCTTGATGCCGGCCGAGAACTCCTGCATCACCCGTTGCAGGATCCGCTCCGAGCCGGAGCGATGCACCTCGACCTTGACGCCGTAGGTCTGCTCGAACCGCGTGGCCAGCCGCTGGGCCGAATCGAGCGCCAGCGACGTGTGCCAGACGAGCTTGCCTTCGCGTCGCGCCTCGGCCACCCTCGCGTCTTGCGCCGACGCCCCGGCGGCGGCCAGGACGAGGGCCAGCAGGACGATCGGCGCGAGAGGCTTACGCGCCGAAGAACTCGACGAAGCGCTTCTTGATCTCTTCATTGCGCTTCTCCAGCTCCTCGGGATCGACGGGCAGGAGCTTGAGCTCCGTCATCTTCGGCTTGTCGGTCGGATACTTCACCTCGGGGTGGCCGGTGTAGAGGCCCTCGCTGTCGGCCATGACCTGCTGGATCTCGCGGGTGAAGGTGAAGTCGGTGAAGAGCTTCGCCGCGCTCGGGTGAGGGGCCGCGGCCATGATCGCCGTCGGGGAAACGACGAGCGGCACACCCTCCTTGGGGTACACGATCTCGATGGGAGACCCCTTCTTCTTGAGCTGGTAGGCGCTGTACTCACCACCGTTGACCGCGACCGGGCGCTCTCCGGACGCGACGACGGTCAGCGGGTCGGCCGCCGACTGGGTGATCATGACCTTGTTCTGAGCCAGCTGCTTGAAGTAGTCCCAGCCGAACAGGTGGACGAGCGCGAGCACGTGGGTCGAGATGACTCCGCTATAACCCGGATGGGCGGTGACGAGCTTGCCCTTCCACTTCGCGTCGAGCAGGTCTTTCCACGTCTTCGGCGCGTCGGCGGCGGCGACGGCCCTGGTGTTGTAGGCGATCACGTTCACGGTGGCGCGCAGACCGAAGTAATAACCGTCCTTGTCCTTGAACCCGGCCGGGAACTTGTCGATCCCCTGGGGGAGGTACCGGAGCAGCAGCTTCTTGTCCTTGAGGAGCACGAAGTGCCCGGCATCGGAGGTGTGGACGACGTCGGCGTTCTTGATCCCCGCCTGCAGCTCTTGCAGGATCTTCTGGAGAATTCGCTGTGAGCCGGTCCGGTTGACGTCGACGCGGATCCCGGGATAGGCGGCCTCGAACAGCTTGGCGACCTTCTCGGCGCTGGGCAGGACGAGCGACGTGTACCAGACGACCTTGCCCTCTTTCTTTGCGGCCTCGACGAGCGCCGCGTCCTGCGCCGCGGCCACCGCCGCGCTACCCAGGATGACAACCGCCGCCACCAGCGCAGAAACCATGCGTGTCATGCTCGATGTTCTCCCTGGAGCGATCGCATCAAGACGTCGAGAGTCCGGGCCGCAGCCAGGCGGCCCACCTCGGCGATGATCGCATCGGCAACCGCTGGGGTCAGGGCCAGTGTGGCGTTGCTGCGGAATTTCGCCGCTAGCTCGGCGGGCGTCAAGGGGAAATCGGCGCCCCCGCGCGGGTGGTCCTGGTGCGCTTCCAGTCGCCGGCCGTCGCGCAGACGCACGGCGACGTGTCCGACGAACTGCCGGGGATAGTCGATGGTCTCGTCGACGTCGTAACCGACCGTGCCGGCGACCCGGAGCACCGTCTCGTCACGCACGGCCTCGTCGGTGAAGTCGGCGAGCCCGGCCCAGCCGCGAACGAACATCACCGCGAGAAGATAGGGCAGGCTGAACTTCGCGGCGTAGCCATTCGGCGGCCGGTGCTTGGCGTCGAGCGGCTCCCACAGTCGTGGCAGCGGGCCGGCCGCGGTCCGGCATCGCACCTCGACGATGTCCTCGGGCGCGATCCGGTGCTCCGTCCGCAGCCTGAGCGCGCAGTCCATGTAGGGGTGGGCGATGGAGCCGCACGGGTAGGGCTTGAAGGTGAGCCGCTCGAGCTCCCACTCTTTGCCGAGCGTCGCCAGCAGCGCGTCGAGGCGCGCGGGGTCGTGGCCGCCGGCGAACGCCGCGTAGAGCCCGTGCTCGCCTTCGAGGACTCGCGTGGGACCGGTGAACCCGTTCCGGGCGAGCAGCACCGAGATCACGCCCCCATGAGCGCCCCAGCCGGGATGCATCCGCTTCGTCCACGCGCCTTCGCTGAGGTACTCGATGATGCCCGCCGCCTGGCTGCCGCAGATCCCCAGCGCGTGCACGAGCTGGGGCTCAGCGAGGCCGTAGAGCCGGCCGGCCGCCACGGCGGCGGCGAAGCTCGACGTGAGCGAGGTGGGATGGAAATGGCGCGCGTGGAAGCGGCCGGGAACGGCGAGGCCGACGCGGCACATCACCTCGACGGCAGCGATCGTGGCTTCGAGCGCCGCGGCTCCGCACGCGCCCATGGCCTCGGCCACGGCGAGCGCCGTCGGTACGGCGGCGCACCCCGTGTGGACGATGGCGTCCTCGCGCGTGTCGTCGAAATCGAGGCCGTGAGCCAGCGCGGCGTTGGCGAGCACCGCGCTCGGCGCGCCAACCTTGGCGCCTCCACCGATCATCGTGCTCTCGGTGGCGCCGCCCAGCCCTCGCGCGGTCTCGATCACGGAGCGCCCGAAGTCAGTCGGCGCCGCGGCGAGCGCGCAGCCGAGAATGTCGAGCACCAGGAGTCCGGCGCGGGCGACGACCGGCGGAGGGACGTCGGCGAGACGAAGGCCCAGCGCGAAGCGGGCGAGCCGTCGCGAGGCCGAGGGGTCGCCCACGGCCACGCTCAGTCGGTGGGCTTGCGCACGGACAGCGCGCGAATCGCCGCGAGGTCGCCCGCCCGCATGCGGTCGGCGAGGGAGCCGTCGGCGCGCCAGGCCTGGCAGGTGTCGATGAACCACAGGTCGCGCTCGGCGCGCGGCAGCGCACTCTCGTCGCGGAACGCGGCGCCGGCGCCCTGCCTGATCGCCGGTCCCATCGCGTGGACGAGCGCGGTGAGATGAGCGCAGCCGTGCTGCCGGCCGAAGCGCTCGTTCACCGCGCGCGTGAAGCCCTGCGCCACCGACAGTCCGACGAGCTGCTGGAGCGGGGGCAAGGCGTCCCGGCAGAGCGTGTACGGATGGGCGGTCATGTCCGGTGTCGCCGCGGTGATGACGAGGCCGGGATGGCGCACCCGCACGGTGAGCGACATGTCGTGGACGGCGCCGTCGTCCCGGATCCCGAACCACATCGTCCGGGCACCCGGGCGCTCGTCGAGCAGACGTCCCGTCACTTCCAGCTCGTGCTCGCCGAGCTGATGCACCTCGACCCGGATGGTGCGGATCTGGATCGGCGGGCGCCTGTCGCTCATCGTCGGCGCACCTCCTCGAGGACGCCCAGCATCGCGTCGTGGATCTTGCCGTTGCTGGCCACGATCGCGGGCTTGTCGAGGTCGAGCGGCTTGCCGACGAGGTCGGTGACCCGGCCGCCCGCCTCCTCGATGAGAAGACTGCCGGCGGCGACGTCCCAGGGACCGGTGGTCTGCTCCCAGTAACCGTCGAAGCGGCCGGCGGCCACCCACGCGCAGTAGAGCACGGCCGAGCCCAGGCGCCGGACCGCGCGCGAGCGCAGCGTGAAGGCGGTGAACTCGGCGAGGTTCGCCCGCGTCTCGCGGATGTTATAGGGGAAGCCCGTGGCGAGCAGGCTCTCGTCGAGCGTGGCCGTGTCCGAGACCGTGAGCGCGCCGTCGTTGACGGTCGCGCCGTGACCGCGCTCGGCCACGAAGAGCTCGTCCCGCGTGGGGTCGTAGACGACGCCGAGCACCACGTGGCGCTCGACCTCGAGCGCGATCGAGACGGCGAAGATCGGCAGGCCGTGCGCATAGTTCGTCGTCCCGTCCAGGGGATCGACGATCCAGCGGCGCCCCGAGCGGCCGGGCGTCGTCCCCGTCTCCTCGGCGAGGATGGCATCGCCGGCGAACGTGCCCCGGAGGCGATCGACGATCAACGCCTCGCAGCGCGCGTCCATCTCCGTCACGAGGTTGGTGGGACTGCCCTTGTAGGTGATACGCCGGACGCCGTCGAGCTCTTTCCTGAGGAGATGACCGGCGGCGCGGGCGGCGTCGACCGCGACCCGCCGTTCGGGCGAATGCATCCTGGCGAAATCTATCACACGCTCGCTTGACAACCAACCACGGGTCCCCGAGCATGACGACGTATGTCGCCGCTCTCGATCGTCGTCATGGGCGTAGGCGGCGTCGGGGGCTACTTCGGCGCGCGCCTCGTTCTCGCCGGCACCACCGTCACCTTCGTCGCCCGGGGCACACATCTGGCCGCGCTTCGCCGCGACGGCCTGCGCGTGCGCTCGCTGGCCGAGGGCGAGCGGGTCGTCAAGATCGACGCGGTGGAGACCCTGGCCGGCGGCCCGCCCGCCGATGCCGTGCTCTTCTGCGTGAAGTCCTACGACACCGAGAGCGCGGCGGCCGCGCTCCGCCCGGTCGTCGGCCCCGATACCGCCGTGGTGTCGCTGCAGAACGGCGTGGACAATGAGGAGAAGATCGACGCCGTGCTCGGCGGACGCCACGCGGTCGGCGGAGCCGCCTACGTCTTCGCCGGGATCGAGGCGCCCGGCGTCATCGCGCATCGCTTCGGTGGCCGCATCGTCTTCGGCGAGCTGGACGGCCGATCGACACCGCGCTGCGAGCGGCTGCGTGATGGACTGGCCGCGGCCTCCGTGCCCGTCGAGATCTCCTCCGACATCCGGCGCGTCTTGTGGGAGAAGTATCTCTTCATCTGCGCCCAGGCCGGCCTCACCGCGCTCACGCGGTGTCCCATCGGTGTCGTGCGCAGTATTCCGGAGACGTGGCGAATGTTCCGCGCGATCCTCGAAGAGGTGACGGCGCTGGCCCGCGCGTCCGGCGTGGCGTTACCGGCGAACGTCGTGGAGACTCTGGTCAAGCAAGGCGAAGCGCTACCGCCTGAGCTGATGGCGTCGCTCGGCAACGATCTGGTGCAGGGGCGCCGGCTCGAGCTGGAAGCGCTGCATGGCCACGCCGCGCGGCTCGGTGAGCGATTCGGTCTCGCCACACCGGCGGTGTCCGCCGTGTACGCGGCCCTCAAGCCGCACGTCGACGGGCGCCCCCAGCCGGCCGTTCGCACCTGACGTGACGCCGGCGCCGCGGGGGCCGGCGCCCCGCGCTCTCGCCTCGTACCTCTCGCGATATCGCGCTCGCTACGCGCTGGGGATCGCGTGTCTGCTCACGGCGACGGGATTGAGTCTCGCCATCCCATGGACGGTCCAGCGCGCGATCGAGGCGCTCGAGGCCGATGCCGCCCACGCCCAAGTGGGGCGCTATGTCGGCCTCGTGCTCCTCCTCGCTGCTGCCAATGGCATCGCGCGGCTCGGCTCGCGCTTCGCCATCATGGGCGGCGCGCAACGGATCGAGCACGACCTGAGGAACGACCTCTACGCGAGCTTGCAGCGCTTTCCGCCCGCGGAGATCGCCCGTCGAACGACCGGCGATCTCATGACGC